>NZ_JBVMUY010000041.1:0-237 GCF_055632325.1 Nocardiopsis sp. KDC1DS13DA1
CGATGCCGTTGGCGTCGATGTCGAAGGCGACCTCGATCTGCGGGACGCCGCGCGGCGCCGGGGGCAGACCGGTCAGGTCGAAGACGCCCAGCTTCTTGTTGAACTGGGCGATGTCGCGCTCACCCTGGTAGACCTGGATCTGCACGGACGGCTGGTTGTCGTCGGCCGTCGTGAAGATCTCCGAGCGCTTGGTCGGGATGGTCGTGTTGCGCTCGATGAGCTTGGTGAACACGCCGC
>NZ_JBVMUY010000042.1:0-266 GCF_055632325.1 Nocardiopsis sp. KDC1DS13DA1
GAGCGCTTGGTCGGGATGGTCGTGTTGCGCTCGATGAGCTTGGTGAACACGCCGCCCTTGGTCTCGATGCCCAGCGACAGCGGGGTGACGTCCAGCAGCAGGACGTCCTTGACCTCGCCCTTGAGCACACCGGCCTGGAGCGCGGCGCCGACCGCCACGACCTCGTCCGGGTTGACGCCCTTGTTGGGCTCCTTGCCGCCGGTCATCTCCTTGACCAGCTCCACGATGGCGGGCATACGGGTGGAACCGCCCACCAGGACCACGTG
>NZ_JBVMUY010000043.1:0-378 GCF_055632325.1 Nocardiopsis sp. KDC1DS13DA1
TGAGCTTCTCGTCCAGGTGCAGCGGGCCCTCGGCCGAGGCCGTGATGTAGGGCAGGTTGATGACCGACTCGCTGGAGCTGGACAGCTCGATCTTGGCCTTCTCCGCGGCCTCGCGCAGGCGCTGGAGGGCCATCTTGTCCTTGGCCAGGTCCACGCCGTTGGCGTTCTTGAACCGCTCGACCAGCCAGTCGACGATCGCCTGGTCCCAGTCGTCGCCGCCGAGGTGGTTGTCGCCGTTGGTCGCCTTGACCTCCACGACGCCGTCGCCGACCTCCAGGAGGGAGACGTCGAAGGTGCCGCCGCCGAGGTCGTAGACGAGGATCGTGGCCTCGCCCTCCTTCTCCAGGTGGTAGGCGAGGGCGGCCGAGGTCGGCTCGT
>NZ_JBVMUY010000044.1:0-473 GCF_055632325.1 Nocardiopsis sp. KDC1DS13DA1
GTGGCCTCGCCCTCCTTCTCCAGGTGGTAGGCGAGGGCGGCCGAGGTCGGCTCGTTGATGATGCGCAGCACGTTCAGGCCCGCGATCGTGCCGGCCTCCTTGGTGGCCTGGCGCTGGGAGTCGCTGAAGTACGCCGGGACGGTGATGACCGCGTCGGTGACGTCCTCACCGAGGTAGGCCTCGGCGTCGCGCTTGAGCTTCTGCAGGATGAAGGCGCTGATCTGCTGCGGGTTGAAGGTCTTGTCGTCGATCTTCACCGACCAGTCGGTGCCGATGTGGCGCTTGACCGAGCGGATGGTGCGGTCGACGTTGGTGACCGCCTGGCGCTTGGCCACCTCGCCGACGAGCACCTCACCGTTCTTGGCGAAGGCGACGACGGAGGGGGTGGTGCGGGAGCCCTCGGCGTTGGCGATGACCGTGGGTTCGCCGCCCTCCAGGACCGCGACGCACGAGTTCGTCGTACCGAGGTCGAT
>NZ_JBVMUY010000045.1:0-9366 GCF_055632325.1 Nocardiopsis sp. KDC1DS13DA1
TGGGTTCGCCGCCCTCCAGGACCGCGACGCACGAGTTCGTCGTACCGAGGTCGATTCCGACCGCACGAGCCATGGTTGCTACCTCCGTCAAGGTTGAGTCGTTCAGACGTAAGTTTGCTTCGTCGAGTGATCGCTGTCAAGTCAGTTGAGTCAACCCGACTCAAGTTAGTTCCTACGAAGGGACAACGGCCGACCCAGGCGTGGTGTTCCCGTTGGGGGCGACTTCAGGGAGGAAATGGCGCAAACCCGGGTCAACTCGGGGGGAACCTTGACCCGGTGTCAGGGGAACCCCCGGGGCGCGGCCGGTGGCGGAGGAGGGGACGGGGGACGGACCGGTGGTATTACGGGTGCCCCGCCGTGCCCCCGGGCGCTCGATGTCGGCTACACATAATGTGTGGAACGTGGATCATGTGGCCGGTGTCATGACCGGCACACTCCTGTGATTCCTCGGTGTCATCGTCCGCGGGCGCGGGTGCTGGCGCGCCGGGGTCGGATTCCGTGGTCCGGTCCCGAACCCGGGTGGTGGCGCGGGTGTCGCCGACGGTCCCCGTGCCGGGGGCGGGTCGGTGGCCGCCGGGCGATTACTCGCTAGTAACATATGTTCTGACCGCCGGTGTGTGGCGCACCGGACGACACAGCAGGATGGGAGGCCACGGGCGATGCTGTACCTGACACTGGGCATCATCACCTCGGTCTTCGCCGTGGTCGCGCTCACCATGTTCGCTCTGGCCATCCGCCAGATCGTGCGAACCGTGGGCATCGGCCGTCCGGTGGAGCCGGAGCGCAAGGGGCCGTTCGGGCAGCGGCTCACGATGACCCTGATCGAGATCGTCGGGCACACGAGGATGATCAAGCGGCCGTGGGTCGGCGTGGCCCACTGGTTCGTGATGGTCTCCTTCCCCCTGCTGGTCTTCACCGTCATCGAGGCCCAGGGCGAGGTCTTCGACCCGCACTTCCACCTGCCGATCATCCACGACTGGACGATCTACGGCCTGGCCATCGAGATCATCGCCGGGGCCAGCCTCGTCGGCATCATCGGCCTGACCGGCTACCGCCTGCTCCACAGCCCGAAGCGGATCGGCCGCCAGTCCCGCTTCATGAACTCCAAGCACTGGACGGCGTACTACGTCGAGGCCTACATCATCGGCCTGCTGCTGGCGATCTTCGCGATCCGCGGCCTCAAGGTCGCCTCGGAGGAGTTCCCGTTCCCCGTCTGGGCCACCCCGATCTCCCACGCGGTCGGCGCGCTCCTGCCCGGTGACGCCGCGGTCGCCGAGCCCGCCATCGCCCTCGTGGCCGCGTTCAAGCTGGTCATCAGCTACGCGTTCTTCGTCGTGCTGGCGGTCAACCTCACCATGGGTGTGGGCTGGCACCGCTTCCTCGCCCCGGTCAACATCTACTTCAAGCGCAAGGCCGACGGTGCCCCGTCGCACGGCGCCGCCAAGCAGATGATGGACAAGAGCGGCGTCAAGCCCCTCGACTTCGAGGAGGCCGACCCGGACGAGGACCCGTTCGGCGCGGGCAGGATCGAGGACTTCACCTGGAAGGGCCTGCTCGACTTCACCAGCTGCACCGAGTGCGGCCGGTGCCAGTCCCAGTGCCCCGCCTGGAACACCGGTAAGCCGCTGTCGCCGAAGAAGGTCATCCTCGACCTCCAGAAGCACGCCTACGAGAAGGCCCCGTACCTGCTCCAGGGCATCACCGAGGAGACCCTCGCCGAGAAGCCGGACGAGAGCCACGCGGGCGTCGACGTCCTCGCGCTCCTCAACAAGCCGCTCGTCGGCACCGAGGAGGAGGGTGGCGTCATCCACCCCGACGAGCTGTGGTCCTGCACCAACTGCGGTGCCTGCGTCGAGCAGTGCCCGGTCGACATCGAGCACATCGACCACATCCTCGACATGCGCCGCTACCAGGTCATGGTCGAGTCGAACTTCCCGTCCGAGGCCAACACCCTCCTGAAGAACCTCGAGAACAAGGCCAACCCGTGGGGCATGGCCGAGGACCGGAGGATGGACTGGATCCAGGAGCTCGCCGAGCAGGAGAACCCGGTCGAGGTCGAGGTCGTCGACGACAAGCTGTCGCCGGACACCGAGTACCTGTTCTGGGTCGGTTGCGCCGGCGCCCTGGAGGACCGCGCCAAGAAGACCACCAAGGCCATCGCCGAGCTGCTGGACATCGCGGGCGTGAAGTTCGCCGTCCTCGGCGGCATGGAGGCGTGCACCGGTGATCCCGCGCGCCGCCTGGGCATGGAGTACGTCTTCCAGATGCTCGCCCAGCAGAACGTGGAGACGCTGAACGAGGCGGGCGTCACCAAGATCGTGGCCAGCTGCCCGCACTGCTTCAACACGCTCGCCAACGAGTACCCGCAGCTCGGCGGCACGTACGAGGTGGTCCACCACAGCCAGCTCCTGGCCAAGCTGGTGGACGAGGGCAAGCTGACCCCGGTGCAGAGCGTGGACGAGAACATCACGTACCACGACCCGTGCTTCCTCGGCCGCCACAACAAGGTGTACACGCCGCCGCGCGACATCATGGCCAAGGTCCCGGGCGTCAAGACGCAGGAGATGCACCGCCACAAGGAGCGGGGCTTCTGCTGCGGCGCCGGTGGTGCCCGCATGTGGATGGAGGAGCGGATCGGCAAGCGCATCAACACCGAGCGGGTGGACGAGGCGCTGACCACCAACCCCGACACCGTCTCGACCGCGTGCCCGTTCTGCCAGGTCATGCTCGGCGACGCGATCAACGAGAAGAAGTCGCAGGGCGAGGCCAAGGAGTCGCTGGAGGTCGTGGACGTCTCCCAGCTCCTGCTGCGCTCGGTCAGGGGCGAGAGCCCGGCCGCGGGCGAGAAGGAGACCGCGCAGGCCTGACCCCTGCGTCCGACGGACCCGTGCGGGGCCGGTGCCGATCCCTTCCGGATCGGGACCGGCCCCGCCGCCGTTCGGTCGGGCCGCCGCCGGGTCAGGCCGGGTGTCCGGCGCGTGCCAGTTCCAACAGTTCGTCCACCGACCACTGGTCACCGGCGTGCGTGCCGTACTTGACCGCGCGGATCCGTCCCTCGGGCCCGATGAGGAAGTCGGCGGGCAGGCCGAGGAGGTCGTCCCCGTCCGGTGAACCGGTCAGGGGCGCGCCCGCGCGGACGCCGTCGCGGACGACCGACCAGCTGCTGGGCCGCAGCGGCGAGGTCAGCACCCTGGGGTGCAGGAGCGCGCGGGCGCCCCGGCCCACCCCGAAGGCGGTGTACAGCTCCCGCTCGGGGTCGGCCACGGCGTCGAACGGCAGCGCGCCCTGGTGGGGGAGCATGTCACGGACGGTCGAGTGGAACAGGGCCACCTCGCGGACCCCGGCGGCGAGGATCTCGTCGTGTCGCCGGGCCACCTCGCGCAGGTGGACGTTGCAGACCGGGCATCCGGCGAACCGGCGGAACTGGAGGTGGACCGACCGGTCGGGGTCGGGTACGGGGACGGTCCCGGAGCGGATGGTGGTCAGTTCCCTCGGAACGACGGTGTCGCCTGGGGAGAGGCGGAGCGGGTTCTCGGGTCGGTTCACGGTGTCCTCCCGGGGACGGGCGGGTCGAGATGGGCGAGCTTGTCGGGGTTGGCGACGGTGTAGATGTCACTGATCCGGTCCCCGCGCAGGTCGGGCACGACCACGGCGAAGAGCGCACCGTCGCGGAGCAGGACGGCGGCGGGGGTCTGGTTGACCACTTCGTGGGCGAACTCCCTGATCGGGTCCCGTCCGGTGGCCACGCCCACGAGGAAGCGCACGACCCGGTCGCGCCCCTCGATCGGACGGCGGCTCGCCCTGCGGACCCTGCCTCCGCCGTCGTTCCACATGGTCACGTCCGGGGCGAGGACCGCCATCAGGGCCGCGACGTCCCCGTTGACGGCCGCCTCGACGAACCTGCGGGTCACCGCGCGCCGGAGCCCGCGGTCGGCCTCGTAGCGCGGCCGCCGGGCGCGCACGTGCCCGCGGGCCCGGTGCCCGAGCTGGCGTACGGCCTCCGGAGTGCGGCCGAGGATGCCCGCGATCTCCGTGTTCCGGTAGCCGAAGACCTCGTGCAGGACGAACACCGCGCGTTCCAGGGGCGAGAGCGACTCCAGGACGACCAGCAGCGCGAGGGAGACCGACTCGGTCCGCAGGACCTCCTCCGCGGCGTCCCCGGTGGTGACGAGGGGTTCGGGCAGCCACGGTCCGAGGTAGGACTCCTTGCGGCGGCCGACGGCCTCCTGACGGGCCAGGGCCTGGTTGACGGCCGTGCGGACCAGGTACGCGCGGGGGTGGTCGACCGGGCGCGCCGAGGTGTCCCGGTGGCGCGCGGACCACGCCAGCCAGGTCTCCTGGAGGACGTCCTCGGTGTCGGAGACCGTGCCGAGCATGCCGTAGACGATGGAGAACAGCAGCTCGCGGTGGTCGACGTAGTGGTCCGTGGCCTCCCGGAGGGCCGCGTCCGCCGCGTCGGCCCGGTCGTCGGTCCGGGGGTCCGGTGGCCGCCCGGTGCCGGGGCCGGGCGGTGGATCGGTCGGGGACATGGCGCCTCCTCCTCGTCGTGCTCCCGTCCTGTGAGGGTCGCGGGCCCAAAAACGTGACACACCCGCCGTCCCCGTCACCGGGCGGCATGACATTTGTCAGTGACCGCGCCGGGTGGTTCCGCACGGTGAGCCGGTGACAACGGTGTCTGTTCCGTGTGCGGCGGTTTCGCGAGCATGGTGGACATGACGACGACAGCGCACTCCGGAGCCACCGACGCCCCCGCGGGGGCCGCCACCGACGGGCCCGCCGTGGTCGTCAGCGACCTCCGGCAGCACTACGGCGACTTCGAGGCGGTCAGGGGCGTCTCCTTCGAGATCCACCCCGGCGAGCTGTTCGCCCTCCTGGGCACCAACGGCGCGGGCAAGACCACGACCATCGAGACGCTGGAGGGCTTCCGCCGACCGACCTCCGGGACCGTCCGGGTCTTCGGCGAGGACCCCTACGGCCAGCCCGCCGCGGTCCGCGAACGCACCAACGCCGTCCTCCAGGGGAGCGGGCTCCTGGAGGACCTGACCGTCCGGGAGACCGTCGACCTCGCCCGCGACCTCGCCGCACGGCCGCGCGGCAGCGAGGAGGTCCTGGACATGGTGAGCCTGGCCGACAAGCGCAGGCTCGCGGTCCGCCAGCTGTCCGGCGGGCAGAAGCGCCGTCTGGACCTGGCGCTGGCCCTGGTGACCTCCCCCGAGGTGCTCTACCTCGACGAACCGACGACGGGCATGGACCCGGAGGCGCGGATCGACACCTGGCGGATCGTCTCCGAGCTGAAGAAGGACGGTGTGGCGGTCCTCCTGACCACGCACTACCTGGAGGAGGCCGAGCGCCTCGCCGACCGCCTGGCGATCATGCACCGCGGCGAGGCGCGCGTCGAGGGCACCCTGGCGGGCGTGCTGGAGGGCTGGGGGGACCGCGTGGCGTTCGCCGTGCCCGAGGACGTGCGCACCGCCGACCTGCCCGGGCTGGAGGGCGCCGAGCTGAGCGTGGAGACCCGGGACCAGACCCTGTGGGCCACGTACACGGCCCGGGGCGGCGACGTGGCGGAGCGGGCCCACCGCGCGGTCGCCTCACTCCTGGCCTGGGCGGGGGAGCGCGGGACGGTCCTGCGCCACCTCCAGGTCCGCGGCGCCTCGCTGGAGGACGTGTTCCTCCGCGTCGCCGACGGCGCCGCCGACCTGGTCTGATCCCGCCCCGGACCGATCCGCCCCCGCCCGACCCGCGCAGCCCCGCCCCGGCGCGTTCCACCCGAGGAGACCCACCGTGAGCACCACCACGACCACCGCGAAGGGCGCGACCGGCCGCCCCTCCCCCAGCCCCGTCCGGCGGATCGCGCGGCTGACCCGCGCCGAGTTCATCCTCTTCGTCCGGTACAAGACGGCGTGGATGTTCCTGGCGATGCCGCTCATGTTCCTGCTCGTCGCGCTCCAGATGCCGGACACCGAGGTCCTTCCCGGCGTCACCTCCGGGGAGCTGTCCATGGCCGGGGTGCTGGGCAGTATCGGCGTGCTCGTCGGCATCGGCCACGCCTCGAACGTCTTCGCCGCCCGCCGGGAGTCGCTCGTGCTCAAACGGCTCCGGGTGAGCGGCGTTCCCCCTCTGGTGATCTTCGGCGCGCTCATCGCGGTCATCACGATCTTCTCGCTGGCCGTCGCGGTGGTGATCGTCGGCCTGGTCACCGTCCTCCTGGGCGACCTGCCCCGAGACCCGCTGATGCTGGTGGTGGCCGTGGTGCTGAGCGCGGTGTCGATGTCGATGGCGGGTCTGCTCGTCACCCCGTACGTGCGCAACGCCGAGGGCGCCCAGATGGCGTCGGTGGTGCCGATGATGGCCCTGATGTTCACCGGCGGCGCGTTCCTCCCGCTCGACCTGATGCCCGACTCCCTGCGCCAGGTGATGGAGTTCCTCCCGGTGGCGCCCGCCGTCCAGATGGCCCAGGCCGCCTACACCGGGTACGACGTGTTCGGCGGCTACGAGGCCGCCGAGGCGACCGGCTACCTCGGGCTGTGGGGCGCGGCGCTGCCCTCGGTCGCGGTGCTGCTCGTGTGGACGGTGCTGCTGGCCCTGCTCGTCAGGCGCGTCTTCCGCTGGGACCCCCGCCAGCCGTGACACCGGTCCGCACGGGGGCGCGGCGGAGGACACCCTCCGCCGCGCCCTCCCCGTGGACGGAGGGGCGCGGGGAGCCCCGATACTCGTAGGGGCCCGGGGCGTCTCGGGCCGACGCGGACGGTAGGAGGCCGGGTGGGCGGGGAGCCGACGGGAACCGACGGCGTCGAGGGGCGCTACGCGGGCCGGATGCGGATCGCGCGGATCGGCATCATGGCGACGATGATGTTCGGCGTCGTCTCGATTCTCGCCTGGCCGGCGGCCGACCTCCTGGCGTCCGCCGACCTGGAGGGGGCGCCGTCCTGGTCACCGGTGTGGCCCGTGATCACCGTCGTGCCGACCACCGTCACGCTCGGTGTCATCGTCTGGTGCAGGGTCAACGCCCGGCGGAACGCGGAGTCCCGGCTCTTGTGGAGCTCCCTCGCGCTGGCGGTGCTGACCTACGTGCTGACGGCCACCCCGCTCTTCGGTCTGGTCGGTCTCTCCAGCTGGTGGGGGATGGCGGTCCTCGCGGTTCCGCGCCGACGCGCGGTGTGGTTGAGCGCGGTCCTGCTGGTCCTGCCCTGGGCGCACCTCCCCCTGCTGGGGCCCGACCTCCACCCGGGGCTGTTCGCGCTGTTCTGGCTCGTGGCGATCGTGCAGGCCGTCGTGGTGGCGGGCGCGAGCCTCACCTCGATCTGGCTGTGGGACGTCACCAACGAGGCGGTGGAGGGCCAGCGTGCGCGGGCCCGGTTGGCGGTGACGGAGGAGCGGTTGCGGTTCTCGCGGGACATGCACGACCTGCTGGGCCACAGCCTCTCCGCGCTCGCGGTCAAGTCCGAGCTCGCCGGGCGCCTGCTGGAGCCCGCGCCCGCGCGGGCGGCGGCCGAGATGGAGCAGGTGCACGCGTTGGCACGGCGGTCCCTCCAGCAGGTGCGGTCGGCGGTCAGCGGCTACCGCGAGGTGAGCCTGGCGGAGGAGGTGGGGTCGGTGACCGCGCTGATCGGCGCGAACCGGACCGAGGTCACGGTCACCGGCCTGGACGGACTGTCCCTGCCCCCGCGGACGGAGACGCTGGCCGCCTGGGTGGTGCGCGAGGCCGGGACCAACGTGGTGCGGCACGGCGACGCGGCCCGGTGCGAGATCGGGTTCACCCTGACCGGGGACGTCGTCTCGGGGACGGAGGCACTCGTGGTGGAGGTGGCCAACGACCGGGCCCGCGGCGAGACGGCGGCGGGTACGGCGTTCGGCAACGGCCTGTCGGGGCTGTCCGAACGGGTCGCGGCGGGCGGCGGCTCGCTGTCGGCCGCGCGGACGGGCGACGGCGGCTTCCTGCTGCGCGCGGTCCTGCCGCTGGACCGGCGATCGGCGCAGGACACCGTGCCCACGGGCGGTGAGCTCGCGTGAGCGTCGACGCCGGCGCTCACCCGCACGGGGTTCCGGAGCCCGACACGCGCGGGGCCTCCGCGCCGGGCGCGGGCGGTGACCGGCGCGTCCGTGTCGCGCGGCGGGCGCTCGTGGCCTCCAAGATGATCCTCGACGTCCTGTTCGTCCTCTTCCCGATCCTCGACGTGGCGGCGTCGGTGTCGGCGGGGATCGCGCTGTGGCCGTCCATCGCGTCGGTCCCCCTGGGGATCGGCTGCGCCTGCCTGCTGCACATTCTCTTCACGGGCTGGCTCGACGGACGGCGCGACCCCGAACCGTGGGTCTACTGGGGCTCGCTCGCCCTGCTCGCGCTCTGCTGTGCGGGGCTCCAGACGCCGATCAACGTGGTGGTCCTGATCGCCGCGTGGTGGTGCGTCGGGGTGGTCGTCGCCTCCCGGCGGCGCACGTCGTGGGTCACCGCCGGGCTCCTCGTCCTGCCCTGGCTGCTCATCCCGACCACGCAGGTGGACGTCCGGTTCGCCCTTTTCCTGGTGGTGTGGCTGTTCGGGATCGCGTACGCGCTGCTCCTGGCCGGGGGGATGATGATCTGCGCCTGGCTCTGGGACATCGTGAACGACGCCGTCGCAGGTCAGCGTGCGCGGGCCCGGTTGGCGGTGACAGAGGAGCGGTTGCGGTTCTCGCGCGACATGCACGACCTGCTGGGCCACAGCCTCTCCGCGCTCGCGGTGAAGGCCCAGCTGGCGAGCCGACTCGCGGAGCGGGACCCCGAGCGGGCGGCCGTGGAGATCGCCCAGGTGCGGTCGCTGGCGCGGACGTCGCTCGCGCAGGTGCGGTCGGCGGTCAGCGGGTACCGGGAGGTGGACCTGGCCGAGGAGGTGGAGTCGGTCGGCGCGGTCCTGCGCGCCAACCGGACGGAGGTGGCGGTCACCGGCCTGGACGGGCTGGAGCCGTCCCGGGACTCGGCGGTGCTGGCCGCGTGGGTGGTGCGCGAGGGGGTGACCAACGTGCTGCGGCACAGCGACGCCACGCGCTGCCGGATCGGGTTCGACCGGGCGCGGGAGGCCGGTACGGGGACGGAGTCGCTGGTGGTGGAGGTGTCCAACGACCGTGCGCGGTCGGGCGGGAGCCCGGAGCCGGAGTCCTCGGGGAACGGTCTGTCCGGGCTGTCGGAGCGCGTGGCGGCGGGCGGGGGCACGCTGTCGGCGTCACGCACCGATGACGGCGGCTTCCTCCTGCGGGCGGTCCTGCCGCTGTAGGTTGTGTTTTTTGGTCCTCCGCTTCGCTTCGGACCGGGTTCGGGCGCCCTAAGGACAGGGGTCGTTCCTCCTCGGCGTCGCCTGCCGCTCGTTCCTCGCTCGCGGCTCGCCTCGTCGT
>NZ_JBVMUY010000046.1:0-134119 GCF_055632325.1 Nocardiopsis sp. KDC1DS13DA1
AGGTCGCTGCCACGGTTTTTCTTGGAGGGGGTCGTCCTTGTGGGGACGGCCCCCTCTTTTTGTGCGCGCATCATTGTGAACATGTGAAACCGGAGTGGATGCGGCGGCGTACGCATGAATCCGGAGCATTGTGGTTCCGGTCGCTTTCGCCGACCGGGGGCATACGACCGTTTCCGGTGACCGCTCTCCTCATGGGGGAACCGGAAGGCCGGTGCGGTGCATCACGCGCCGCCCCGGGGCACCCGCCCCGGGGGGAGTTCGCCGGGGGGCTACTGGTCCTCGTCGGCCTCGGGGCTCTCGATCAACTGCCGCAGCAGCGCCACGAAGTCCTCTTCGCTCATCGTCGACCAGTCCACGTGCTCGTTCATGTTGAGCGATCTCCCCAAACTCCGAGCCGATAAGCCTGCGTGCGCGGGATTCGTTCGAGAAGTCTGGGTTAACGGGGCGTTAGCGCAGGTCGTGGCCTTGGCCGGACGCGGACACTACACGTGTTGCTGGAGTGCGCTCCGGCACTCGGGGCAGCGGCAGCGCTTGTTGTAGCCGGTGACGGTGCCGTGGCGGAGAGCGGGGTCGCGCTGCTCCGTCAGGGTGGCGTCCAGCTGGTCGCCGAACGACTGGAGGATGCGCGCGGTGGAGAAGACCGTCCTGGGCGTGATGCCGAGTTCGGAGGCGGCCTCGTCGATGTGCTTCCCCATGCGGAGTTTGGCGATCAGGCGGGAGCGCGTGCTCGGCGGCATCTCGGCCTCAGCGTTCGCGATCAGCTGCTCGGCGTCGTCAATGGGGTAGCTCATGGATGTCCTCTACGTGTGCGGGAACGCGCCTCCATCGTACGCTGTTTCCTTCTGCGACATATGGGGCGCGTGGGGTGTCCTATTTCTAGAAACGCATTGCTAGATGCTAGATGCCATGTTTCGCTGGGAACATACCTTCACCCTGTGTCATTGGAGCCGTGTTATGAGCAGCCCCACGGTTCGTCGTCGCCGACTCTCCGCGGAACTGCGTCGCCGCCGTGTGGAGGCGGGAATGACGCTCAGCGACGTTGCGGAGGAGCTGGAGTGGTCCCCGGCCAAGCTGGGCCACATCGAGACGGGCATCCGCAAGTGGCCCTCGGTGATGGAGATCTCCGCCCTCCTGCGCCTCTACGGTGTCTCCGGCGGGCAGCGGGAGGCCATTCTGACCCTGGTGCGGGAGTCACGGCTGAGGCCGTGGTGGACCGAGTACGAGGACGTGCTCCCGTCAGCCTACGTGGGCAACGAGGCGGGTGCGGTCGGGGTCCGGGTGTACTCGGGCATCCTCGTCCCGGACCTCCTCCAGGTCCCCGACTACACCGCCGTGGTCGCGCGGGCCGTGGGACACGGTGAGGAGGGTGCGGAGCGGATGGTCGCGGCCTATCTCAAGCGCCAGGAGGTGCTCGACGGAGGCGGTCTGCTCCGCTACCACGCGGTGGTGGAGGAGGACGCGCTCCAGCGTGTCGTGTCCGATCTCTCGCTGTTCCGGGCACAGGCCGCCCGCATGATCGAACTCGCCGGATCGGGCCGGGTGACACTCCAACTCCTCCCGACCTCCGCGGGACCGCACCCGGGTGTCGCGGGGCCCTTCTCCGTCCTTGAGTTCGACGAGGGCGAGGCTTCGCTGGCGTACGTGGAGGCCACCCAGGGCGGAATGATCGTCGAAGCGGAGGAGGCGGTTGGCTCGTGCGAGAGGGTGTGGTCCGAACTCGTCCGGGTCGCGGTGTCGCCCGAGGCCACCGTCGGGATCCTGCGCCGTATGGCACTGCTCACCTGAGCCCCCGGTCGGATCCCTTGCTAGTCTCTTGGTGACAACCTCATAAAGTTCTCTTGGAGCCCCCGCAGCCGGCGGGTGCTCGTGTGTAGGAACCGGATGAAAGGGTCCAGACAGTGAAGAAGATCATCGTTCTGGCGCTGGTGGCCCTCGGGGCTTTCGCCGTCTACCGCAAGATCCAGGCGGACCGCGCCGAGCTCGACCTGTGGACCGAGGCCACGGCGGCCAGCGAGAGCTGATCGCGCGGCGGGCGAGTGGGGTGTCCCGCGCTCGTCCGTCAGTGACACGAAGACGTGGGTGGGCCGGTGTACCCGTGGTGCGACCCACGGCTTCGCGGTCCCTGTGACCGGGACCGCCTTCGGATGAAGGTATGCTCTCCTTGGGTTCAGGGGCCATAGCTCAGCTGGCAGAGCGCCGGTTTTGCATACCGGAGGTCAGGGGTTCGACTCCCCTTGGCTCCACTCGTCTTTCCACAGCCAGAAGACGTCACGACGGCCGCCCGGGCACACGCCCGGGCGGCCGTCGCACGTATGGTGCACATTGCCCGCGTCGCCAGGCGGTCCGGGCGCGTGCCCCGCCATCGGGCCCGACGGCCCGATGAGGACGGAACACCTCCATCTCTCCCGCGCGTCCGCGCCCGCCGAGACGGACGCGTCGAAGTCCCGACCGGCCTCCCCGGGCCGGGGAGCGTCCGCACCGCGGTGGGGCGGGCCGCGGCCCGCCGATCCGCGAGGTCCGAAGCCCTCACACGGGTGGAGGGCCAGGTCAGGCGTCGGACGGCCGCGGCGGGACGGCGCGTGGGGCGGTGTCCCGGGCGGCCGTTGCGTTGTGTGCACGGGTTCTAGTCCGATCGGGTGGGGTGACCGCTTCGCCCGATCCCGCGCGACACTGGGTTGTTGCGGCGAACTCGCAGGTCATCCCGGTTGCTGTGGAATGACTTCGGCTCTACCACATCTAGTGACTCTCCGTGTGTGTATGATGACACATCCCAGAAGTGCAATGGCCCTAGTGGGCCATATGAGAAATAGGCCACTTGGGGACTGTTGGTGAACAGGGACGATCCGTAGTTTCGACACCAACGACAACGAGGAAGACAGCGCGCCGAAACGACCAACCCCCGAAGACGAGCCGCGGCCCCCCGTCTGGCAGTCCTCGGATCGGCCGTTCCTCGTCTTCCGTCGGCGGTCGCGCCGGCCGTCCGGCGGGATTTCCGATCACCACACATGCTGATCTTGGGAGTGGGGCAACATGTGGAATGAGAAGATGGCGGCCCGAGCCAAATGTCGGGAGATCGACCCCGACGCCCTCTTTGTGCAGGGTGCCGCCCAGAACCGTGCCAAGCTCATCTGCCGGGGCTGCCCCGTGCGCACGATGTGCCTGGCCGAGGCGTTGGACAGCCGCATCGAGTTCGGTGTCTGGGGAGGCATGACCGAACGCGAGCGCCGCGCCCTGCTTCGTCGGCGCAAGGACGTGACCGACTGGTACGAGTTGCTGACCTCCGCCGAGCGTCACTACGAGGCGGAGCAGGCCCGCAGGGACGCGCCCGTCGCCGTACGGAGCTAGCGGAGGTGTTCCACCCCGTCGCGGTGCACTCCGCGGGCGGTGGTGGAGCGCGGTCCGCAGGAGACACCGTCGGGGCACCCCAGGAGGGGATCAGGGGAGGATCAGGGTGTGCCCCGATGCCCGGCCGCCCGCGCATGACGCATGATGGAGGGAGCACGGTACGTGGGAGGACGGCCGTGCCCCCTTCGGCGTTGGGAGTGGGAGTGGCAGCGCAGGACCGTCAGTACCCGATGCGGCGCCCGCAGGAGCATCCGCAGCTCCGCCTGACGCACGCCGACCGGGACGCCGTGGCCGAGACGCTCCGCGAGGCCTACAGCCTGGGCCAGCTGGACGAGGAGGAGTTCGACCAGCGCCTGGACCTCGCGATGCGGGCCAAGGTGCGGGGCGACCTGGAACCGCTCACCCGGGATCTGACGCCGGCACCGGGCGGTCCGCCGGGCCCCCTCGGGGCTCCCGGGAAGACCGCCGACCCCGGGGCGGCGCTGCCCAGTACACCGGTGGAACGCGTGGTCGCGGCCTGCGCCCACGCGGGGAACTACTTCTTCCCGGTCGTGGTCCCGCTGCTGATCTTCCTGGCGAGCGACAGGCTCTCGCCCTACGTCCGCCGCCAGGCCATGGAGTCGCTGAACTTCCAGCTCTTCTGCCTGATCGCCGGGATCGGCAGCCTGCTGCTCGTCTGGCTGGTCCTTCCGCTGCTGGTCACCGCCTACGTCGTCCTCGGCGTGATGATCCTTCCCGCCGTCGCCTCGCTGGCCGCCCTCATGGGGAGGAACTGGCGTTATCCCATGTTCTTCCGCGTGCTCAAGGACGACTGAGGGCGACGGGGGAGGGCGCGGGGACACACCGCCGCGCCCCCGCGCGTCAGTGGTCGGGGTGTCCGTTCTTCTCGGCCCGCTCGTGGCTCGTGGCGGCACGGACCTTCTCCTTGGCCGAGGTGGCCTTCTCCTCCAGGTTCTCCCGGGTCTCACGGACCTGGTCGCGGGCCTGGTCGAGGTGCTCCTGCCACTCCGCGTCCTGGGACGCCTGGCGCAGCCGGATCAGCGAGTACACGATCACACCGCCGACCACGGCCGCACCACCGATCAGAGCCGCGCGGGGGACACGGACCCCGCACAGGCGTCCCTTCCCGCGCGGTGCCGGGCGCGGTTCGACCCGGTGCGCCGCCGCGTTGAGCATCCCGGCCACCCGCGGCGCCACCGTGTCCTCGACCCGCTGTGCGGCCGTCTCCAGCCGGGGAGCGGTCCACCCGCGCGCCTGGAGGAGCCTCAGGGCGGCCTGGTCCCGTGCCTGGTCGGCGTACGGGCCGAAGCGGTCCGCCTGCGTTCGGGCCAGCTCCTGGAGGCGGGCGAGGGTCGCCTCCGCCTCCTTGCGTGCCTTGCGACGCTTCGAAGTGATGGGCACGTCTTCAGCTCCTTCGATCGTTCTCCGTCCACCCAGCGGGCGGCTGGTCGCCGTGTTATCCGGGTGTTATCTCAACTTACGTCCTCTCCTTCTCGGTTTGGCGCTTCGACACCGGGCCGGTCGTCCACAGGTCAACGGGGTTCCGGCGAACCGATGGGACCGGACGGGTAACGTAATCACACAAGTACGCTCGACCGAAAGGCGCTCAGGTGTCGGATTCCAAGGGTCAGCCCACGGCGCGGCTGAGGACCTCCGAGGGGACCATCGTCGTCAGGCTGTTCGAGAAGGAGGCTCCCCAGACGGTCGCCAACTTCATCGGCCTGGCCGAGGGCTCCAAGCAGTGGATGGACCCCGCCACCGGGAAGATGTCCAACGACAGCCTCTACACGGGCACGATCTTCCACCGGGTGATCGAGAACTTCATGATCCAGGGCGGCTGCCCGCTCGGTACCGGGCGCGGCGGCCCCGGCTACACCTTCGGTGACGAGATCAGCCCGAACCTCCGTTTCGACCGTCCGTTCCTGCTCGCCATGGCCAACGCCGGTCCGGGCACGAACGGCTCGCAGTTCTTCATCACCGTCGGCGAGCCGGACTGGCTCAACGGCCGCCACACCATCTTCGGCGAGGTGGTCGAGGGCTCCGACGTGGTCAGGAGGATCTCCGACGTCAAGACCGACCCGAACGACCGTCCGCTCACGGACGTCACCGTCGAGTCCGTCGAGATCACCCGATAGCGCGGACCGACGTGCCCAGAGCCCGAGGAGTGAGAACCCGCCCATGACCGCGTCGTCACCGCCCCCCGGTGCACCGCGCACCTGCTACCGGCACTCCGGCCGGGAGACGGGCGTCAGTTGTACCCGGTGTGAGCGGCCCATCTGCCCGGACTGCATGGTCGAGGCGTCGGTGGGGTTCCAGTGCCCCGGCTGCGTGGCGGCGGGCAGGCGTGCGACGCGCCCCGCCCGTACCGCCTTCGGCGGCAGGGCCGTGAGCAAGCCCTACGTCACCTGGACGATCCTGGTCCTGATGGCGGCGGGCTACCTGGCCCAGCTGGTGACCGGGGTCGGGTCGGCCGGATCCTCCCCCCTGATCTGGGAGTTCGGCATGCTGGGCTCCGGGGTCACCGAGTGGGGGGAGAGGCTCGGGGTCCTGAACGGCGAGTGGTACCGGCTGATCACCGCCGCCTTCCTGCACGGCGGGGTCTTCCACCTGCTGTTCAACGGCTACGCGATGTTCCTCCTGGGCACCCAGCTGGAGCGCTGGCTGGGGCACGGGAGGTTCCTCGCGCTGTGGATCCTGGGCGCCGTCGCCGGGTCGGTGCTCACCACGCTCGTCGAGCCGCACGGGTTCGCGGTGGGGGCGTCCGGGGCGATCTTCGCGCTCTTCGGCGCGGTGTTCGTGATCGGCCGGAGGCTCCGGCTGGACCTGCGGATGGTGGGGGCGCTCCTGGCGGTCAACCTCGTGTTGACCTTCGTCGTCCCGAACATCTCCTGGACCGCCCACATCGGCGGCCTGGTGGCCGGCCTGGCCCTGGGGGCGGTCTTCGCCTACCTGCCGGGACGGGACGCGGGCGCGACGAGGCGCACGGTCGTGCACACGCTGTCGACGGTGGCCCTCGCCGCCCTGCTCGTGGCCGCGCTGCTCGTCGTCCCGGGGCTCGTCTGAGCGGTGCCGGGCACCGCACAGGGCCTCCGATGACGTGACGGGCCCCGGACACGCGTCCGGGGCCCGTGGTGCGCCCCGCCTGAACCGCCCGGGATGCGGACATGCCGAAGGAGGCTACCCACAGCCTGTGGATAACCCTGTGGAAACCCCTGGGGGTACGTTCGTCAGTGCCAGCGCGTGGACAGGACGACGGCCGCGATGATGCCGCTGAAGCCGATGAGCAGGTTCCAGTTGTGCCAGTCCTGCATGTACGGGATGTACTGGCCGGCGATGTAGTACACGCCGATCCAGAGGATGCCCGCGATGAAGAAGCCCAGCATGGTCGGAACCAGCCAGCGTGGAGTGACCTTGGGCTTCTCCTTGGAAGGAGGCGGCGTGTAGACGGCCTTCTTCTTGCGGTCGCTGCGGGACTTGGGCACGGGCGCTGCTCCAGAGAGGTGGGCGGTTCGAAACGCTCCACAGTCTACGCCCCAGGGCACTCCCCCGTCACCGCCGTGTGGACACGATCCTGCCCCGGGTTCCGGAAACGACGGGGGGCCGCGCTCCGAAGAGCGCGGCCCCCACCTTTCCCGGGCCCTCAGGGGTTCCGGAAGAAGAGTCCGTCCTCGCCGTCGCCGGGACCACCGGGGATCTCCGGGTCCGTCTCGCCGTCCGTCGGGGGCTGCCCCGGGTTCTCCGGGTCCGTCTCGCCGTCCGTCGGGGGCTGGGGTTCTGCGG
Source organism: Nocardiopsis sp. KDC1DS13DA1 (assembly GCF_055632325.1). Taxonomy (NCBI): domain Bacteria; kingdom Bacillati; phylum Actinomycetota; class Actinomycetes; order Streptosporangiales; family Nocardiopsidaceae; genus Nocardiopsis; species Nocardiopsis sp. KDC1DS13DA1. Next base: position 7,126 of record NZ_JBVMUY010000046.1, read on the forward strand.
GTGCCACCGCGACGGTCAGCGTCACCACGGTTCCCGACGGGACCTGCTGTTGGGCCGCGATGGACTGGGAGAGCACCAGGCCCGGCGTCGAGTCCGCGGTCGGCTGCTCGGTGATCTGGGCGCTGAGCCCCAACTGCTCCAGCGCGGCCTCGGCCTGGTCACGGGTCATGCCGACCAGTTCGGGCACCTGCACCTGCTCCGGGCCGGAGGAGAGGTACAGCGTGATCTCCGTGCCGGGATCCACCTCGTCGCCCGCGGGCGGATCGGTGCCCACCGCGCTGCCCTGGGTGACGTTCTCGCTGGCCCGCTGCTCCACGGTGATGTTCTCGAACCCCGCGTCGCCGAGAGTGCTCCGGGCCTGTGCCTCGGTCTGCCCCTCCACGCCGGGGATCTCCACGGCCTCCGGGCCGGAGGACACGACCAGGACGACCTCCTGGTCCACCGGGTGCGGCGTCCCGGCCTCCGGGTCGGTCTCCAGGACCGTTCCGGGCTCGGCCTCGTCGGCGCGTTGTTCGGTGGTGATGTCCTCGAAGCCCTCGCCGGCCAGGGTCGACCTGGCGGCGTCCTCCGCCTCACCGACCACGTCGGGGAGCGCGACCTCCTCGACGGTCGGCTGGTCGTTCCGGTTGATCAGCCAGAAGGCCAGCACCAGGGACCCGATCACGCCCACGGCCAGGAGGGCCCACAGGGCGGCCCTGCCCGCGCCGCCCTTGCGCGGCTCCTCGTCGTACCGGTCGTCGTAGTCGTCGTACCGGTCGTAGCCGTCGTCGTATCCGCCGTACCCGCCGCCGTTCGCGGGCGGCAGGGCAGTGGTCGCGCCCGCGGCCGCCATGGCCATCGTGCCCGCCTGGGTGGGCATCCCGGCCAGGCCGCGCTGGATGTCCGCGCGCATCTCCGCGGCGTTCTGGTAGCGCTCCTCGCGGTCCTTGGTCATCGCGCGGAGGGTGACGTCCTCCAGCCAGTCCGGGATCTGCGGGTCGACCTCGGTCGGCGGAACGGGCTCCTCACGCACGTGCTGGTAGGCGATCGACACGGGGGAGTCCCCGGTGAACGGGGGCTGACCGGTGAGCAGTTCGTAGAGCACGCACCCGGTGGAGTAGATGTCGCTGCGCGGGTCGACCCGCTCACCGCGCGCCTGCTCCGGTGACAGGTACTGGGCGGTACCGATGACCTGGGATGCCTGGGTCATGGTCGCCTGGTCGTCGCCCATCGAACGGGCGATGCCGAAGTCCATCACCTTGACCTCGGCGTTGCGGGTCAGCATCACGTTGGCGGGCTTGATGTCGCGGTGGACGATCCCGTTGTCGTGGCTGTACTCCAACGCGTTCAGGATGCCGTCGACGAGCTCGGCGGAGCGCTCCGGCAGCAGGCGCCGGTCGTCGTCGAGGAGTTCCTTCAGCGTGCGCCCGTCCACGTACTCCATGACGATGTACGGGAGGGACACACCGTCCACCACGTCCTCGCCGGTGTCGTAGACGGCGATGATCGCCGGGTGGTTCAGGGAGGCCGCGGACTGCGCCTCGCGGCGGAACCTGGCCTGGAACACGTGGTCGCGGGCGAGGTCGTGTCGGAGGGTCTTGATCGCGACGAGCCGGTCGAGCCGGAGGTCGCGTGCGCGGTGGACCTCGGCCATGCCGCCGCGCCCGACGACGGTGTCGAGTTCGTAGCGTCCACCAAGGAGCCGGGGCTGGGACATGTCGTGTACTAATCCTCGTGTCTTCCGGTGGCCGCCCGCGGGCCGCCGCCTACCCAGAGCGTCGTTCGCTCATTTCCTCGTCATGGTTCCGTCGGGGACGTGGTCTCGCTGCCTCCGTCGCCCGGGTCGTCTGGTGTCGGGGGTTCCCCGCCGCCGCCGCCGTCGCCGCCGCCGTCGTCGACGGGGGGAGTCGTGCCGCCGTCATCCACGGGCACGGACGGTTCGTCGGGGACCTCGTCGGTCGGTTCGTCCTCTTCCGGGCTGGGGTCCTCCTCCTGGACGGTCTCCTCCGGTTCGTTGGTCCACCCCGTGCCGGCTCCGTCGTTGGAGGGCTGCTCGGGCGCACCGCCCTGTTCCTCCGTCGCCTCCGAGGGCGCGGGGGAGGACGGTTCCGTCCGGGCCGGAGGTTCGACGGAGTCGCGTACGGGGTCGGCCTCGGGCGTCCCGTTGTACAGGAACCCGGCCACCACGGCGGCCGCGACGACGAACGTCGCCACGACCACGGCGAGGACGACCGGGAGGCTGACACGCCGTCGGGACGCACCCGACAGCCTAGCCGAGTCACCCTGGCCACCAGGGGTTACGATCTCCTGGTCGGCGGTTCGCCTGCGCACGGGGCCGGTGTCGGTCACCGCGCCGACCACGGCCGTCCGGGCGACGGAGCCGAACCCGGCGGACGGTGTCGGCGGACCGGTCCCGGCGTTCGAGCGGATGACGGCCGCCATGTGCGCCACCTCGCTCGCCGAGGCGGGCCGCTCGTCGGGGTCCTTCAGGAGCAGGACCGACACGAGGTCGTCGACGTCGGCCGGGACGTCGTCGGGCAGCTCCGGGGGTTCGTCGCGGGTGTGGGCCAGGGCGAGCGCCACCGGGTTCTCCCCCGTGAACGGCGGCTGCCCCGCCAGGCACTCGTAGGCCACCACACCGAGCGCGTACAGGTCCGAGGCCGCGCTCGCGGGCCGCCCGGAGGCCTGTTCCGGCGAGATGTACTGGGCGGTCCCCATGACCATGCCGGTCTGGGTGAGCGTGACCGACATGTCGCCCCGGGCGATGCCGAAGTCGGTGAGCTTGATCTGGCTCTCGCCGGTGACCAGCAGGTTTCCCGGTTTGATGTCTCGGTGCACCACACCGCGTGCGTGCGCGGCGGCCAGGGCCTGGGCGGATTGGCAGACGAAGTCCAGCGTCCGGTCCGGGCTCAGGCGGCCCTGCTCGCGCAGCAACTGGGAGAGCGGTTCCCCGACCACGAGTTCCATGATGAGGAAAGCGCGCCCGTCCTCCTCGCCGTAGTCGTAGACCTGGGCGATCCCGGGGTGGGACAGTCCGGCGGCGATCCGTCCCTCGGTGCGGAACCGCTGCCGGGCCGTCGGCTCCGCCATCTGGGACGGGTGCAGCAGCTTCACCGCCACGGGCCGGTTGAGCAGTGTGTCCGTGGCCTTCCAGACGGCGCCCATGCCGCCGGAACCCACCTGCTCCTCGAGCCGGTAACGGGAACTCAGAACGGTCCCGGCGAGTCCACCGGGACCATTCTGGGACGGGGGCTCGTAGGCGCTCACTCCAGTACCACTGCCTCCATCATCTGGCGGGCGATCGGCGCCGCCAGCTGGTTGCCGCTGACGCCGCCGTGCTCGACCACGACCGCGACCGCGATCTCGGGGTCGTCAGCGGGGGCGAAACCGATGAACCAGTTGTGTGTGCCCTGGTCGCCGCCGGTCTCGGCGGTGCCGGTCTTGCCCGCGACCTCCACGTTGGGGATCGCGGCGTTGGTGCCGGAGCCGTCCGGGCCGGTGACCAGCACCATCATGTCGCGCAGGTCCTCGGCGGTGCTCGCCTCGACCGCCTGGGAGAAGGTCTCGGGCTGGGTCTCGGTGATCACGGACATGTCCGAGTCCAGCACCGACTCCACCACGTAGGGGCGCATGACCTCGCCCCGGTTGGCCACACCGGCGGCCACCATGGCCATCTGGAGCGGGGTGGCCTGGACGTTGGACTGTCCGATGCCCGCGCGGCCGAGGATGCTCTCGTCGGTCTCCGGCGGCGCCAGGCTCGGCGTGACGCTCAGCGGCACCTGGAGCTCCTCATCCTCGGGCGGGTTGAACCCGAAGGCGGCGGCCTGGTCGGACAGGGCCTGGCCGCCCATCTCGATCGCCCAGTTGGCCATGGACGTGTTGCACGAGATCTGGATCGAGTGCGCCAGGGTGTCCGGCTCGCCGCCGTTGCACGTGCCGCCCGACGTGGCGTTGGGCAGCGGGGGGCCGGACGGGAACTCGCGCAGGTCCGGGGCCTCCTGTGTGCTCTCGGGCGTGGCGTCCAGGTTCTCGATCGCCGCGGCGGCGGTCACGACCTTGAACGTGGAGCCCGGGGGGTAGAGCTCGTTGAAGGCGCGGTTGAGCAGGGGCTGGTTCGGGTCGTTCTCCAGCTCCTGGAAGTTGGTGACGGCCGTGTTCCGGTCGGTGACGCTCGCGACGTCGTTGGCGTCGAAGGTGGGGTAGGAGACGGCGCCGAGCACCGCTCCGGTGTTCGGGTCGACCGCCACCGCGGCGCCCTGGAGGCCGCCGTCCCGGAAGGCGTTGTACCCGGCCTCCTGGACCGCCGGGTTGAGCGTCAGCTGGACCCGGGCGCCCTCGGGCTCGCGGCCGGTGATGATGTCGCGGAAGTTGCGCACCGCGAGCCGGTCGTCGGTGCCGTCGAGCAGCGAGTTCTGTGCGCTCTCGACGCCGGTGGTGCTGTACACGCTGAGGACGCCGGTGATCGGCGTGTACATACCGCCGCCGGTGTACTCGCGCTGGTAGAGGGGATCGGTGTTCTCCTCGGCGATGTTCTCCGAGAAGGCGACGCTCTCCCCCGCGACCTCGATGGGCCCGCGCGGTCGGCTGAGGTACTCGCTGTACTGGCGCGTGTTGAGCGGATCCTCGATCAGCGCGTCCGCGCGGAACCCCTGGAGCCAGGTCAGGTTCAGCATCAGGATGGCGAACAGCGCCATCGTGAAGATGCTGAGCCGGCGGATCGGAGTGTTCATCGTCGGATCACCTGGGTCGCGCCCTCGTCCTGAATCGCTTGCGGTGCCGGGCGGCGGGCGATGTCGCTCATCCGCAGCAGGATGCCCATCATGATCCAGCTCGCCATGAGCGCCGAACCGCCGGCCGCCATGAACGGCGTGGTCGAACCGGTCAGCGGGATGACCCTGCTCACCCCGCCCAGGACGATGAAGACCTGGTAGGCGAGGAGGAAGGCGATTCCACTGGTCAGTAGCTTGTTGAACGGGATGGTGGACGCCAGGGCGATCCGCATGCCGCGCTCCACCAGGAGGAACAGCACGATCAGCACGCTGAGCAGTCCGGTCAGTCCGAGCTCCTCGCCGAGGGAGGCGAGGATGAAGTCGCTGTCCGCGGCGAAGATGGTGTGCGCCTCGCCGCCGCCGAGACCGGTGCCGAACAGTCCGCCGTAGCCCATGCCCACGATGCCCTGCACGAGCTGCTGGCTACCGCCGACCGCGTTGTAGACCTCCTGGTCGAAGGCGTTCATCCAGATGTTCACCCGGGCGCGTACGTGCCAGAAGAGGAAGTAGGCGACGGTGGCGCCGCCCATGAACATGGCCAGGCCGATGGTCACCCACGAGGAGCGCTGGGTGGCCACGTACAGCATGGCCAGGAAGGTCCCGAAGAGCAGCAGGGAGGTGCCCAGGTCGCGCAGGAGCACCAGCATGCCGATCGCCACGACCCAGCCGACGGCGATCGGGGCGAGGTCGCGGCCGCGGGGCAGGTCGATGAGTTTGAACCGGCCGATCTTGATCGGTTTGCCGACGATCGCCAGGACCTGTCGCTTGTTCATCAGGTAGGAGGCCAGGAAGACCACCAGCGCGATCTTGGCGAACTCCGAGGGCTGCATGGTGAACGGTCCGACACCGATCCACAGCCGGGCGCCGTAGACCGACCGTCCCAGGCCGGGGATGGCGGGCAGGAGCAGCAGGACGATCGCGACCAGGCCGCTGATGTAGGTGTACCGCTGGAGGACCCGGGGGTCCTTGAGGAAGATGATGACCAGGAAGCAGCAGACGATCCCGATTCCGGACCAGACGAGCTGCATGCCCGCGCCGGAGCGCTCGATGTCCTCGGCCCCGACGGCGGCCAGCCGCCAGATCATCGCGACCCCGATCCCGTTGAGGAACAGGGTGCACGGCAGGATCAGCGGGTCCGCGTAGGGGGCGAAGAACCGCATGGCCACGTGCGCGGCGACGGACAGGACGCCGAAGGTCAGGCCGACGGTCCACATCGCCGCGGGGATCCGGCCGTTCAGGTTCAGCCCGGCGATGGCGATCCCGGCCATGGTGATGGCGATGGCGACCGCGACGAGGACGAGTTCGGCGTTGCGCCGCTTGATCGGGGGGAGCGCCGTGGGCGCCTCCGCGGTGGCGGTGCTCACGGGGTCACCCCGATTCCTGGGTCTGGGTGGTCGCGGCGTCGGGGTCCGCGGTCCCGGTCCCGGACTCGGCGTCCTCGGCGGTCTCCGCGCCGGTGTCAGCCGACTCCGGGTCCTCCGACCGGCTGTCCTGGGCGTCCGCCGTGTCGGTGTCGTTCGCCGCGGCCTCGGCCAGGTTCGCGTTGATCACCTCGATCCGGTCCCGGGCCTCCTCCAGGCTGTCGACCGGAATGGTGTCCTCGACCGAGGAGCGGTCCCCCTCGCTGAGGTCGTCCAGGCGGATGTCGGTCGCCTCGACCTCCTCCGACAGGTTGAAACCCGCGATGTCGGTGTCGATGCCCTGGTAGATGCTCACCGTGTCGCCCGAGGAGGAGGGGCCCACGTAGAACTGGCCGTCGACGTACTGGCGGCCGAAGTAGTAGGCCCCGCCCGCCACGAGCGCCACGATGACGAGGAAGGCCACGACCACCGGCCACCAGCGGCGCCTGCGGTACTCCGGCTCCGCCTCCGCCTGTCCGCGCCCGCGCCCTCGGGGCGCCCGGTCGTCGAAGTCGTCGTAGGGGCCGGAGTAGCCGGGCCCGGGCACGTCCTCCACCCGGTCCATCTCCGCGGTGTCGCCCCCGGAACCGCGCAGCTCCTGGGCCCGTCTGGCGGGGTTGTCACCGGTTAGTTCGTCGATCTCGGACCGCTGGTCGGCCGCGCCGACCACCCTCGGTTCGGTGGTCGGGCCCTCGCGGTCGGTGCCGGTGTCGATGACGTCGGCGATGACGGCGGTGATGTTGTCCGGACCGCCGCCGCGGATGGCGAGGTCGATGAGCTTCTTGGCCGCCGCGTGCGGGTCGGCCTCGGTCGCCAGCGTCTCGTGGATGTACTTCTTCGTGACCACGCCGGACAACCCGTCCGAGCACAGCAGGTACCGGTCACCGGGCTTGGCCTCACTGATGGAGATGTCCGGGTCGACCGGGCTCTTGCCGTCCAGGGCCCGCAGGATCAGGGAGCGCTGCGGGTGGGTGGCGACCTCCTCCTCGGTGATCTTGCCCTCGTCGACGAGGGTCTGCACCAGGGTGTGGTCGTGGGTGATCTGCTCGAAGCGCGGTCCGCGCAGCAGGTAGGCGCGTGAGTCGCCGATGTGGATCAGGGCCACCCGGGGACCCGACCACAGCATCGCGGTCAGGGTGGTGCCCATGTTCTCGAGCTGGGGCTCGGCCATGATCCGCCGCGACAGGGAGGCGTTGGCCTGCTCGACGGCCCGCTGGAGGGACTCGGCCATCTCCTCGGCGCCGTAGGACTCGGTGTCGAGCCGGCGGATCGTGGAGATCGCGATCGAGCTGGCCACCTCGCCGCCCGCGTAGCCGCCCATGCCGTCGGCCACCGCGAGCAGGTGCTGGCCCGCGTAACCGGAGTCTTCGTTGCCTTCGCGGAGGCATCCTACGTCGGAGTACGCCGCGTATCGGAGAGCGATTGTCATTTGCGCAGTTCCAGGACGGTCTTGCCGATACGGATGGGCTGCCCCACCGTGATGGGCTGGGGGCGGTTCAGCTTCTGCTGGCCGAGATAGGTGCCGTTGGTGGAGTTGAGGTCCTCCACGAACCAGCGGCCGCCCTCGGAGTAGACGCGGGCGTGGCGACCCGAGGCGTAGTCGTCGGTGATGACGAGGGTCGAGTCGGGTGCGCGGCCGATGAGGATCGGCTGGGACGCCAGGTCCACGGTGGTGCCGGCGAGGGGCCCCTGCGTGACCGCCAGGACCACGGGCTCGTTGCGGCGCTGCCGCTGCGGGCGCTGCTGGCGGGCCGGGGCGGGCCGGGACGGGCCGCCGCCGGACGCGGAACGGGCCTGGGGGCGGGGCCGTTTCTTCCGGGACTTCTTCTTCGACGGGCCGAAGAGGTCGGTGCTGATGACCCCGACCGCCATGAGGACGAACAGCCAGAGCACCGCAAGGTACGCGATCTTGATCAATATGAGGGTCAGGTTGGACATCGAACCGCTCTTCAGCCCCTGTCGTGCTCCGGCCGGGGTGACGGTCGTCGGCGCCGCCACCGAGTCTGCCTCACCTTCGGGTCGGTGAGTTGTCGTGGTCACTGGTCCGCGGCCCCGGGGCCGCGGACAGTCTGCCCGATCGGTCAGGTCTTCGCGGAGACTACCGTCCCGGACACATATCCGACAGCGGTACCGCAATCGGCCACCACCGGATTTCGACCAGTCAGACGTCGGTGGGACGGGGTTGGTTTCGATCCCGCCGAGTCTGATCGGCCGAACTCCCGGTCGGTTCCGCTCAGTCGCGCCGGAACGTCATGGTGGTGCGGCCGAGGCTGATCCTGCTCCCGTCCACCAGGCGGGCCTGCCGGACCTGTTGTCCGTTGACGAAGGTCCCGTTGGTGGAGCCCTTGTCGACGAGGATCGCCTCGTCGCCGTCCAGACGGATCTCCACATGGTGGCGGGACACCCCGTTGTCCACGAGCCGCAGGTCGCAGTCGGTGCCGCGGCCCAGCAGCGTGACGGGGGTGGTGAGCTCGAAGGACTGCTGCATGCCGTGGCTGGCGATGCTGCCCTCGGCGGTGGCGCCACCCGGAGAGATGAGCAGGCGCGGATGCCCGGCCTGGCGTTCGCCCCCGGTCGCTCCGGGATCGCCGACCGGCTGCCGGACCTCGCCCTCCTTGCTGACCATGGTGCCGCGTACGACGCCCGACCGGATGCGGAAGCGTCCCGTCTTGAGACCCTCGTCCGGCCGGAAGTGGACGCGGACCGGGCCGACGAAGGAGTATCCCTGCTCCGTCGCGTAGTCGCGGGCGAGTTTGGCCAGCTCCTGTCCGAGGCTGTCGGCGTAGACCTCCAAGCGCTCCCTGTCGCTGGCGGAGAGCTCGACGATGAAGTCGTTCGGGACGAGTGTGCGTCCCTGCGCGACGATCGCGGCTCGTTCGTCCATCTCCCGCTGAACGGCGCTCGCCACCTCGACAGGTTGGAGCTCAGACTTGAAGGCCATCGCGAAGGTGCCTTCGATCATGCCCTCAAGCCTGCGTTCGAAGCGTTGGAGCACTCCCACGAGGTACCTCCCTTGTACTCCACTCCGTATGTGTAGACGATCGTAACCGGGCCGGGGTGCCCCCGGATTCAGGCGCACCCCCCGGTGGGTGCGCCCGGAGCCGGTCACGGGTGGCCCGGAAAGCGTGTGCGAACCGCGTTCAGACCGTGCTAGCCTTATCAATGTCGCCAGGCGGACAGGCCGAAAGGCCCGCACCACCTGGCAATACAACTGGATGAAGGTCACTCGGGCGGGTGGCGGAACGGTAGACGCGCACGGTTCAGGTCCGTGTGTCCGAAAGGATGTGAGGGTTCAAATCCCTCCTCGCCCACAACATACCCGGTGGGGATCGCTCTGCGGTCCCCACCGGGTCTCTTTTGTGCCCGGACCTGCCCTCCCCGGCCGAGGGGCGGGGTGGCACACTGCGAACGTGAGCATCATCGAACGACTTCACGCGATCGGACGTCCGCTGGTCGACGAGCAGCTGGCCCACCCCACCGTCGCCGGGATCGCCCGGGGCGACCTCGACGAGCGCGCGTTCCGCTACTGGCTGGAGCAGGACCACCTGTACCTGCTGGACTACGCGCGCGCCTTCTCGCGCCTGGCGTGGCAGGCGCCCGACGACCACCTGGCCGACCTGGTGGGGATCGCGCACAGCACGCTGAACGAGGAACTGGAACTGCACCGCTCGCTGTCGGGCGAGTTCGGCGCGGACCTGACCACGAAGGAGAAGGGTCCCGCGTGCGCGGCCTACACCTCGTGGCTGCTGGAGGCCGCCGCCGACTACCGGGACGGGCTCGCCGCCGTGTACCCGTGCATGTGGGGCTACAACCAGCTCGGGATCGCACTGGCGGCGTCGCGCCCCGGCGACCCGCGGTACGCGCGCTGGGTGGACACCTACGCCGACCCCGCATTCACCCGGCTGACCGAGCACTACGGGCGCAGGTTGGAGGAGGCCCGGCCCGACCCCGAGCGGGCCGAGCGCCTCTTCCTGGAGGGTATGCGCCACGAGGTCGCCTTCTGGGACACGCCCCACACGTCCTGACTCCCGGCCCGCGGAGGCGGGGGAGGGGACCGGTGCGCCCGCGACCGGTCCCCTCCCCCGCTCCGCCCCGGACGGGGCGGAGGTTCGTGACAGGCGGGATCAGGGGACGATGACGGTGCTCACGTCCTCGAAGCGGTCGATCTCGCAGCCGCCGTTCTTGTTGAACTCGGTGTCGACCAGGACGTCGTCGATGTGTCCGGTGACGGTGACGACCTCGGGGCCGCCGTACTGCTCGGTGCACATCATGTCGGTGGTGTCGAGGAGGAACGGTTCGGTGCCGACGGCCTCGATCTCGGCGCACGCCGCCTCGGGGTCGGGGTGGTTCCCGCCCGCGGGGGAGCACGTGAGCGTCCACGTCCCCTCCGTGTACCCGGACCCCGGGGGCACGGACTGGTTGTCGGCCAGGGCGCGTTCGATCACCAGGGAGACCGCGGCGTCCGGGTCGGTGTCGACGGGCATCGGGTCGTCGGTGCCGCCGGGGGATTCCTCGGGGGGCGCGTCGTTCTCGGAGGCGGTGCTGGGGGGAACGGTGGGGTCGGACGGACTGGAGGCGTCGGGTGCGCCCGCGCTCACCTCGTCGGGCTCGTTGCCGCAGGCCGTGATAAGAAGCAGGCCGAGGGCTGCGAGTGCGGCGAGGCGGGTCGGCGGGGTCGTCACCGAGGGGTACTGGGCCATACGTCTTGGACGTGGCGTGTGTACGCGTGGTTCCCGCGTCGACACGGTTTCCTCGAAGTTTTTTTCGGTACGGACCCAGGGGGTCGGACATGTTTCAGCACGGTGTTCCGGAGACGGTCGTCACGGAGGTGCCGGAGGGCGCCTACCTGCTCGACGTCCGTGAGGACGACGAGTGGCGGTCGGGGCACGCCCCGGACGCGGTGCACATCCCGCTCGGCCAGCTCGGCGCGCGTGCGGGCGAGGTTCCGCAGGACCGGAGGGTGTACGTCGTCTGCCGCGCGGGCGGTCGCTCCGCCCAGGCGGCCATGGCCCTGAACCAGGCGGGGTGGGACGCGGTCAACGTGTCCGGGGGCATGCAGGCCTGGGAGCACGCCGGCCGCGACATGACGGCGGAGACCGGCGGGGAGCCGACGGTGATCTGAGGCGGTCGGCCGCCGATTTTCATCGGATTGCGCGAAGCCCTGCCACCGGGGCGCTTCAGGGTGGCACTATGACGAGGTGAGTTCCGAGCGCGCGCCCCTCAGCGCCGAAACCGTTCTGGCCGCGTCCGGGGACGCGGTGGTCGGTATCGACCGCGAACTCCGTGTCACCGTGTGGAACCCGGCGGCGGAGCGCATGTTCGGGTGGAGCGCGCAGGAGGCTGTCGGCGGCGAGGTGCCGTTCGTCCCCGCGGAGCTGTGGTCCGAGCACGGAGCGGTCCTCGAACAGGTGCGTTCGGGTACGCCCCTGTCCATCGTCACCCGCCGGGTGCGCAGGGACGGCACGGTCGTCGACGTGCGGGTCAGCACCAGCTGCGTCCTCGACGCCGACGGCGAGCCCCTCGGGTGGGTGCTGACCTTCCAGCCGTGCGAGAACGAGGCGCAGGTCCAGGCGGCGGCCATGGAGCGGGCGCGGCTGGTGCGCAGGCTCACCGACGTCGTGGTCGACATCAACGCCGACCTCAGCCTGAAGTCGGTGCTCGACCGGATCTCCCGGAGCATCACGGAGCTGACCGGGGCCGACGCGGGCGGTTTCGTCCTGCTCAACGAGGACCGCGTGGAGCTGGTCAGTCTCACCGACCTGTCCGACCGTCTCCAGGGCTTCAGCGCGCCCCTGGAGACGAGCCTGTTCGGCGAGCTGCTGCGCAGCGGCAAGTCGGTGCTGTTGGCCAACGAGGACACGCGCGGTCTCCAGGACCTGGTCTGGGCGGACCTCCCGGGGCTGCACACCATCGCCCTGTGCGTGTCCAACGTGCACGGGCGCCCCTACGGTGCCCTGTACGCGCTCTACAGCCAGCGCAAGGTCGGGCACGTGGAGCTGGAGCTGTTGGAGCTGCTCGCCGCGCACGCCGGGGTGGCGATCGGCAACGCCATGGCCTACGAGGAGCTCAACCTCCAGCGCGTGCACGAACAGGTGGTCGCGGACTCCAGCGCGGACGGGATCGCCGTTCTGGACTTCGGCGGCAGGGTCCGCAAGTGGAACCGGTCGGCGGTGGAGCTCACCGGCTATCCGGCGGAGAGCGTGGAGGGGCGGCACCCGCCGTTCCCCCTGCCGACCGCGCACGGCGAGCCGATCAAACACCAGCTCAAGGGCGGCCGCTGGCTGGAGATCCTCATGGCGCGTATCCCGCGCACCCACGAGTGGGTGGTGGACTTCCGCGACATCACCGCGCAGCGGGCGATGGAGGAGGAGCAGGAGTTCTTCCTGGCCACGAGCGGGCACGAGCTGCGCACGCCGACCACGGTCATCCACGGCCTGGCCACCACGCTCGTGCGCAAGTGGGGGAGGCTGAGCCCCCGCTCCCAGCGCGAGGCGGTCGGGACGATCGCGGACCGCTCGGCCAACCTGGTCACCCTGGTGGAGCGGCTCCGCCTCGGGTCGGACGCCTCGCGCGGCGAGCTGAACGTCGACCGGGTCCAGTTCGACCTGCGGGAACTGCTGAGGCGGGCGGTCCAGGCGTTCCGACCGCTGTCGGACCGGCACGACGTGGTCCTGGCCGCCGGCGAGGATCTGCCGATGGCCTTGGGCGATCCGCTGGCCACGGGCATGATCATGGACCAGCTCCTGGACAACGCGCTCAAGTTCTCCCCGGAGGGCGGCATGATCCACGTCTGCGCCCGCGCGGAGGACGGCGCGGCCGTGGTCGTCGTGGACGACGAGGGGATGGGCATGGTCGCGGGGGACGAGGAGCGGGTCTTCGGCCGGTTCGTGCGCTTGGGCGCGCGTGGCGACCGCAGTCGATTCGGCGGCCTGGGCCTGGGGTTGTACATCGTCCGCCAGTTGGCGCGGGAGCAGGGCGGTGATGTCACCGCGCACCGGCTGCCACGGGGGACGCGGATGCGGTTCACCGTTCCGGTGTGCCGCAACGGTGACGAGGAGGCAGCCGGATCCCGGGAGTCTTCCGAGGCGGTGACCGTACGCACGGGGACCGGGGACGGGAAGCCCGGTGCGGACCACTCACCTGAGTACCGTGAGGCACAAGAAACCACAAAAACCTCGAAAAGTCCCGAAGCCTTGCCGCGTCAGCGATCCACGTCCGCAGACGTGAGCCGTCGTCGTTGATTCACCTCGGTGAGGGTTTCCGCGCGTGGTGATCGGGGCATTTCCACCCCTGGTGGAATTCGCTGGCACACATCGGGCGGGTTCCGAACCGCCCGACGAAGTACCAACGCGCAGGGACGAAGGCCGTGTCAGGAGACAACACACCACTCGACGACGGGTCGTGCCCGTACCGGGTCGAGCGGAGCGTCACGCTTCCCTACGCCCCCATGAGCGTGACCGGTGCCCGCCAGCGGCTGTGCAGTGACCTGCGCGCCATGGAGATCGGTGCCGAGCGCGTCGACGACGCCTCCCTCATCCTCAGCGAACTCGTGAGCAACGCCCTCCGGCACGCGTCCCCGCTGCCGGACCCGCAGGACACGGTCGGCGTGTCCTGGCGGGTGCGGGTGGACCACCGGTCGCCGTCCGGCGGTTGGGTGGAGATCGCGGTCCGCGACGGCGGGTCCAGCACCATGCCGCGTGTGGCGCGCCCGTCCGTGTCCGGTCTGGGCGGGCGGGGACTGGGCATCGTCCAGTCGCTCGCCGGCCAGTGGGGCACCGAGATGGACGCGACCACGACCACGGTCTGGGCGGTTCTGGACATCGGCGTCGACGACCTCTCCCCCGGTCGTCTCGCCGCCCTCGGCCACCGCTCCGCCGACACGCGCCCGGACCCGGCCCCCGACGACGTGGTCGCGGTGCGCGCCCAGGTCCGGGAGAGCGCCCCCGCCTGGGGCGCTCTGCTCTGAGCGGTCGCGGAGTCGGGCCGGAGTCCGCCCGGGGAGTCACCCGGAGGAACGTGACCGATGTCGCGAAACACCGTCAACGAGGTGGCCCGTGGCTGGTCGGGACGCTACAGTCACGACTGTGGAGTTGAAGATATCAAGCCGATCTCAGGACGACCTCGCGGTGGTAACCGTGGGCGGTGAGATCGACCTGTACACGGCACCCCAGTTGCGCAGCGGCCTCCTGGAGGCCCTGGAGGGCGGGGCACGGCGGCTGGTCATCGACATGTCGCGGACGGAGTTCTGCGACTCGACCGGTATCAGCGTGCTGCTGTCCGCGATGAAGCGCTCCCGTGACAAGGGGGGTGACCTGGAGCTCGTGGCACCGAAGGCGGCGGTCGTGAAGGTTCTGGAGGTCACCGGACTGAACGAGGTCTTCACCATCCACTCCGGGCTCGACGCGCTGCCGGTGGCCGCGGGGACCGGCACGGTCAAGTAGCCGGGTGACCGTGGGCCGGGAACAGACCGGCGACCCCGCGGGGGTCGCCGTGGTGATCGCCGCCAAGGACGAGGCGGCCAGGATCGGTACGACCGTCCGCGCCGCGGGCGCGCTGCCGGGGGTGGACTTCGTCGTCGTCGTCGACGACGGCTCCGCGGACCGCACCGCCGACGTCGCGCGCGACGCGGGGGCCCACGTGTTCCGGCACGGCCGCAACCGGGGCAAGGGCGCGGCCATGGAGACCGGTGCGGAGGGCGTGCGCGCCATCGAGGCCGCCGAGGCGGTCGGGGCCGGCCGCCCGCCGCGTCACCTCCTCTTCCTCGACGCTGACCTCGGGGTGACCGCCGAGAGGGCGGAACCGCTGGTCACGCCGGTCCTGGAGGGGCGGGCCGACATGACGATCGCCTTGTTCCCCGCCACCCGCATGCGCCTGGGCGGCCACGGGTTCGTGGTGCGACTCGCGCGCGGCGGCGTGCGGCGGGTCACCGGCTGGGAGCCGGAGCAGCCGCTCAACGGTCAGCGGTGCCTGACCAGGGCGGCCTTCGAGGCGGCACTGCCGCTGGCGTCGGGCTTCGGGGTGGAGACCGGCCTCACCATCGACGTGCTGCGGTCGGGATTCCGGGTGGTCGAGGTCGAGGTGCCCCTGGAGCACCGGGCGACCGGCACCGATCTTCGCGCGCAGCTGCACCGGGCACGGCAGTTCGCGGACGTCGCCAGGGCGCTCGCCGTGCGGGAGTTCCGGCCGACGGTCCGGCGCCAGTGGGACCGTGCCCGAGGAAGAGCCCGGTCGACCAGGGGAGATCTTTCCCGAAAAGTCGGTCAAATTACTCGCTCGAATCGCCGCGAGTAGCTCCATCCGTGCTTTGTGTAGCGATACGCTCGCGCTGTGTTCACAACGATCCTGACTTCGATAGGCATGCTCACTGGTGTGGGTGGGCTCATCCTCGGCGGGTACGCGCTCGTCCGGGCCCGGGAGATCAGTGGTGACTCCCGTGCGCTGGCCGACCGCGCGGTCTCGGTCAACGCCTCCGGTGTGGACCCGCGTGCCGTGCGCGACGTCGCGGTCCTGCACTACGACGCCCTGGAGGAGATGTCGGGCGCGCGCTCGTTCTCCCTCGCGCTGCTCAACAGCGACGGTGACGGCGTGGTGCTCACCTCGATCAACGGGCGGACCGAGTCGCGGACCTACGCCAAGGAGATCACCCGCGGCGAGGCGGACACCCTGCTCAGCCCGGAGGAGTACCGCGTCATCCGGTCCGCGCGCCTGGGCAACGGGGTCGGCGCGTCCGCCGCCCCGACGGCGGACGCCGCGGTCGTCCGGCCCCGGGACGGCGGCGGGAACGGGGGCCGCTCCCGCGACGCCGTCGCCGAGGAGGTTGCGGTCACCGTGCTCAGGGCCGACGACATGTCCGACACGACGGCCGCCCCCGATGTCTCCGGGAGCGACCCGGTGGGCGATCCCGCGGTCGCGCCGACCCCCGGGGCACGAGCGCGCACGACTCCGTCCGTATAGCCTGAACAGCATGCCCAACCGTTACGCCTACCTCGGCCCCGAGGGCACGTTCACCGAGGCCGCGCTCCGTGCCCTGCGCCCCGACGCGCCCGAGGGCGCCCGTGTTCCCTGCCAGGGTGTCGCCGGAGTCTTCGACGCGGTGCGTGCGGGCTCCGTCGACGGCGGCGTCGTGCCCCTGGAGAACTCGGTCGAGGGCGGGGTCACCGCGACCATCGCCGAGCTGATCAACGGCGATCCGCTGGTCATCACCGGGGAGACCGCCGTTCCGGTGGAGTTCGCGCTGTTCGCGCGGCCGGGAACGGTCCTGGAGGACGTGAAGAGGGTGGCGACCCACCCGCACGCCCTGGCCCAGTGCCGGGGCTGGCTCGCACGGCACCTGCCCGACGCCGACACGCACACCGTCTCGTCGACGGCCGCGGCGGCGCGCTCGGTGGCCGAGCCCGGCGCGCCCTACGACGCGGCGATCTGCGCCGTCATCGCCGGGGAGCGCTACGGCCTGCACGCGCTGGCCACCGGGGTGGGTGACCGGTCCGACGCCGCCACCCGGTTCATCTACCTGTCCAGGCCCGGCGCGCTGCCCGAGCCCACCGGATCCGACCTGACGTCCCTGGTCGCGTTCATCAACGACGACCACCCGGGCGCGCTGATCGAGGTGCTCAACCAGTTCGCCGTGCGCGGGGTCAACCTCACACGGCTGGAGTCCCGTCCCACCGGCGACGGTCTGGGCAGCTACTGCTTCTGTATCGACGCGGAGGGCCACGTGGCCGAGGCACGGGTCGGTGAGGCGCTCATGGGCATCCGCCGCGTCTGCCGGGACGTGCGCTTCCTGGGCAGCTACCCGCGGAGCGGCAGGGCCACGGAGATCGATCCGCCGCTGCGGCCGCGTCCGACGACGGACGCCGACTTCGCCGAGGCCGAACGCTGGCTCGCGCGGGTTCGCGCGGGGTACGTCGACTAGGCGTGTTCTTGGGGTCCTCCGCTTCGCTCCGGACCGGGTTCGGGCGCCCGGAGGACAGGGGTTGTTCCTCCTCGGCCGCGCCTGCCGCTCGTTCCTCGCTCGCGGCTCGCCTCGTCGTGCACCACCCTGTCGGCGCCCGGGTTGTGCTTGTTCCGGTCCTCCGCTTCGCTCCGGACCGGGTCCGGGCGCCCTCTGGACAACCGCTCCGGGGGACACCGCCCGGATCAGTCGTCGGCGGGGTCGGGGAGGCCGGCTCCGGCTTCGTCGAACAGCCACTCCTCCGCCGCGGCGCGGCGCAGCTCCAGGTGGAGGGCGAGCCGGAGGGCGGTGTCCTCGGGCCTGGACTCGTCCAGGGCGCTCAGGGCCTCGCTGAGCTCCTCCGTGCTCATCTCGCTCAGTGGCTTCACGCTGTGTCTCCCCACGGTCGGTGTGCCGACGGTCGCGACCGCGCCCGAACGGCCCTGTCGTGGAGGAGGACGTTGGTTGCTCTCGGTTATGACGTGACTACGGAAAAACGTGTCGGTCCGGAGCGGGCCGGGCGGTAACCTGCAAGACGTGATCGACCTTCGCGCTCTTCGAGAAGACCCCGAACGACTCCGTGCCTCGCAGCGGGCCCGCGGGGAGGACGCCTCCGTCGCCGACCGGCTGCTCGGACTCGACGCCGACCGCCGAGCGGCGCTCTCCCGCTTCGAGTCCCTGCGCGCCGAGCAGAAGAGCGTGGGCAGGTCCGTCTCCAAGGCCTCACCGGAGGAGCGCGAGGAGCTCCTGACCCGGGCCAAGGCGCTGGCCGCCGACGTCAAGGAGGCGGAGGCGGAGGCGGGTCGGCTCGCCGACGAACTGGACGCGGTGCTCTCGCGCGTGCCCAACATCGTGCAGGAGGACGCCCCCGAGGGCGGTGTCGACGACTTCCGGGTCATGGAGACCGTGGGCGAGCCGCGGAGCTTCGACTTCACCCCCCGCGACCACCTGGAACTGGGCGAGATGCTCGGAGCCATCGACATGGAGCGCGGAGCCAAGGTCTCCGGCGCCCGCTTCTACTTCCTCACCGGTGTGGGTGCCCAGCTGGAGCTGGCACTGCTCAACATGGCGATGAACCAGGCGGTCCAGGCGGGCTTCACCCCGATGATCCCGCCGGTCCTGGTCAAGCCCGAGACCATGGAGGGCACCGGCTTCCTCGGCGAGCACTCCGACGAGGTCTACCGCCTCGGCAACGACGACCTGTACCTGGTCGGCACCTCCGAGGTGCCGCTGGCCGGGTACCACGCCGGGGAGATCCTGCCCGCCGACGCCCTGCCGAACCGCTACATCGGCTGGTCGCCGTGCTTCCGCCGCGAAGCGGGTTCCTACGGCAAGGACACCCGCGGCATCATCCGGGTCCACCAGTTCAACAAGGTGGAGATGTTCGTCTACACCCACCCGGACCGGGCCGACGAGGAGCACCTGCGGCTGCTGGCCTGGGAGCGGGAGATGCTCGACAAGCTCGAACTGCCCTACCGCGTGGTGGACATCGCCGGCGGCGACCTGGGCACGAGCGCGGCGCGCAAGTACGACTGCGAGGCATGGGTCCCCACCCAGGAGACCTACCGCGAGCTCACGTCCACGTCGAACTGCACGGACTTCCAGTCGCGCCGGCTCAACGTGCGCTTCCGCGACGGTGAGGGCAAGCCGCGGTTCGCCGCCACCCTCAACGGCACGCTCGCGACCACCCGGTGGATCGTCGCGATCCTGGAGAACCACCAGCGCGAGGACGGCTCCGTCGTCGTCCCCGAGGCGCTCCGCCCCTACCTGGGCCGCGACGTCCTGGAGCCGGTGGCCGCGCCGAGGAAGCGGTAGCGGGAGCCCGGAACAGCACGGAGCCCGTCCCCGTCCGGGGGCGGGCTCCGTCCGTGTGCGACTACAGGTAGGGGCCGCCCGCGGACATGCCGCCCTCCTCGGGCCCGGCCGAGCCCTGGAGACCGGAGACACCGGGCGGCAGCGCCTTGCGCATGTTCTCCAGTTGGGCGCGTGCCGCCATCTGCTGGGCGAAGAGCGTGGTCTGGATGCCGTGGAACAGGCCCTCCAACCAGCCGACCAGCTGCGCCTGGGCGATCCTCAGCTCCGCGTCGCTGGGTGCGCTGCCGTCGGCGAAGGGCAGGGTCAGCCGCTCCAGCTCCTCGATGAGCTCGGGGGCCAGGCCGTCCTCCAGCTCCTTGATCGAGGAGGTGTGGATCTCCTTCAGCCGGGCCCTGCTGGCCTCGTCGAGCGGAGCCGCCTTCACCTCGTCCAGGAGCTGGCGGATCATGCTGCCGATCCGCATCACCTTGGCGGGCTGCTCCACCATGTCGGTGAGGGTGCGCGGCTCCTGGTGGCCGTCACCGTCCTCCGCGTGGGATCGGTCGGAGCCCACCACGAGGACGTGGGGTTGTTCGTTGTGGTTGTCTGCGCTGGTCATCAGTCCCCTTTGTCGGATGTCGTCGGCGCACGGTCACCGGGTGAGCAGGATCTTGCCCGTGTGCGCGCTCGATTCCATGACGCGGTGCGCCTCCGCCGCGTCCCGCATCGACATGACGCGGTCGATGACGGGCCGGACGGCACCCTTCTCTACCAACGGCCAGACCTCGTCCCGTACTCCCGCGGTGATGGCCGCCTTCTCCTCGACGGGGCGGGAACGGAGTGTGGTCGCGTGTACCGAGAGCCGTTTGGCGAGCATGCGGCCGAGGTCGAGTTCCGCGCGGCGGCCGCCCATGAGGGCGATGACGACCAGTCGCCCGCCGGTCCTGAGCGACCGCAGGTTGGCGTCCAGGTAGGAGCCGCCCATGAGGTCCAGGATCACGTCGGCGCCGCCCTCGGCGCGCACGCGCTCGGCGAAGTCCCCGGTGCGGTAGTCGACGGTGATCTCGGCGCCCAGTTCACGGCAGGTACGCAGCTTCTCCTCACTGCCCGCTGTGACGGCGACCCGAGCCCCCAGGGCACGGGCGAACTGGATCGCGAGGGTGCCGATGCCGCTGCCGCCGCCGTGGACGAGGACCGTCTCCCCGGCCCGGAGGCCGCCCACCATCACCAGGTTGGACCAGACGGTCGCCGCCGCCTCGGGCAGCGCGGCCGCCTCGGTGAGGCCGACCCCTCTCGGTACCGGAAGGAGCTGGCCCACCGGAACGGCGACGCGCTCGGCGTAGCCGCCGCCGGAGAGCAGGGCGCACACGGGGTCGCCCACGGACCATCCGGAGTCCTCGGTCCCGGGACCGAGCGCGGCCACCGTGCCGGAGCACTCCAGCCCCGGGTACTCGGGGGCGCCGGGCGGCGGCGGATAGGTGCCCTGGCGTTGGGCGACGTCGGCTCGGTTGACCGCGCTCGCGGTCACGTCCACGAGGACCTCGCCCGGTCCGGGCGCCGGGTCGGGAACCTCGGACCACGACAGGACCTCGGGTCCGCCGGGTTCGGTGATGCGCATCGCGTACATGAGGCAGACAGTACCCAGTGAGGGACGTCGGTGGGTCCGGGGAGCCGTCCGTATCTCCCGCCCCACCGGCATGCTTTGCTTGGCGTGTGCGGGTATGAGTGGCACCGGGGACACCCCCGACCGTTCCCCCCGCGGGGCCCCTCCCCCTCAGTACACCCCTTGACGCCTCTTGAGGAGAACTCTGGTGGCACACCAGGAACAGAACGGGCCGGACCGCAGCTCCGGGACGGGACCCGACCCGCACGACGAGGAGCGCGCCGAGCCGCTGTGGGCACCGCCCCCGGAGGCCGCGGAGGGGGCCGGGGACACCGAGGGGGAGAGCGGGTCGGATCCCACCGGTCCTCCCCCGCCGTTCCCGGACGACCCCTCCGAGTCCGCGCCCAGTCCGCGCGAGCAGTGGTTCGGGGGGTTCGAGGTCCCCGCGCCCCCGCCGCCGCCCTATGCCCGGCTGCCCGAGAGCGCACCGCCCGCGGAGCCCGCTGAGGAGGAGGCGGGGCTCCCGCAGGACCCGTCACCGGGCAGGTCGGTACCCGACAGGCCCGCGGACGAGGGGCGCGTGTCCGGGTCCGCTGAGGCCGCCCGAGGGGCCGGGGAGGAGTCGCCGACCCCGCGCGAGCGCCCGCGGCGTCCGCTCCGGCCGGAGCGGGCCGACGGGTCGGAGGCGCAGGGCCCGGACCCGCTGGCGCCCCGACGGCTGCGCCCCGACCCCGACGTGCCCGAACCCGAGCAGCTGCCGCCGCTGGAGGTCGAGCCCGCGGATCCGCCGACACCCGGCCCGGCGCCGGACACCGACGGGGCCATCACCCCGTGGCGGCCGACACCGCCGTCGTTGACCGGACCGCGCGCCGCCGTCCCACCCGTGCCGCGTCCGGCGCCGGACACCGGAGGCCGTCCGGGAGGGGACGGGGGTGAGACCTCCGAGTCGCTCAACGCCGCCACCCTGGTCCGCAACCGCAGGCAGGGGCCGAGCGGAGGATGGCGCAGGGCCGTGCACACGGCGACCCTCGGCCTGGTCAACCCCGGGGAGTCGGCGCGGGTGCTGCGCCAGAGGGAGCTCGTTGCCCGCGCCTGCACACCGGTCGCGTCGGGGCACCACCGCGTGGCGGTCCTCAGCCTCAAGGGCGGGGTCGGCAAGACCACCACCTCGGTCGCGCTCGGGGCCACCCTGGCCTCCCTGCGCGGTGACCGGGTACTGGCCGTGGACGCCAACCCCGACCGGGGAACCCTCTCGGACAAGGTGCGTCTGGAGACCGCGGCCACCATCCGCGACCTGCTCAACGAACGCCATCTCGTGTCCCGGTACGCCGACATCCGCGGCTTCACCTCCCAGGCGCCGAGCCGGTTGGAGATCCTCGCCTCGGACCGCGATCCGGCGGTGTCGGAGGCGTTCAGCGAGGACGACTACCGGGAGGTCGCGCGGATCGTCGAGCACTTCTACTCGATCTGCATCACCGACTGCGGGACCGGTCTGCTCCACTCCGCCATGAGGGGGGTGCTCGGCCTGGCCGACCAGGTCGTGCTGGTGAGTTCGGCGTCGGTGGACGGGGCGCGCAGCGCGAGCGCCACCCTCGACTGGCTGGAGGCGCACGGTCACGTGAAGCTCGTCCGGGGCGCCGTGGTCGTGCTCTCGATGGTCCGTTCCAACAACCGGAGCAGTGTCGACCTGGGGCGGTTGGAGGAGCACTTCTCCGGACGGTGCCGCTCGGTCGTGCGGGTGCCGTGGGACGGCCACCTGGAGGAGGGGGCGGAGGTGGATCTCGACCAGCTCTCCCCCGCGACCAGGGACGCCTACCTCCGCGTGGCCGCGAGCGTCGGTGAGGGCTTCGCCCGCCGGGTGTGAGCCGGTCGGCGCGCGGTGGTCCCGGTTTCCCCGCCCCGGGTCCCGACAATGAAGGGGAGTGGAAGGGGATGAGGATGAGCGCAGAGGAACGACCGGCCGCCGTCGTCGTGGGGGTGGACGGTACGCCCGCGGCCCACGCCGCGCTGGAGTGGGCCGCGCAGGAGGCGGTCAGGCGCGGGGCGCAGCTGAGGATCGTGCACGGCATGGGTCAGGACTCCGTGGTGGCGCACGGCACCCCGGAGCACCGTCTGGCGGTCGAGGACGCGCGCCGGTACGCGCGGGGCCTGCTGGACGACGGCGCCGCCCTGGTGCGGAGCACACATCCGGGGGTGGACGTGGTGACCGTCCTGGCCGCGGAGGACGCGCCGGGCGCGATCATGGCCGAGGCGCGGCACGGCGACGTGATCGTGGTCGGCTCCCGCGGGTTGGGCGCGGTGCGGGCGATGCTGCACGGGTCGATGAGTCCGCGGGCGACGTCGGAGGCGCCGTGCCCGGTGGTGTTCGTTCCGGCCCACGAGGACGAGCCCACCCCGGTGGCGGGGCCGCGGGAGCCCGCGGGGCGGATCGTCGTGGGGGTGGACGGCTCCGACTCCTCGCGCAGGGCGCTCCGTTTCGGACTGCACGAGGCGCTGCTGAGCGGTGCGTCGGTCGAGGTGGTCAACAGCTGGGAGGTGCCGCTGCCCGCGGACGTCTCCGCCCTGGAGGCCGACGCCCGGGAGGCGCACGAGGAGGTGTTCGACCGCCAGTCGGAGGAGATCGTGGCGGGGGTGCTCGCCGAGGTGATCGACGACCAGACGGAGAACCTGGACATCAGCGCCGTGCGGATGCAGGCCGACCCCGTGGAGGCGTTGCTGGAGGCGGGGCGCAGCGCCGACCTGATCGTCGTGGGGTCGCGCGGCCGGGGCGGGGTGAGCGGTCTGCTGCTGGGTTCGGTGAGCCGGGGGGTGCTGCGCCACGCGCTCGTCCCGGTCGCCGTCCTGCCGCCGCACTCGGAGGACACGGACTGAGGGGGCGCCGCGCGTCCGCGGAGGGCGGGGTGGATATTGGGAGGGCGGGGCGACCGTGCCGTTCCCGGGCGGCGGGGGCCCCTCCGGTGATGATGGGGACAGATCCGAGGAGGGAACCATGGCAGGCAAGGTGGAGCACACGCCCCAGGTGATCGTGGGCGTGGACGGGTCGGAGAACGCCCGTGCGGCGTTGGCGTGGGCGGTGGCCGAGGCCGAGCGCAGGGGGACGCCGCTGACCATTCTCTACGCGTTGGGAATGCCCCTGGTCGTGACGGCCTACGGCGGCCCGGTCCGCTTCCCCCCGTCGGAGGAGATCTCCGGTCAGGCCACGCACGTGCTGGAACGGGCCGTGGAGTACGCGCGGGCGATCGCGCCGTCGGTGACGGTCCGGACCCTGACCGCCATGGAGGAGGCGCCGCTGGCGATCATCCGCCAGGCACACCCGGGGGACCTCATCGTGGTCGGAACCCGGGGCATGGGTTCGGTGGCGTCGATGTTCGCGGGGTCGGTCAGTGTCCGGCTGTCCGGGCACGCGCCGTGCCCGGTGGTGGTCGTGCCGATGGGGGAGACCGGTAAGCCCGCGAGCACGGCGCTGGACCGGATCGTCGTCGGGGTCGACGGGTCGGAGAACTCCCGGAGGTCGCTGCGTCTGGCCGTCGACCTGGCGAAGGAGAGCGGCGGCGAGGTGGTCGTCGTCAACAGCTGGGAGGTGGCCTTCCCCTACGATCCCGTCGGCCTGACCGCAGCGGGGTACCAGTTGCAGGACGACGTGTTGGACCAGAAGTCCCAGGAGCTCGTGGCCGAGGTGCTGGCCGACGTCATCGACGAGCAGCGTGAGGACGCGGGGGTCCGGGTCAGCGTGGTGCGTACCCAGGCCGGCGCGGTGGACGCGTTGATCGAGGCGGCCCGTGGGGCGGACGCCATCGTCGTGGGCTCGCGCGGGCGGGGGAGTGTGCGCGGGCTGCTGCTGGGGTCGGTCAGCCAGGGGGTCCTGCACCACTCGTCGGTCCCGGTGGTGGTGCTGCCCAAGCACGCGGAGGAGTACACGTAGGGGGTTTGTTCGCGGCGGTGGCGGGAGCGGACGATCCGCTGCGGAGGTAGGCGGACTCCCGTCGGACCCGCCAGTCGCCGCCAGGCGTGCGAACGGTCTCTGACCTCCGGGTGTGTCCCGAGATCAGGGGCCGTTCCCCGGCACAGGGCGCGGGAGGCGCACCCACGGAGCCGCGTTGGCCGGGCTCCTCGGGGTGACCGGTCGTCGGACCCGGAAGACGGTCGCTGACCCGGGCTGGAGCGCCTGCGGCTTCCGGTCGGTCCCGGGGTCCTCCCGGCGCCCTGTGCGATGAACGTGCGATGGGGACAGGTGTTTCCGTCACTCGCCGAACAGGCACGCCGTGGCCTACGGCGCCCGCCAGAACTGGGCAAGGTACTGTTCGCGACCTTCCAGTGCCCGGTGGGCCTCGGCGAACTCCACGCTGTCGACGTCGTCAAATCGCCCGAAGAGCTCGTGGTACGCCTTGCTGACCATGCGGCGGTTGCGGTGCGCGACGCGGACCCGGTAGCGGCCCGGGGCGGGGAGCGTGAGCAGGCCGTGTTGCGCGCCCGCGGTGATCTCGTTGACGCCGACGACCCCCGTGGCGATTTCGATGACGGCGGTGTGCGAGCCTTCCCAGTCGTCTCCCCGCCAGGCCGGTTCACTCGCCCAGGACTCCAGCTCCAGGCGGACGAGGACGTTGTTCTGGAGGCTGTGGAAGTAGACGGAGCGCTCGCCGAAGCTGAAGTCGTTGCGTCCGGGAACGCGAGCCGTGTCGTCGGTGTCCTCGCAGTCGAAGATCTGGAAGATGCCGTAGTCGGGGTAGACGAGTGTGCTGTTCCGGCCGAGGAGGCGGCTCATATGCCTGCTCCGTCTCTGGGGTGGTGGGAGAACGGAGCGTAGACCGCGGTGCCGTCAAACCACTGGAGCCCCCTTCCCCAGCCGCGGTGTTCCGTCACCACGGTCTCGGCCCGAGGCGCCCGACAGTGTTGGGGCCGGTAACCCAGGACAGACACCTTCGCCGTCGGGTGCCCCGGGAGTCGAACACGCCAGAAGCCGCCGCCCGCCACGCGGAGCCGGAACCGGTCCTGCCGGGTCAGCCCCGGCGCCGGGGCCGGGCGGCGGCGCTGACGTCGTCGCCCAGACGGGTGTCGGTGCCGCGTTGTCGTCGGCGACGCTGCTTGGGCTCCTCGTCTGTGGATGAGGTCCTCTGATGCGCACGGAACTGGGCCCACATCGCTCGGTACAGCATGGCGACGAACACCACTATGAGCGCCCAGGCGATCGTCACTCCGTACGGCTTGCCGCCCACGGAATGCGGTGTCACGACGAGAACGATGTTCACGGCGAGCACACCGATCAGGGCCATCAGAGGCCACAGCTTCGGTCGTTCGGGTTCCATGCGGTGGGGGTCTCCCGCTCTGTGGTCGTGGGGGTGGGTTGATGCCGACTCCTACCGGTAAGTCGACCCGTGCCGAACGTCTGGCGCGACCCCTGGCCCGCGAGGTCGCCGAACAGGCGGCTGCCGACCACGGGGTGTGCATCCGCCCGGTCTCCCTTCGACGCACCGACACCACCACCGGTGCCGCCGGGGTCGTGGACGTCCCCTGCGGGTCCACGCTCGAACCCCGGTGCCCCGCCTGCGCCCGCCGGAAGCGGTCCCTGCGGCGGACTCAGGGTGAGGAGCGTCGGCACCTGACCTCTGCACCGGTGGTGGAACCTGACCCGCCCTCCGAGGCGCAACGCTCGCGGGTGGAACGACGGGCCGCAGTCACGGCTGGGAGGGAACGGCTGGCCGCGTGCGGGGACGCCTTGGCGGAGGAGTGGGCCGAACTGGACGGACTCCCCACAAGCTCCGGCACACCGCCGTGGCGCCCGCTGTCGCGGCCGGTGCCGGTGTGAAGGTCGTCCCAGCGATGCTCGGCCACAGGCCGCGACCATGACCCCGGACCGGTACGGGCACCTGCTCCCGGAACGCCTGGAGGAGGCTCGTCGGCAGGTCCTCGCCGTCTGAGATCGTGAACGACGAAGGCCGGTGGTTCCTCGGCCCGTGTGCACCATATGTGCATCGGACCCGAACCACCGGCCTTCGGTGTCCTCGCCGTGAGCCGCCGACCTGCGGCGACTCACGGTCTCGGCGGAGGGTGTGGGATTTGAACCCACGAAGTCCCGTCAAGGACTTGGTGCTTTTCAAGAGCACTGCACTCGGCCGCTATGCGAACCCTCCCGGGGAGCTCTGGTCTCCGTCAGTCATGGTAGGGCATGGCCCGTGAATCCACACCCCGGTATGCTCGCGCCCCCGACGCCGGTCACGCGGCGTCGGGGGCGCTCCGGCTGGTGGGTCAGCCGGTGAGGGACTCCCAGCGACCGGCCAGGGCAGCGCGGCCGGTGTCGGTGAGGGAGCCGAGGACGTGCAGGCGGGCCATGCCGCCGTCCGGGAAGACGTCCGTGCGGACGTGGGTCGCGGTCACCGAGGAGTCGAGCAGGAACCGGTGGGAGCTGTCCGGCTGGAGCCTGGTGCGGCCCACGATCTCGAACCAGGTGTCCGGGTCGGTCTCGGCGTCGCAGCCGAGGATGGTCACCCACCCGGCGGAGTTGCCCTTCAGGTAGGCGGTGTCCAGCTCGATGGCGCGGACCGACGCCTGCGCTGTGAGGCGGAAGCGCACCCAGTCGTTGTCCTTGTCCCGGCGGCGCCGGTTCTCCCAGCCGTCGTCCATCTTGGCGGAGCGGCCCGGGGCGATGATGTTCTCCGGCGGCGAGTAGAACCGGTCGGAGGCGTCCTCGACCAGGCCGCCGTTGACCAGGGCGGCGACGTCGAAGCTGTCCAGCGCGGTGAGCCAGGCGGGGTCGGCGACCGGCTCGCCGTACACGCGCAGGCGGGCGACGCCGCCGTCGGGGAACTGCTTGAGCCGCAGGTGCGTCCAGCGGCGCTCCGCGGTGACCTCGAAGTCGTTGGCGGCGTGCCCGTACACGTGGGTGCGGGGCACGATCTCGGTCCACTCGGCGGCGAGGAGTTCCTCGGTGGAGGGCGTGCCCGCCAGGTGCGCGGCCTCGACGCTGACCTCGGTCGGGTGGTTGCCGCGGAAGTGCGCGGTGTCCACCACGAGGCCCCGGACGACGCCGGGCAGACCGAGGCGGACCAGCGCCCAGTCGTGGTCGTCGCTGGTCGGGTGCGGCTGATCGGCGCTCACACCGCGGCGGCGGCGGGTCTCCCACCCGTCCATGACCTTGCCCTTGTGGCCGAAGGCCTCGGGGTCGAACACGGCGGGTTCGGGCTTGAGCAGGTTCTCCCGCTCGGCGAAGAACTCGTCGTTGGCGGCGACGACACCGCCCCCCAGTCGGCGATCGGCGAGGTCGACGAGGGTGGAGAAGTCGCGCTTGGCGGAACGGTAGTCCGCGTAGGGGTCCCCTCCCTGGTACGGCTGGGCGTTGAAGGCACGCGGATCGACGGGGGCCGGTGCGGTCATGTCTCTCCTGAGGGTCGGTCGGTGCGGGCCTTTTCAGACTCGCAGGAGAAAACGGTCACGTCCATCGAAACTTTCTTCTCAGTCTGTTCATGAAGACTGAACGGTTGCGGCGGCCTCGCCCAGGGCCCGGGTGACGAGGGCGATCCAGGGGCGTTCGCGTGCTCCGGACCGGACGGCGGAGACCACGTGACGGCGCGGCTGGTCGACGGGCAGCACCCGGAGCGCGACGCCGGGGGTCCGTCCGGCGGCGGCCAGCCGGGGGATCAGCGCGACCCCCAGCCCGGCGGCGACCATGTCGAGGATGGCCCGCCAGTCGGCCGCCACGTGCGCCTGCTCCGGAACGAACCCCGCCTGGGCGCACGCGGCGACGGTGATGTCCCGCCAGGGGCCCGCGTCGCCGTAGATCCACGGCTCGTCGGCCAGGTCGGCCAGTCGTGGGCCGGGGGCGTTGGCCAGGCGGTGGTGGGCGGGCAGTGCCACGTCGAGCGGATCGGTGAGCAGCTCCGACCGGTCGAAGCGGCCGTCCTGGCCGGTGGGGGCTTGTGCGGCGAGGGAGAGGCCGATGTCGATCTCGCCGGCGGAGAGCAGGTCGTAGACCTCGGCCGCGTCGGCCTGGTGTACCCGGAGGGTCAGCCCCGGGTGGTCGCGTCGCAGTGCGCTGACCGCCGGGACCACGAGCCGTGGGATGGCCGTGGCGAAGGATCCCACGCGCACGTGTCCCGCCTCCCCGCGGGCGAAGCCCTCCAGCTCGGCCTCGGCCCGTTCGAGCTGGGCGAGGACGATGTCGGTGTGGCGGAGCAGTACGTGGGCGGCGTCGGTGAGGCGGACCCGGCGCCCGTGGGCTTCCAGCAGGGGGACGCCCGTCTGCGCGGACAGTGAGGACAGCTGCTGGGAGACGGCTGACGGGGTCATGCGGAGCGCCTCGGCTGTGGCCCTGACGGTGCCGAGTTCGTCCAGGGTGCGGAGCACGCGCAGTTTACGGAGGTCCCAGTCGGTCATCTCCCAGAACTACCATTCACATCGGCTTAACGGAAAGTCCGTGGAGAGTGGAGACTCTCTCCTGGGTGGCGCCGCCACGTTACTCGGGAGTAACATTGTCGCCATGGCAAAGATGAACGCCGAGACGGCGGAGATGGTCAAGTCCGGATTCCTGGCCGCGGTGCCCTTCGCCCGCACGCTCGGGGTCACCTTCACCGACCTCGACTTCGGCCGCGCCGTCATGCGCCTGCCCGACAACGCCGACCACCACAACCACGTCGGCGGGCCCCACGCCGGGGCCATGTTCACCCTGGCCGAGTCGGCCTCCGGGGCCATCGTCATCGGTACCTTCGGCGACCAGCTGGAGCGGGCCGTCCCGCTCGCGGTCAGCGCCGAGATCAGGTACCTCAAGCTCGCCATGGGCGACGTGACCGCCGAGGCCACGCTCGGGCGCGCCCGGGAGGAGATCGTCGCGGAACTGGACGAGGGCAAGCGCCCGGAGTTCCCGGTCGAGATCGAACTGCGCACCGACGACGGCACCGTCACCGGCCGGATGACGGTGGTGTGGACGCTGCGCCCCAACAGGAAGTGACCCGCTTCCACCCGGCTCTCTCGGCCCCGCCCGGACCCGCTCCGGGCGGGGCCGTCGATTGTCACCGCCGGTGGGTACGTTCACGGTGAACCGCCCTGACGAGGAGGATCCACCGTGAGACTGCGAGTAGACCGCGACGCCTTCGCCGAGGCGGTCGCCTGGACGGCCCGGGCGCTTCCCACCAGGCCCGCCGTCCCCGTGCTCGCGGGGATGCGGTTGGAGGTCTCCGGTGACGGGACCAGGCTCCACATGTCCGGGTTCGACTACGAGGTCTCCGCGCGCGCCTCGGTGGAGGTGCTCTCCGAGGAGTCCGGGGCCGCCCTGGTCCCCGGCCGGCTGCTCGCCGAGATCGTGCGGAACCTTCCGGAGGGCTCCGTGCGCATCGAGGCGGACGGGTCCAGGCTGCTCGTCACGGGCGGGGCGGCGCGCTTCACGCTCGTCACCATGCCCCTGGAGGACTACCCCTCCCTGCCGGGGATGCCCGACCGGATCGGTTCCGTTCCCGCCGACACCCTGGTCGCCGCGGTCCGCCAGGTGGCCCCGGCGGCGAGCCGCGACGACACCCTTCCCATGCTGACCGGCGCCTACCTGGACTTCTCCGGCGACACCCTGACCGTGGTCGCCACCGACCGCTACCGCATCGCCGCCCGCGAGCTGTGGTGGCGCCCCGACGACCCGGAGCTGGCCGCGGCGGCGCTGGTGCCCGCGCGCACCCTCAACGACATCGTGCGCGGTCTGATCAGCCAGTCCAACGTGGACATCGCCCTGTCCCCGGGCGCGGCGGGAGCCGGCACGGCTCCGGGCGAGGGCATGATCGGCTTCGAGAACGGTGAGCGCCGCACCACCACCCGCCTCATCGACAGCGACTTCGTCAAGTACGCCTCGTGGTTCCCCGCCGAGTTCTCCGCGCGGGCGGAGGTCGCGGTGGCACCGCTGGCCGCGGCGGTCAAGCGCGTGGCCCTGGTCGCGGACCGGGCGACTCCGCTGCGACTGGCCTTCTCCGGGGACGAGGTCGTACTGGAGGCGGGCTCGGGTGAGGACGCCCAGGCCGTCGAGGCGATCGGGGTCGACTACGAGGGCGACCCGCTGCGGGTGGCCTTCCGCCCGGACTACCTCATGGACGGTCTGGCGGGGGTGGAGACCGACACCGCGCGCCTCAACTTCACCGAACCGACCAAACCCGCCGTGTTCACCGACGCTCCGGCCAAGGAGGGCGACCGCCCCTCCTTCCGGTATCTGGTGCAGCCGCTGAGGCTTTCCTGACCTGGGATAACGCTCTTTCGTGCGACGTCTCCCCAGTTGTCCGCAAGTTATCCACAGGTTTGCGGCCATTCCTGTGGATAACCCAGGGTCATCGTCGTTCCGGAACCTCGAAACGGCTGTGGAAATCCTTCGCATATCCGCTTTGACATGCGATAACGGCGAAGTTCCCCAGAGGTGGGCGGCCTGTGGACAACTCGGTGGACAGTGTGCCCGCAGGCCCGCTCCCCGGAACGGTCACCCGAGGGGGCGCCGTTCGGGCGCCGACAGGGTTGTGCGCGACGGGTCGGGCCGCGGGCGAGGAACGAGCGGCAGGCGAGGACGAAGCGCCCCCGCCTGCGGGGCGACCGGACACGGGCCGAAGCGGAGCAGGGGACCAAGCGAAAACGGCTAGTCGCCGTCGGTCAGCGTCGACGTCCCGCCGCCGGACACGGGGGTCTCCAGTCCCAGTTCCGCCTCGCGTCCACGGCGGTATCCGGCGCGGTACCCCGCCGCGCTGTGGGTGCGTTCCGGGCGGTGCTTGCGCAGTTGCGGGAACTGTTTGTGGAACTCCTCGTTCACGCGGTGGACGTCGTCCCGCAGCACGAGTTCCGCGCCCCGACCCGATTCCGCCGCCTCGGTGCCGTTCGACGCGCCTTCGGGCGCATCGGGGGACGCGTTCTCGCGGAGGCGGGCACGGAACTCCCGGATCCGCTCGGCCACCGCGCGCCCGTAGGCCCGGACGAAGGAACGGTAGTAGCGCTTGCGCTCGGTCTCCAGCTCCGAACGCGTGTAGTTGCGCAGCTCCCGGATGTCGGTCACGTGCGACGAACTCATGAACTTCGCGGACGCCTCCATCTGCATCGAGATCGACGGCAGCAGGATCCGCAGCGCCTCCAGCGCGTTGGCCGTGCCCACGAGGATCATGGTGCGCTCGGTGGTGTCGGCGGTGTTGCCGCGTACGGCCGACTGGCAGCCGTACGCCGCGGCGATGTCGGCCAGTGCGCGGACCCGGGCCTTCCCGTGGCCGCCCACTCCGGGTACCGCGTAGTCCATGCGGCTGATCGCGTCGGGTTCCTCGCCCCGCTCCACCCGGGCCTCGGCCTCGGCGATCGCGTGGCGGGTCATCAGCTCGGCGGCCTTGGCGGTGAACGCCTGGCTCTCGGCATCGGTGACCGCGGGGTCCTCCGCCATCCGGAGGAGCCCGCGGACCCGCTCGACCATCTTCTGACGAGCAGCTTCAGTCATCGGCGCCCGGTTGTCTCCCGTAGGTGAGTGTTCTGGTTCCGCCCACGGGCGGAAAACACCGAGCCTAGGCGTTCTTGTTCCCGACCACCATCGCGATGACGCCGATGACCACCCACAGGACCAGGCCCACGCCCAGTCCGGCGAACACGGCGCCGAACAGCCCGCTGAAGATCGCGAAGCTGCCGATCACGGACGCGACGTAGCTCATCACGGCGGTGGCACCGCCGCCGAGCAGGGCCGGAGCGGTCGCGTAGCGGAACGGGTAGGTGGCGGCCCAGCGGCGGCCGCGGCGGTCGCCCTTCTTGCTGATCACGCCGCCGATGCCGCCGATCAGGGCGAAGAAGAAGACCCCGGTCGTCACGGCGCCGGGGATGCCGGACAGGCCGAAGTTCATCAGGAAGGACAGGGCGGCGGCCACCGAACCACCCGCGACCGACATCCCCCAGGGCCAGATCATCGTCGCCGAGGCGACGGGAGTGAATGCGTTACCGCGCTCCAGCGTCATGTTCACCGCTCCAGTCGAATCGTGTGACGTCCGCTCGTGGCACGGCCGTCCCCTCCAGCATGCGCCCCGCGGTCCGCCGGGACATCAGGGCTCGTCCCTGACCTTCCCCCCAATTCGCCCGCGCATGTCCGCCCACCGTCGACCCGTGGACGCACGGTGCGGTCCGCGTCCGGTGCCGTGCCTTCGGGGGTGTAACGATCAGGCGCCCGCGGGAGTGCCCGGACCAGCCCCGTTCCCGATGACGGCCAGGTCCCCGCTCAGGTGCGACCAGGTCGAGCGGAAGGCCGGGAGCAGCGGAAGCGACGCCGTCTCCGCCACGGGCACCCAGCGGATCTCCTCGCTCTCGGAGTTGCCGGGGCGGAACGGCACCAGGCCGGGGGTGCGGGCCAGGAAGGTGTCGTACCGCCACACGGTGAGGTCGTGCTCGTAGCTGCCGATGACGGTGAACTCGCCGAGGTCCCCCGCCACCTCCTCGCGGAACTCGCGCACGGCGGCCTCCAGCGGGGTCTCGTCGCGGTTGCGCGCCCCTCCGGGGATGCCCCAGGTACCGCCCATGTGGGTCCAACCGGCGCGGTACTGGAGGAGCACGTGCCCGGTCCCGACCATGTCCGTGGCGTACAGCAGCAGTCCGGCCGCGCCGTACACGCCCCACCTCCGGGTCCCGTCGGGCAGGCTCACCCAGCCGTTTCCGTCGCCGTCCTGCATCAGGACCTCCCTCTCTCGCGTCGCGCTCGACCGGCCGACCGGCCGTCCACCCTTCCCGGACAACGATCTGCCACGCACGATGATGCCCGCAGAACGGGGATCACGCCCGCCGGCCGTCGGGTGACGCGGCCACCCTCGTGACAACCGCGGCCTGCCCGCCCCCGTCCACAGCGATTCTGCCCACCCGCACGTCCGCCCCGTTCGGGCGGTACCGGGCCCGCTGCCGTGGCTTCCGCGGCGCGCCGGGCCGGGGTCGGCCCGTCTCCCGCGACGAGAGCGCGCCCGTGGGCTCCGGGGGCCGTCCCCGGTCGTCCACGGTGCGGAAGCGGCGGTACCGGCTCACACGGACGCGTCGGCGGCCTCCCCGGGCTGGTCACTCCGGAGGTGTGAGCTCGACGCCGGAGCGGGCGGCCGCCATGTCCGGGGCGCCGACCCCGAGGTCGACCGAGGCCCGCGCCGCCAGGCGGGAGCCGGATCCCCCGGTGTGGGTGAACACCAGGGACGGCCTGTCCACCCGCTCCTCGGGGACCTCGAAGACGAAGGCGCCGTGGACCGGGACCGCGGCGGGGAACTCCGTGGCGCCGTCGAGGGTGTCGCCGAACCAGAGCGACGGTGAGTAGGCGGTGCGGTCGGCCATCGTCAGTTCGGCGCTCGTGGCGGTGAGCGTCGCCTCCGCGGCCGTGACGCGTGCCCACACGACCACCCAGACCCCGTTGGCCTCGACGGGCTCGGGTGCGGGCCCGGAGGTGTCGCGCACGGTGTCGGCGATGCGGACGTCGGTGACCTCGACCGTGAAGTCGCCGGTGGTCACCGTCGAGCCGCGCCGCTCCGCCGTGTCGATCCGTCCCACGACGTCGCGTTCGGGGAGCCGGAGCCACTGGAGTCCGAGCAGCGCAGCGCCCAACGCGGCGCAGAGGGCGAACCGCAGCGGTCGGCTGTCCCGGAGGCGGGGGCGCACGTCAGCCTCCGTCCAGGCGGAGGGTCACCGAACCGGCCACCAGGGCGCCCCGGACCCAGAGCGGTGCTCCGTCGCCGCTGGCGGAGATCCGCTCCGAGCGGTGCACGGTCATGACCAGGTCGGTGGGGCCGTCGAGCTGGTCGGGGTCCTCGACGGGCAGACTGAGCACGGCCTCCTCGGGCATGTGCGGCTGGAGGCGGGTGACGGGGCCGTCCGGGTAGCGGACCAGGTGCAGTGACGGGGTGGGATCCGCGAGCTCGGTTCCTCCCGGTTCGAGGACGAAGCGCGAGGTCTGGCCGATGTGGGACACCTCCATCGGCTCCGAACCGGTGTTCTCCACCTCGACGCGGATCCGGACCTCCGGGCCGGACTCCCCCTGTGCGACACCGGCCTCCAGGGGGATGACGCGGTACCGGAGGGTGTCGAGTTCGGTGCCCGGGGGCAGGCTCGCGGTCCGGGTGTCGGCGGGTTCGGGTTCGCCGAACGCGGCCACGGCGGTGAGCGAGGCCGCCGCGAGGACGCCCACGGCCGCCACGGTCCCCACGCGCCTACGGGGGGCGGCGGGGAGGAGACGTGGCCGTCGGGGTTCGGCGGCTGACTCGTCATGGTGGACCACGAAGAGGAAGTCTATGGGCGAAGCAGGACACGTACCCTGAAACATCCGAAAAGGTTCATGACATGGGCGAGAGTTCATCCGGTACGGATATGGGGTACCCCCGTGGTGCCGTTTCGGTGACGCACGGCGCGGAAAGCACAGGGGAATGCCGTTCTTCGCCGCGGCCGGAAAAGTTCCGGTGGCGTGGGCCCGGACGCTCCGTGCGTACTTTCCTCCTGTCCGCATTCGGCCAGACGGTGGCCGGGGGCGGGAATGGGACCCAGAGTGTGTGGGACACGACGTTCCGTCAGTCGAAGCGGTGGGCGCGCGCTGAAAGCGGACTGTAAGTGGACCGGAAGAGGATGTCTGCAGTGTGGAACACGTTCGACGCGACCGGTTCCCACGAGAGGACGGCTCGTGCGTGCTGGCCGGTCCGACGTTCGTTGGACACATGCCACCCGTGGTGTGTCGCAGGCGGAACCGCCACGGGTGGCCCTCCGTCGTAGGAGGTGGAATCCCCCGTGATGCTGCGCAGACGGCGTAGGGCGACGTTACGGCTCTACACCAGTGCGGTGCGAAAAGGAGTGCGCGTGCCCAGGATGTTGACCGTTGACGAGCAGTTCGAGGCGATCCTTGCAGGTGAGGGCACTGAAGCCAAGATGAGCCCCCTGCGTGAACCCGATCCGGACCGCGGTGGTCCGGACGAGGAGCAGCCCGCGGGGAACGTCCCCTCCGAAGAGGGCGACGGGGACAACAAGTAAGGGACTGGGCGGGACCCGTCACTCCGAGTACACGTGCAGAGGGGGGTACTCGGGGTGTTCCCGCCACCGTATTCTCGTTGCGCGTGAATTCCCCTTGTAGGGTTGCCTCTTGTGGAATTCGGCGTGCTCGGCCCCATCGCCGCGTGGTCCGACGGCCGACCGCTGTCGGTCGGTGGACCGCGCCAGCGCTGTGTGCTCGGGGCGCTGCTGGTCCACCTCGGGCGTGAGGTCACGGTCGACCAGCTGGTCGCCTACCTCTGGAACGACGATCCGCCGCGCACGGCGCGTTCGGTCATCCAGGTCCAGATCCACCACCTGCGTCAACTGCTTCCCGACAGCATCTCCACGACCTCCGGCGGCTACATCCTGGACGTCGCCCCGGACACCGTCGACCTGCACCGCTTCCGCAGGCTGCGCGCGAGGGCCGCGGACGCCGGTCCCGAGGCCGCCGCGGACCTCCTCGACCAGGCGCTGGACTGCTGGCGGGGGGCTCCCTTCTCCGGCGTCGGGTCCGAGTTCCTGGACCACTCGGTGGTCGCTCCCCTGCGTGAGGAGCGGTGGTCGGCGGTCGTCGCGTGGGCGTCGTGCGCCCTCGAACTCGAACGGTACGCGGAGGTCGCGTCCCGGCTCACCCCCATGGTGAGCGAGGAGCCGTTCCGGGAACGGCTGCACCACCTGCTGATCACCGCCCTGTGGCGGGACAACGAGCGCGCCCGCGCGCTCGCCGTCTACGAGTCCTTCCGCGCCAACCTCGCGGAGGAACTCGGGGTCGACCCGGGACCGGAGCTCACCGCCCTGCACGGCAGGATCCTCCGGGACGACGCCCGGTACGGGTCGCCGGAGGAGTCCTCCGCGGTGTTCTCCGGCGGGTCCGGTGCGGAGTACGCCGTGCGCAACGACCTCCCCCGGGACCTGCCGGACTTCACCGGGCGCCGGGAGCCCCTGCGGTACCTGGACGCCCTGGCCGACGATGACGACGACCGCGCCAAGGTCTGCGTGATCACCGGAGCCGGAGGGGAGGGGAAGACGACCACCGCGGTCCGGTTCGGTTACGAGGCCGCCAAGCGCTTCCCCGACGGACAGCTGTTCATCGACCTCTACGGCTACACGGCGAACAAGGAACCGCTCGACCCCTCCTCCGCCCTCGCGGCGCTGCTGCGCGCGGTCGGGGTCCGGCCCGAGTCCGTTCCCGAGTCGCTCGACGAGCGCTCGGCGCTGTGGCGGGCGACCCTGATGGGGCGCAGGGTGCTGGTCATCCTGGACAACGCGGCCAGCTACACGCAGGTCAGTCCGCTCCTTCCGTCCGCTCCCGGCTCGCTGACCCTCGTCACGGCGCGCAATGACCTCTCCGGCCTGAGCGGTGCGCGGTTCCTCTCCCTGGGGATGTTCGACGAGGCGACCTCCCTGGAACTCCTCGAACGCGTCGTCGGCCGGGACCGCGTACGCGACGAGCCGGAGGCGGCGCGCGACATCGTCCGTATCTGCGGCGGCCTCCCCCTGGCCCTCCGCGTCCTCGCGGGCCGCATGGTGAGCCGTCCCCGCTGGTCGTTCGCGCACGTGGCCAGGCGGCTCGGGGAACGGAACCGGAAGTTTCGCGAACTGCGCGTCGAGGGGCGGAGCGTGGAGTCCGCGATCGACCTCTCCTACCAGAGCCTGGCCGCCGACCAGCGGCGCGCCTTCCTCCTGCTCGGCCTGATGATCGGGAACACGGTCGACCTCGGCGGGGCGGCGGCACTCCTGGACATGGACCTGGAGGACGCCGACGACACACTCCAGGAACTGGTCGGTGTGTGCCTGCTGAACGAGCCCAAGGGAGACGTGTACCGACTCCACGACCTGATCAGGGCCTTCTCCCTGGACCGGGCGCTCACCGGGTTCGGCGACGGGGAGGTCGAGGCCGCCAGGACCCGGCTGGCGGGGTTCTACCTGGAGACCGCACAGCACGCGGCGGAGCTCATGGGCATGCACGGCCGCGCGGACACCGGTGCGGACCAGCCCCGGCACCGCACCTACCTGTCGGGCAGGGAGGACGCCGAGAGCTGGTTCGCCCTGCACCAGGAGAACCTGACGGACACGGTCGAGTACTTCGCCTCGGGCGACAACGGTGACAGTGCCTGGCGTCTGGCCGAGTCGGTGTGGCGTTACTACGCGCTCCACGGCCACATGTCACTGCTGCTCAGCTCGCAGCAGCGGGCGTTCCAGGTCAGCGACAGGCAGGGAAACCAGCGGGGCCGGGCGGTGACGCTCATCGGCCTGGGCATCGCCCACTGCCTCTCCGGCCGGTTCGACGAATCCCTGGAGATGCTCACGGAGGCGCGGGATCTGCTGGAGGCGGTCGGGGACGCCAAGGGCATGATCCGCGCACTGGCCAACCTGGGGATGGTGTACGAGCGGCTGGGGCGGTTCGAGGACGCCAGAGCGGCGCTGGGCGGCGTCCGGGAGTACGCCGTCAGTGTCGGGGACACCAGCGTGGAGGCGTGGCAGGCGAGCAACCTGGCGATCATCCACCAGGTACTGGGGGAGTACCGGGAGGCGCTGGACTGCTGCGAGCGGGCCCTCCGCACGTCCAGCGACGAGGACAACGCCGACATGCGGGTGCGGGCCCGGATGACCATGGGCGAGGCCCTGCTCGGTCTCGGGGAGCTGGATCGGGCCCTTCGCGTGCTGGACGACGCCCTGGCGAGCGCTCGGCGGGCGCAGCTCGTGGCGAGCCAGATCTACCTCCACAACTCCCTGGGCACCGCCCACCGGGCCGCCGGCCGCTGGGACCGGGCGGTGGAGTGCCACACCGAGGCCCTGGCGCTCGGGGAGGCGTCGGGCAACCAGAGCGGGGACGCGGAGATCCGCGCCGACCTCGGCACGACCCACCACGCCGCCGGGCGGTACGAGGAGGCCGCCGTCGAGCTGGAGAGGGCGTACGCGCTCGCCGTCGAGCGCGGTGAACGCTACATCGAGGCGCGGGCCGCGCTCGCCCTCGGCCTGCTGCCCGAACCGACGATGCCCGCCGACCGTGCCCGCACGCTCCTCCGCGAGGCCGAACGGGCCTTCACCGTGATGGGGGTCCCCGAGCTGGAGCGGGCCCGCACGGCCCTGGCCGGGCTCGGCGCCGACTGAGCACACCGCCCGTGGGCGTCCCGCCCGCTCAGTGGAACGCCGCCCGGTGCCCCCGCGTCCCGCGCGGCCTGGTCCATCCCCCGTTCCTGCGCATGGACCGCAGGTAGAGCCTGCTCGGCAGCGCGCGGAGGGCGTGCGGCAGGCGCGGGTACACCGCGCGGGTCACTCGGACCACGCGGTCGAACCGCCGCTGCCGGGCCGGGGACCAGGGGATGTCGAAGCCCTCGCGCAGATCGGGGGTGAGCAGGCCCCCGGCGAGGAACCGCTGGATTGACGTGACCGGCCACCACAGCCGGTTGGCGGGCCGGAAGACCTGGCGGGACAGCCCCAGCGCCGTCTCGCCCACCTCCAGCCGTCCGACCGCCTCGGCCCAGTAGGCGTCGAACGCCTCCGGGGTGGCGGGCCACTCCTCCTCGGGCAGACCCAGGGCGGTGGCGAACACCGCGGCCTCGCGGAGGAGGACGGGGTAGTCGTCCTCGTCGATCTCGCCGACGGTCAGCTCGTACAACCGTCTCCACGTGTGGAACAGCGTGGCGGCCACCCACAGCAGGAGGTCGTGGTCGAGGGCCCGGTAGCCGGGCCCGTTCACCCGGCGGTGCAGGGCGCGGACGATCGCCTGGACGCGCGTCCGCTCCTCGTCGGTGCCGAGGGAGGTGCCGTACACGTAGTAGAGCGTGCCGCGCAGCCGGTCGAGGGGGCGTGAGGCGAAGTCGCTGTGGTCGTGC
Source organism: Nocardiopsis sp. KDC1DS13DA1 (assembly GCF_055632325.1). Classification (NCBI taxonomy): domain Bacteria; kingdom Bacillati; phylum Actinomycetota; class Actinomycetes; order Streptosporangiales; family Nocardiopsidaceae; genus Nocardiopsis; species Nocardiopsis sp. KDC1DS13DA1. The sequence goes on from NZ_JBVMUY010000046.1 coordinate 46,389, forward strand.
ACGCCCCGGGCGACGCTCGGATGGGCGATCTGGAGCAGGATGGCGTAGGCGGCGCCGCCGAGCAGGCTGGCCTCGGAGTGGATTCTGCGCAGTGGCGACTCTTCGGACGATCGACCCATGCCTGGATCGTAGGACAGGCGCCCTCGCCGGTGGACACGGCGCGCCCGTGCGTCCGGTCCCGACGCGGCTCCGCCGCCTCGGGACCGGGTGTCGGCCGGCGTGGGCGGTGGTCACTTTACGGGACAGGAAAATATAACCCTGAGGACAGGTCTGGTCGGCGCGGGAGGAGCGCGCGCCCCATTTCCCGGATTTTGGGGTGGACCACGGCGCCCATCTGTTAAGTGTCTTTCCAGTTGAGGGTAGAAATGGTCGGCCCAGTGGCGCCAAGACCAGTGGATCCGGGGTGCCATGGGCTTCCCGTACTGGTATGGGCGGCGGTGTTCGCGCCGTTCGGGTGGATGTCTTGACGGACGGTAGGCGCATCCCTACCGTCGTCCGAAGCGGGTGGAATGGACTTTTCACGAAAAAATGGAAAACCGACGACAAAGTAGTCAGATCCGTTTCGGAGAATATTCGACTCCGTAACGGTGACCGCCCGCCCTGGGCCCGAAGGGGTCCGGGTCGTCCCGCTACGACCCCCGGTACTCCGCACCGCGCCGACCACCTCCGGGGATCGTGACCCGTCACGAAGGGTTCGCAGATGAAGATTCGCGGCAGACTCCGCTCGATCGCCGCCGTCGCCGCCGCGACGGCCATGGCCTTCACCCTGATGCCCGCGGGTGTGGCCAGCGCCCACGGCTACGTCTCCTCCCCCGCCAGCCGCCAGGCCCAGTGCGCCGCGGGGGTCGTCGAGTGCGGCAGCATCAAGTGGGAGCCGCAGAGCGTCGAGGGGCCCAAGGGCCTCTACAGCTGTTCCGGCGGCAACGCCAGGTTCGCCGAGCTCGACGACGACAACTACGGCTGGGACGTGGCCTCGACCAGCACGTACCCGACCTTCAACTGGAGGTTCACGGCGGCGCACGCGACGAGCGACTGGGTCTACTACATCGACGGCCAGGAGGTCGCCAGGTTCGACTACGGGGGCAACCGGCCGCCGTGGTCCCTGTCCCACACCGTCGACCTGTCCGACTACCGGGGCCCGCAGACGGTGCTCGCCGTGTGGAACATCGCCGACACGGCCAACGCCTTCTACTCCTGCATCGACCTCAACGTCGGCTCCGCCTGACCGGCCGGGGCCCGACCGCGTGTCCGCCCTCGCGGTGGGGCCGCCCGCTCCGGCCCCCGGCCCGGTTCCCCCCCCCCGGGCCGGGGCCCCGACACCGCACGGCCCGTACCGGCCGACGTCAGCGCTGGGCGTCGCTGAGCAGGTCGATCACGCCCGAGCCGTCCTCCTCGGCGCCGCCCTGTGCCAGGCGGAGTTCCATGAGCCGCATGTACGGCCGGAGGAGTTCGGTGCTCACACCCCGTTCCGCCGCCGTCCGCAGCAGGGTGGTGTTCCCCCTGACCTGCATGGCGAGGGTGGAGACGACGCCGGTCGTGTGGTCGCCGCTCTCCATGCGGTCGGCGGTGTCGGGGATGGCCGAGGTCATCGCGACGAGCCACTCGGAAAGGGAGGCGGAGAAGGAGCCCAGGTCCACGTCCGCGTCGCGGACCAGGGCGAGGGCGTGGGAGACCCCGGCGAACATGCCGGTCATCGCGCTGAGCAGGGCGACGTCCCGCAGGGCGGCCATCCCGGCGTCCGTACCGACGAACCGGGCCGCGAGCGGGACGGACAGGGCGCGCTCGTGCCGTTCGAAGGCCGCGCGGGAGCCGCTGTAGAGGACGTGGCCGCCCGCCTCGGGGACGGCCACCATGGGCGGGACCGCCATGATGCCGCCGCTGACGAACCGGGCGCCCCGGGCACGCGCCCACTCCGCGCGGTCGCGTGCCTCCTCGGGGGTGCCCGTGGTGATGTCGACCAGGTCCTTCCCGGCCAGGTCGGCGTCGGCGAGCGCGGCTCCCACGGAGGCGTCGTCCAACAGGACGGTGACCACCAGGTCACTCGCGGCGACGGCCTCCGCGGCCGTCGCCGCGACGTCGGCGCCCGCCTCGGCGAGCGGTTCGGCCCTGGCGGCGGTGCGGTTCCAGACGGTCACGCGGTGCCCGGCGGCGAGCCAGGCGCGGGCGAGGGCGGTGCCCATGGCGCCGAGGCCGAGCAGGGAGACACGGGGCTTTTCGAGGGTGTGTTCGGTCATGTCGACTAGGCTCCTCGCGAGCCCCGGGCCCCACAAGTACGTACCTCGAAGTGGGTGCTTACCCCGGGGTGAGCGTGCAGGTGGAGGAGGGGGAGCATGCGCGGTCCGCGCAGGCCCGGCGCGTACGAGTGCGGTCTCGACGCCGCGATGGACGTGATCGGGGGCAAGTGGAAGGTCGTCGTCATCTGGGCGCTGGAGGGGCGGCCGCGCCGGTTCGGGGAGCTGCGCCGCATGATCGGCGGCGTCACGGAGAAGGTGCTCGCCGCCCACCTGCGCGAGCTGGAGGACGACGGCATCGTGCGCCGTGAGGACTTCGGTGAGGTCCCGCCGCGTGTGGAGTACTCGCTGACCCCGGTGGGGGTCTCCCTCAGCGCGGCGCTGGGGCCGCTCGGGGCCTGGGGGGACGAGCACGTCCGCGGCGTCGCTCCCCGCTGAACGGACGGGACGGAACGGTGACGGGGGCGGTTCGGCGGCTGGACGGGGCGCACCGCCGCCCGGAACCGCCGAGCGGCGGCGGACCGTGGCGGCCGCCTTTGCCGGACACGCCTACCGGGACAGGACACCGACCAGGTCGGGCAGGCCGCCGCCCGCGGCCAGGGACCGGCCCACGCCCACCCCGAGGGCGCCCGCGCGCAGGTAACCGGGCGCGCTCGCCGCGTCGACGCCCCCCGTGGCCACCACGCGCAGCTCCGGGAACGGTCCGCGCAGGGCCGGGATCCAGGCCGGACCCAGGAGGTGCGCGGGGAACGCCTTGACCGCGGTGACCCCGAGCCGCACCGCCTGACCGGCCTCGGTCGGTGTGGCCACCCCCGGCAGGAACGGGACCCCCAGCCGGTCCGCCTCGGCGACGGTGTCGGCGTCCAGGCCCGGCGCCACCCCGAACCCCGCGCCCGCATCGACCGCCCGGCGGAGTCGGCCGGGGGTGGTGAGGGTTCCGGCGCCGACGTCGAAGCGCCCCTCGGCGGCCCGGACGACCGCCTCCAGCGCGGGCAGCCCCTCCTCGCGCTCCAGGGTGACCTCGACCAGCCGCACACCGGCCCGCCAGGCCTCCCGCGCGGCGGCGGCCGCCTCGTCGGGGGAGGCCCCCCGCAGGATCAGCATGAGGGGGACCGGGGACAGCCCGTCGGCGAAGTAGTCGGCCCAGGCGGCGACCGGGCGGTGCGGCGCCCCGCCGCCCGGGGCCGTGGTGGCGTACGTGCTGGTCATGGCTGACTCCAACCCAGTTCCTCGCTGATGTCGCGTGCGGTGGCGGTGAGGTCTCCGGTGAGGGCGAGCAGGCCCGGCCGGTCGAGGACCATGCTGGGCGCCGAGATCGAGATCGCCGCCGCCACCCTCCCGGACGCGTCCAGGACCGGCGCGGCGACGCAGTGGACGAACTCCTCGTGCTCGAAGTCGTCGAGAGCCCATCCGCGCTCCGCGGTCAGGGCGAGTTCCTCGTCCAGCGCCGCCCGGTCCGTGCGGGTGTTGGGCGTGCACCGGGCGAACGGCGGGTCGCCGAGCAGGGTGTCGCGCTCGCGCTCCGGCAGCAGGGAGAGGATCGCCTTGCCGATACCGGTGGCGTGCAGCGGGGCGAGCGCGCCGATGTGGGAGTACATGCGCACGGCGTGGCGCGACTCGACCTTGTCCAGGTACACCACGCGGTCGCCCTCCAACGCGCCCAGGTGGATGGTCTGGCCGCAGGCGGCGCCCAGGTCCCGCAGGTGCCGGGCGGCCAGGCCGCGCACGTCGAAGCCCTCCAGCGCGGCGGCGGCGAGGGTGGCCATCCGCGGCCCCAACTGGTACCTGCCGTCGTCGGTACGGCGCACGAACCGCTGCTCCTCCAGCGTGCGCAGCAGGCGGAGCGAGGTCGTGCGGTGCACGTCCAGGCGGCGGCCGAGATCGCTGATGGTGGTCGGTCCGTCGGCCAGCTCCACCAGGATGCGCATGGCGCGTTCGACGCTGTTGGACACCGCTGGTCCTCCCCCTCGGTTCGTCACTGCGGGCGCGGCCCCAGGTCAGGGCCGGAGCCAGTCTGGCAGGCGGCGGGGACCCGCGGCGGCGCGGGCGGAATGTCCCCGTGGATCCCCAGGACGACCCCGGCCAGCCGGGCGCCCTCGGCCAGGCAGTCCGGGATCGGGGCCCCGTCCAGCAACCGGGTGAGGACCCCGGCGGCGAAGGCGTCACCGGCGCCGACCGGTTCGACGACCTCGACCCTGGGCGCCGCCTGGAACCAGGACCGCCCGCCGCGTACGGCGGTGGCCCCCTCAGCGCCCTGCTTGACGACGATCAGGTCGGGGGCGCGCGGTCCGGTTCCCCGCAGGAGGTCGCACAGCTCCGGCACGTCGGCCACCCCCCAGAGCGACTGGGCCTCGTCGACTCCGCAGAAGACGACGTCGGCGCGTCGGGCCAGGTCGAGCAGGGTTGTGGCGTTGCGGGCGCCGTGCAGCGCGGGCCGGTAGTTCACGTCGAAGCTGCGCAGGGTGCTTCCGGGGGCGCGGTCCAGCAGCTCCTCGACCAGGCCGTGCGCGGACGCGGACAGGGCCGCGGTGATCCCCGAGGTGTGGACCAGGCGGGGGCGCAGCCGCCAGACCTCGGCGGCGTCCTCCCGGCCGAGGGCGGAGGCGGCCGATCCGCGGCGCCAGTAGCGCACGCGGGTGCCGTCGGGGGTCGGCTCCTTCATGTACAGGCCGGTGGGGCGTTCGCGGTCGGTGCGCACGGCGCAGCGCACCCCCGCCGCGCCGAGGCGGTCGCGGATCCGCTGCCCGAAGGGGTCGTCGCCCAGGGCGCTGCGCCAGGCCACCGGCCGTCCCGAGCGGGCCAGGTGCACGGCGACGTTCGACTCGGCTCCGCCGACCTCCGCGCGGAACACCGGCGCGGTGTCCGCGGCCGGCCCGGCGGCGGCGTGCCCGTCGGGGACCAGCAGCGCCATCGTCTCGCCCACGCACACGGCGTCCACGGGGCCGGGGCCCCCGTCCCGGGGTACGAGGACGGAGTCCGCCCCGCTCCCGGCCCGTTGCGGCTCGTTCACCCACGACCTCCCGTTCGTCATCCGCGTCACACGGGGTGTTGACCTGCGGCACAACCGAATGCTATTCCTGGCGATGGGAAATACGCAACAGTGCTGCATATAGCGCAGCATCAAAGGAGATGGTTGGTGTGTGGGACCTGTTGCTGCGGGGCGGCCGCGTCATCGACCCCGCGTCGGGGCGTGACGGGAGCGCCGACGTCGCGGTGCGCTCGGGTCGGATCGCCGCCGTCGCCACGGGGCTCCCCGGGGACCGGGCGGCGCTGACCGTCGACGTGTCCGGCCGGCTGGTCCTGCCGGGTCTGGTCGACGCGCACACGCACGTGTGGCACGGTGCCACCTACTGGGGGCTCGACCCCGAACCCCTGGCCTGGCGCACGGGTGTGACGACCTGGGTCGACGCCGGGTCCGCCGGCGCCTACGCGATGGAGGGGCTGCGCCGCGCCGTCGCCGACCCCTCGCCGCTGCGGGTGCACGCGCTGATCAACGTCTCCGGGCTCGGGCTGGTCGGCCGTACCGGGGAACACCACGTACTGGAGAACCTCGACGTGGACGCCGCCGAGGCGGTCGCCGCCCAGCACGGTGACCTGGTCCGCGGCGTCAAGGCGCGCATCGACCGCCACACCGTCGGCGAGCACGGTCTGGAACCGCTGCGCCGGGCCGCCGCACTCGCCCGGCGGCTGGAGCGTCCGCTCATGGTGCACATCGGCTACGGGCCGCCCGACCTCACCGACATCGCGCCCCTCCTCGCCGAGGGCGACATCCTCACCCACTGTGCCACGGGCGTGGCCACCGACCTGGTCGACGACGGCCGGCCCACGGACGCCTTCCTCCGTCTGCGCGACTCCGGGGTGCTGTTCGACCTGGGGCACGGCTCGGGCGCCTTCGCCTTCGACGTCCTCGAAGCCGAACTGGCCGCCGGAATCGAACCGATCGTCTCCACCGACCTGCACATCCGGTCCGTCCACGGTCCCGCCTTCGACCTGCCGACCGTGATGGGCAAGGCGCTGGCCGCCGGAATGGGCCTCGTCGAGACGGTCGCGGCCGCGACCGTGCGGCCCGCCCGCGCCCTGGGGATCGACGCCGGGACGCTGGAGGTCGGGGCACGGGCCGACATCGCCGTCTTCGCGTCCGAGCACGGTCGCTTCCCCACCGTCGACGTGCACGGGGGCGTCCGCGAGTCCCCCCTCCGCCTGACCAACACCGCCACCTACGCCGCGGGACGCCTCCTGCCGCCGCACGCCGCCGCCCCGCCACCGGTGTGGGTCCCCCTCAGCACGGCGCAGCGGCGCGCCGAGGACGACCGGTGTGACCGCGTCCGGACCTCCGTCCGGCACCTGGACCGGCCCGAGGACTTCGAGGAGCCCTTCCCCCGCCCGGGCCGGACAGGGGAAGAACACCCGGAGCGGGCCACCGGCCCCGAGGAGACGACCGCCGCGGAGGGGACGCGATGACCGGCACCGCACCCGAACACGCGGGACGCGACACCGCCCCGTCCCCGATCGCCGGAACGGGCCTGCCCGCCGCGCCGCTGGCCGCCCTGGACACCGCGCCGGTCGAGGCGCGCTCCCTGCCGACCAGCCCCACCACGGCCGCCGAGGTCCGCGCGGCCGGACTCCGGCTGAGCGACCTGTGGCTGCCCGCCGTCACGCTCGACGAGGCCGCGCTGCGGCACAACCTGGACCGGTTCGCCCGCTGGTGCGCCGAACGCGGCGCCGACCTCGCGCCGCACGGCAAGACCACCATGTCACCGCACCTGTGGTCGGCTCAGCTGGAACGGGGCGCCTGGGGGCTGACCGCGGCCACCGTCGCCCAGGCCCGCGTCATGCGGGCGCACGGGGCCCGTCGCGTGCTGATCGCCAACGAGGTCGTGGAGGAGGGGCAGCTCGCCTGGGTCGCCGCCGCACTGGACGACCCGGACTTCGAGGTCCTGTGCCTGGTGGACTCCGCGGCGGGCGCGCGGATCATGGAGCGCGCCCTGGCCGGGGCCGCCCGCCCGCTGCCGGTGCTCGTGGAACTGGGGGTCGAGGGCCGACGCACCGGGGTCCGGAACCTGGACGACGCCCTGGGCCTGGCCCGGACGGTCGCCGCCAGCCCCGCGCTCGCGCTGGCCGGGGTCGAGGCCTTCGAGGGCGTGTTCCCGCAGCGCAGGGACGACGGCTCACCCGAGCTGGTGCGCCGGTGGCTGGACATCCTGCCCGAGTTCGCGCGGCGTGCCGACACCGAGGGCCTGTTCGCCGGGGTGGCCGAGGTGATCATCACCGCGGGTGGCAGCAGCTACCCCGACCTGGTCGCCGACGCGCTGTCGGAACCGCCCGAGCTCTCGCGGCCGGTCCGGCGGATCATCCGTTCCGGCTGCTACGTGGCCCACGACGACCTGTTCATGGAGCGCGCCTCGCCGCTGCGCTCGGCGGCCGCGGACGACCCGCTGCGCCCCGCGCTCACCTGCCACGCGCGGGTGCTCTCCCGGCCCGAACCCGGCCGCGCCCTGCTGGGCGTCGGCAAACGGGACGTGTCCTTCGACATCGACCTCCCCGTCCCCCGCGCCCTCCTGCGCGGTGAACGGCGGATCCCGCTCGACGGCGCGACGCGTGTCGTCGCGCTCAACGACCACCACGCGTTCCTCGACGTCACCGGAACCGGACCCGACACTCCCGAGGTCGGGGACGTCGTCGAACTGGGGCTGTCCCACGCGTGCACGGTGTTCGACAAGTGGCCGCTGATCCCGGTGCTCGACGACGACCACCGGGTCGTGGACGCTGTCCGCACCCTGTTCTGACCGTGCCGGACATCCGGCGCATCGCACACCAGAGGAGAAGAACATGGCCAGCAAGAAGCAGATCGTCACCGCCCCGGACGCCGCGCCCCCCGGAGGGCCGTACTCCCAGGCGGTCATCGCCGGCGACTTCGTCCACCTCGCGGGCGCCACCCCGCACCGCGCCGACCGCTCACTGGTGGACGGCCCCTTCGAGGAGCAGGCCCGCGCGACCTTCGACAACCTCGCCACCGTCGCCGAGGCCGCCGGGTCGAGCCTGGCCGACGCCGTCCAGGCGAGGGTCTACCTGCGCGACCTCGACGACTTCCAGGCGATGAACACGATCTTCGCCGAGTACTTCGGGGACGAACCCCCGGTACGCACCACCATCCAGGCGGACCTTCCCGGATTCCTCATCGAGGTCGACGCGGTGCTGTACAAGCCCGCGCGGTAGGCAGCGTCTTCTCCGGGCCTCCGCCGCGCTTCGGCCCGGGCTCGGGCGCCGGGGAGGCGGGGATGCCGCCCGCCCGTCGCCCGACACCGCCCTCAACGGACGCCTGACGGCGCGGTGCCCACGCGAAGCACCCCGCCGACGCCCCAACGGTGACCCCCACGGGTGACCGTTCCGGGAGGCGGAGCCGCGAGCTCTCCCGGCGCCTCCACCCCGCCTCGGTCCGCCCGGCGCGCACGCACCGGGCGGACCCCACCCTCCGCACACGCTCCGGACCCCGTGTGGTCACCGAGCGTCATTCCCCCGTGACTTTTGGATGTGTGTCATGATCGAATCCCATATGGGCTATCTGGTGGCCCTGCTCGCCGCGGTGCTGCTCATGCTCGGTATCAGCTGGTGGGTGGCCCGCCGCACCAGCAGCGGCGAGGACTTCCTACTCGCCGGACGCAAGCTCAGCACCCCGCTCGTGATGGGCAGCACCCTGGCCACGCTCGTCGGTACCGGATCGAGCCTCGGCGCGGTGGGCTTCGCCTACCAGAACGGCTGGGCGGGTGCGCTGTACGGGATCGGCGGCGCCCTCGGCGTGTTCCTGCTCCTGTGGCTCTTCTCGGACGTGCGCGAACACGGCTTCATGACCTTCGCCGAGGAGATGAGCTACTACTACGGTGCCAGCCGCGCGGTGAAGGGCGTGGTCGCCGTCCTGCTGTTCCTGGCCTCCGTGGGGTGGCTGGGCGCGCACATCATGGGCGGGGCGATGTACCTGTCCTTCCTCACCGGCATGGACGGGAACCTGGCCAAGGTGGTCATCGCCCTCGGCTTCGGCCTGTACACCGTGGTGGGCGGCTACCTGGCGGTGGTCATCACCGACGCCATCCAGGGCACCATCCTCTTCCTCGGGTTCACCATCCTCGCCGTGCTGGCCCTGGTGACCGTCGGGGGGTTCGACGGGCTCCGCGGGGGAACGACCGACGAGGCGGCCTCCCTGTTGGGGGTCGAGGCCCTCGGACCGCTGCCCGCGGTGTCGCTGGCGCTGGTCATCGCCGTCGGCGTGCTGGCCACCCCGTCCTACCGCCAGCGGATCTACTCCGCGGTCGACGTGCGGACCGTGCGCCGCAGCTTCCTGCTGGCCGGGGTGCTGTTCGCCGCCTTCTCCGTCCTCCCGGCGGTCGCGGGGATGTCGGCGCACGCCCTCGCGCCCGGCCTGGAGAACCCGGACATGGCCTTCCCGTACCTGGCCACGACCCTCTTCCCGCTCTGGGTGGGCGCGTTCCTGCTGGTCGCGGGCCTGTCGGCGACGATGTCCTCGGGTGACTCCGACGCCATCGTGGGTGTCACCATCCTCATGCGCGACGTCTCCCAGGTGGTCACGGGGAAGCTGCCGAAGGCGGAGCGGCTGGTGGCCTACTCGCGGTGGGCCCTGGCGGCGGTACTCGTCCTCGCCCTGGTGTTCGCACTGTTGGCCACGACGATCATCGGCTACATCACCATGATGATCTCCACCGTGCTCACCGGTCTGCTGGTGGCGGCGCTCCTGGGCAAGTTCTGGCCGCGCGCCACCTGGCAGGGCGGTATCGCCGCGATGGCGGGCGGTTCGGCGGCGGCCCTGGTCGTGAACAACGTGGCGTCCTACACCGAGTTCTGGGGCAACGCGGTCCTGCCGTCGCTGGCGGTCGCCCTGGTGTCGGGTGTCGCGGTCAGCCTGGTCACCCCGCGCACGCGGATCACCCGGGAGGAGGCGCTGCGCCGTCTCGCCGAGGAACGCGCGACGCTGGACGTCGGGACCCGGGTCCACGGCGGCGAGGCCGCTGAGAGGTAGCAGGGCTGGGGAGGGCCCCGTTCGCCGACTCCGCGGACGGGGCCCCGCCCGTCCGCGCCCTCAGCCGTCCGGAGCGGCGTACGCGGCCTCGATCTCGCGCCGCCGCAGCCGGGCCTGCCTGGCCATGTTCCACCCCAGCACACCGACGGCGCGGCCGTCCTGCTCGTACCGGACGACGAAACGCCGCCCCCCGCCGTCCTCGACCACCCGTGCCCGGGCGCCCGCCGACGGCAGGCCGTGGATCTGGATCCTCGCGTCGTACTGGTCGCTCCACAGGTACGGGACGGGCGTGTAGGGCCGGTCGTCGCCGAGGATCGCTCCGGCGACCGCGCCGGCCTGCGCGACGGCGTTGGTCCGGTTCTCCAACCGCAGTGTGCGTCCCAGGCCGACGTGGTACCAGCGGGCGACGTCGCCCACCGCGTAGACGCCCTCGGCTGCCCGGCAGCGCGAGTCGCAGACCAGGCCGTCACCGATGTCCAGGCCGCTGTCGGCCAGCCACCCGGTGTCCGGTTCGGCGCCGATGGCCACCAGGACCGCGTCGGCGGGGAGCACCCCGCCTCCGTCCAACCGGACGCCGGTGACCCGACCGTCCTCGGCGGCCACCCCGGCCACCGCCGTGCCCGGGCGCAGCCGGACCCCGTGTTCGGCGTGCGTGCGGGCCAGCCGTTCGGCGACGAGCGGTCCCAGCTGGGCCTCCATCGGCGTCCGCTGGGGGCCGACCACGGTGACGTCGAGCCCGAGCGTACGGGCGGTCGCCGCGGTCTCCGCGCCGAGCACACCGTCGCCGACGACCACCAGTCGTTCGGCGCGTGCCAGGTGGTCGCGCACACCCACGGCCTGGTCGACGGTGCGCAGGACGTGCACCCCCTCCACCCCGTCCTGCCCGGGCAGGCGCCGCGGCCGCGCGCCCGTGGCGACCACGATCGCGTCGGCGGCGAACGCGCGCCCGGAGGCGGACTTCACGGTGCGCGTGAGCGGGTCCAGGGCGACGGCCGGGTCGCCGAGCACCCACTCGGCGTCCAGCGCCGCCAGGTCCTCGGGCGCGCGAAGCCGGGTACGCCCGGGCTCCCACTCCCCGGCCAGGACCTTCTTGGACAGCGGAGGACGGTCGTAGGGCGGGTGGGACTCGGCGCCGACGACCGTCACGGCGCCCTCGTAGCCCCGGCGGCGCAGCGCCTCCACCGCGGCCAGTCCGGCGGCGGAGGCGCCGACCACGAGCACCTCGGAGGGAGCGGTCATACCGACTCGTCCAGGTGGATCGCCGCAGCGGGACACACCTGCGCGGACTCGCGTACGGCGGGGTGGAGGGACTCCTCCGGCGCCGCGTCCAACAGGACCACGATGCCGTCCTCGTCGCGCTGGTCGAACACCTCGGGCGCGATCAGGACGCACTGCCCCGCGCCGCAGCACCTCTCCTCGTCGACGGTGATCCTCACGGTCGTTCCTCCTTTCGGTTCTCGGTGTGCGGGGACGTGGAGCGGGGGGCGTCAGGTGCCCCGCGCGGAGGTCCCCGGTGGTCGGCTGACGGGGGCCAGGGCCAGGCCCAGCAGGGCGTCGACCAGTCCCGTGGCGGTGTCCTCCCAGGACGAACGGAGGGTGGACGCGCCCCTGGCGAGCTGGAACTCCCGATCCGCGCAGGTGTTGAGGATGAGGTGCCGGAGCATCTCACCGCGCTCGCGGCGGATCTCCTCGGGCAGGTCCGGTGCGCACGAACCGAGTCCGTGCAGGACCTCGCGGAGCGACGGGGCCGACAGCGCCTCGTCGACCATGATCCGGCGGAATCCGGGGTCGGCCATCACCTGCACGCTGAAACGGGCGAACCAGGTGGGTGTGCCGAGACCCGCCAGATGGCCGGTCACCGGGTGGACCAGGCACGCGATCCAGTCCCGGGGGTCGTCGGATCCGCGGACGGCCCCGACCATCCGTACCCGCCGCTCCTCGATCGGGCCGGTGTGCCTGAGGATGATCGCGCGGACGAGGCCGGCCTTGGTGCCGAAGTGGTAGCCGACCGCGGTGTTGTTGCCCTGTCCGGCCGCCTCGCTGACCTGCCGGTTGGAGACCGCGACCAGCCCCTCCTCGGCGAAGAGCCGCTCGGCGGCGTTCAGCAGGGCCTCGCGGGTCGCCTCGGTGCGGTCGCTCCGCGGTGCGGTGGGAGGCACGGTCACCACCTCACCGGGACGGTCCTGAGACCGCCGACGGCCAGGCCGTCGACCCGCTCCAGCTCCTCGGCGGGAACGGCCAGTTCGAGGGTGGGGAGCCGGTCGAGCAGGACCGAGAGCACGACCTGGAGTTCGGTGCGGGCGAGCGCCTGTCCCAGGCACGAGTGGGCGCCGGCGCCGAAGGCCAGGTGCGGGTTGGGAGTGCGGTCGAGCACCATCTCGTCCGCGTCGGTGAACGCCTCCTCGTCCCGGTTGGCCGCGGCCATGCTGCACATCACCGTGGTGCCCGCGGGGACCACGGCACCGCCGATCTCGAAGTCCTCGGTGATGAACCGGGGAAGCCCGATACCGGAGTTGGCGTCGAAGCGGAGCGACTCCTCCACGGTCGACCGGATGAGGGAGCGGTCGGCCAGGACCCGTTCCCACCGGCTCCGGTCGGACAGCAGCATCGCGACCATCTTGCCGATCATGTTCGCGGTGGTCTCGTGTCCGGCGACGAGCAGCCCCATGCCGGTGCCGATCAGCTCGGTGTCGCCCAGTGTCCCGCCGTCCGCGGCGGTTCCGGTGATCAGGGCGCTGAGGAGGTCGTCGCCCGGGTTCTCACGCCTGGTCCGGATGTGGTCCGCCATGTACGCGTGGAACTCCCGCTGGGCGGCGACGATCTCCTCCTCCGGGTAGCGGGTCAGGTTGAGGAGGGTGTCGGACCAGTAGGAGAACCGGTCGCGGTCGGACTCGGGGACGCCCAGCAGGTCGCAGATCACCCAGACGGGGAGCGGGAAGCCCAGGTCCGCCTTGAGATCGGCGGGCTGTCCCTTGGCGACCATCTCGTCGAGGAGCCGCTCGGCCGTCTCCTGGATGCCGGGGCGCAGCGCCGCCATGCGCCTGGCGGTGAACCACCTGCCGACCATGCCGCGCCAGCGCTGGTGCTCCTCGCCGCTGTCGGGGACGGAGGCGGCCATGTCGCTGTTGAAGACACCGCCGGACTCGTTGGCCGCGATGCGCGCGGCGCCCTCACCGGTCAGCCGCCGGGTGAACCGGGGGTCGGACAGCACCTGCCGGACGTCCTCGTAGCGCGTGACCAGGGTGGCCCCGTCGCCGCTGGGCAGCGACACGTGCGCGACCGGGCACCCGGTGCGCAGGTCGGCCCACTCGGCGGGGGGTTCGAGGGCGGCGGGGGCGGGGATCGGGTACGCGAGCGTCCGCTCCGGTTCGGGCGTCATGGTCTTCCTCACTCTTCGCGTGCCGGAATGCACGTCCAGTGAATCCCGGGGGATATCTTAAGTCAAGCGACTGACTTAAGATTTGCCGAGTCGTTGACCCGTTCGTCGTCAGGAAGGTCCGACCATGTCCCAGACCGCACGGGCGGTCGGTGCGGCGCCCGCGCCGGCGGAGGCGCCCGTTCCGTCGAAGGCCACCGCCGTCATCGCCGTCCTGGCGTTCGCGGGGATCACCGTCTCGCTCATGCAGACCGTGATCATTCCGATCGTGCCGTTGCTCCCGGGGCTGCTGGGGACCTCCGCCTCCCAGGCCGCCTGGGCGGTCACCGCGACACTGCTCGCGGGGGCCGTGGCGACCCCGGTGGCCGGTCGTCTCGGCGACATGTACGGGAAACGCCGGATGCTGCTGGTCAGCCTGTGCGTGCTGGTGGTGGGTTCGCTCCTCGCGGCCCTGAGTACGAGCCTGGTGCCCATGGTGGCCGCCCGAGCCCTCCAGGGGCTGGCCGCCGGTGTGATCCCGCTGGGCATCAGCATCATGCGCGACACCGTGCCCGCGGAACGGCTCGGCTCGGCGACCGCGGCGATGAGCGCCTCCCTGGGAGTGGGCGGGGCGCTGGGGCTGCCCGCGGCGGCCCTGCTGGCCGAGAACGCCGACTGGCACGCGCTGTTCTGGTCCGCGGCCGGCGTCGGTGTGCTCTCCGCGGTGCTGGTGGCGTTGGTCGTCCCGGAGTCGCCGGTACGCGGCGGCGGCCGGTTCGACCTGGTGGGCGCCCTCGGCCTGTCGGCGGCGCTGGTGTGCCTGCTGCTGGGCATCTCCAAGGGCGCGGACTGGGGTTGGGGCAGCGGTACCGTCCTGGGGCTGTTCGCCGCGGCGCTGGCCGTCCTGCTGGTGTGGGGTGTGTGGGAGTTGCGCGTGCCGCGACCGCTCGTGGACCTCAGGACCACGGTGCGGCCGCAGGTGCTGGCCACCAACGCCACGTCCGTCGTGTTCGGCTTCTCGATGTTCGCGATGTCCCTCGTGCTTCCGCAGATCCTGCAACTCCCGTCGGCCACCGGGTACGGCCTGGGTCAGGGGCTGTTCACCGTGGGACTGGTGATGGCGCCCTCCGGGCTGGTCATGATGGCCATGGCGCCCGTCTCCTCGCGCGTCTCCCGGACCGCCGGGCCCAGGACGACCCTCATGGCGGGCGCCGTCGTCGTGGCGGCCGGATACGGACTGGGGACGGTCCTGATGTCCTCGCCGTGGCAGCTCGTGGCGGTGTCCAGCGTGATCGGGGCGGGTATCGGCCTGGCCTACGGCGCGATGCCGGCGCTGATCATGGCGGCGGTGCCGGTGTCCCAGACAGCGGCGGCCAACAGCCTCAACACCCTGATGCGCTCGGTCGGCACGTCCGTGTCGAGCGCCGTGGCCGGTGTGGTCCTGGCCCAGATGACCACACCGTTCGCGGGGGCGCAGGTGCCGAGCCAGGAGGCGTTCCGCACGGTGATGGTGATCGGGGGAGCCGCGGCGGTGGCGGCGCTGGCCGCGGCGGCGTTCATTCCGCGGCACCGGCGCGCGGCCGGAGAGGACGGTTGACCTCAATTCAAGTTGAGGTATCAGGATGGGGCCGTGAACGAACGTGACACACGCGAGATCGAGAGCCTGCTGGCCGCCCACACCCGGCTGTGGATCGACCACGACATGGACGCCTGGGGCGCGTACTTCACCGAGGACGCGGACTTCGTGACGCACCGCGGACTCTGGTGGAGGTCGCGCCGGGAGAACGTCGAGGGACACAAGGACGTCCCCGACTCCGTGCTCGGACAGAAGCCGGACTACTCCCAGGAGGTCGTCAGTGTCCAGGAGGTCGCACCAAACGTGGCGCTCGTCCACACCCTGTGGACGTGGCCGGGCCACCGGCTCCCGAACGGCGGTGAACCGGAGGACCGGCGCGGGGTGATCACCTACGTGCTGGTGCGGCGCGGGACCGGATGGCGGATCCGCGCCGCGCACAACACCAGGGTGAACGGCCTGGAGGACTTCGGACCGGACCGGGGCGCACGGGGCGGGGTCGTGAGCCGTCCCCTCCCGGGCCTGTGACCCGCAGCCGGTCCCCGCGCCCGGTCCCGGCGGCCTCAGGCGTCGGGGCGGCCCGCGCACTCGCTGGATCCGCCGGGACGGACGCGCACCGGACGGTTGGCGCGCCCCCCGGCCCGCTCCCACCGAGCTCTGGGAAGCTCAGGCCACGTCCCGACTCCGTGTGCACTGCATGCGCACCGGACACCGGAAGTCGCGCACAACAAAGAACGGGTGCCCACCTGCGTGGACACCCGTTCCTCCGTCGGGGTGGCGGGATTTGAACCCACGACCTCTTCGTCCCGAACGAAGCGCGCTGCCAAGCTGCGCTACACCCCGAAGCAACGTCCCCAAGTCTAGCGGACGTGTGGAGTGCTCGCGCACATCTTTTCCGGCCCCGACCGCGGGGCGGATCAGTCCGCCGCGACCAGGTCCAGCAGCGACGCCTCCGGGCGGCAGCAGAACCGCACCGGAGCGTACGGGGACGTGCCCAGGCCGCCGGACACGTGCAGCCACGCGTCGTCGTACCGGTGCAGGCCCCACGCGCGGCGCCGGTCGATCCCGCAGTTCGTGACGAGCGTTCCGTAGAAGGGCAGGCACAGCTGGCCGCCGTGGGTGTGGCCCGCGAGCAGCAACTGGTACCCGTCGGCGGCGAACCGGCTCAGGTTGGCCGGCTCCGGCGAGTGCAGCAGCCCCACCCGCACGTCCGCGTGCGGGTCCGCCGGGCCGGCGACTTCCTCGTACCGGTCCAGCCCGATGTGCGAGTCGTGCACACCCGCCAGCGCCACGTCCAGACCGCCCGCCTTGAGCGCCCCCCGGTGGTTGTTCAGGTCCAACCAGCCCGACGCCGACATCGCCGCGCCCAGTTCACGCCAGGGCAGGTCCGGTGTCCGGCGCTTCTTGTAGTCGGCCCGACTCGTCCGCCACAGGTACCGCGCCGGGTTCTTCAGCCGCGGCGAGTACATGTCGTTCGACCCGAACACGAACGCCCCCGGCCGGTCCAGGAGCGGCCCCAGGGCGTCGACGAACGGTCCCACGGCGTCCGGGTGCGCCAGCGAGTCACCCGTGTTGACCACCAGGTCCGGCTCGTGGTCCGCCAGGCCCCGGATCCACTCGACGAGCATCCTCCGGCCGGGCGTCAGGTGTGCGTCGGACAGGTGCAGGATCCGCAGCCGGTCACTCCCCGGCGGCAGCAGCGGCAGTTCGTACCTCCGCAACCGGAACCAGTTGCGCTCGATCACCGAGGCGTAGCCCAGGCCCGCCACACCGATCGCTCCCGTCACGGCTGCAGCGCGCCCGATCCGGCGCAGAGCCCGCCCGCTGTCCGTTCCCATCGGTTCTCCTTCGTTGGTCGACTCGATCGTCTCAGACGCGCCGTGCGCGTGTTCACACATCGTTGGTTGGGCCGCGGGCCCCCGCCGTAGGATCGGTGCCATGTCCGAACTCAAAGACCGCCTCAAGAACGACCTGACCACCGCCATCAAGGCGCGTGACACGGTCCGCACCGCCACTCTGCGCATGGTCATCGCCGCGATCTCGACCGAGGAGGCCGCAGGGTCGACCCAGCGCTCCCTCGACGACGACGAGATCATCAAGCTCCTCACCCGCGAGGCGAAGAAGCGCAAGGAGGCCGCGGAGGCGTTCGACAAGGGCGGACGGGCCGAGCAGGCCGCCGCGGAGCGGGCCGAGAGCGAGGTCATCTCCGACTACCTGCCCGCACAGCTCTCCGACGAGGAGCTCTCCCAGCTGGTCTCCGCCGCCATCGCCGAGACCGGAGCCGAGGGGCCGCGCGCGATGGGCCAGGTCATGAAGGCGGTCAACCCCCGCATCGCCGGTCGGGCCGAGGGTTCCCGGGTGGCCGCCGAGGTCAAACGCCAGCTGGCCTGAGTCCGGGGAGCACAGCGGAACGGGCGGGGGTGGCGACCACCCCCGCCCGTCGTTCACTCGTTGCGCTGTGTTGACGGGAACGGCGACATCGGCTGCACCGGGAACCAGGTCTCGGTGTCCGTGGGGCCGGTCGGGGTGAGGCCGCCCTGGCTCAGGAACACCATCACCGTGGCGCCCTCCGGCAGGCGGGTACCCGGGTCCGGGTTGACCGCGGCCACCGTGCCCTCGGGCTCCGAGGAGCGGATCCGGCTGCCGGACACGTTCACCCGGTACCCGGCGTCCTCGAGCGCGGCCACCGCGGCGCCCTCCGCCATGCCGATCACGTCGGGCACGCCGCCCTCGTCGGCGGCCGGGCTGGGCTCCTCGGTCTCCCGGGGCTGCCGGGGCGGCGCCGTGGAGCCGAACTGGGAGGGCGCGGACGGCATCTGCTCGACCTCCAGGCCCTCGTGCGCGGCCCGCATCGTGTCCTGCCAGATCCGGCCCGGAATCGTCGCGCCGTAGACCACCCCGTAGTAGCGGTCGCCGATGGTGACGTTCCGCAGCGGGTGCTGCTGCGGACCGCGCGGGTCGCCGACGAAGATGGAGCTGGCCATCTGGGGGGTGATCCCCGCGAACCAGGCTGCCGCCGAATTGTCGGTGGTGCCGGTCTTGGCGCCCGCCGGACGGCCGATGCCCAGTCCGGTGGTGGTGCCGCCGTTGAAGGTCTGCGTCAGCAGGAAGGCGACCCCGTCGGCCACGTCCTCGTCGAGCCGCCGCTCGCACTCCGGTTCCATCTCGATGGTGGTGTCGGCCTGCTTGTCCACGATCCGGGTGATGGCCTGCGGCTCGCAGTAGATCCCGCCGGAGGCGAAGGTCGCGTAGGCGTTGGCGACGCGCAGCGGCGAGACCTCCTCACTGCCCAGCGTGAAGCTGTTGTTGCCCAGCGTCCGCTGGTTCTCCGTGAACAGCGTGCCGTCGGCCCGCTGCAGTCCGAGATTCTCCGCCATCTCGACCACGTCGCACAGTCCCACCCGCCGCTGGAGCTGCGCGAAGTAGGTGTTGGACGAGGCGCGGGTCCCCGTGACCATGTTGTGCACGCCCTCGTTGCTGTCCCCGGCGTTGGCCACGTCCCAGGGAGCGAGGGTGCCGCCGTTGCACGACCGCTGCCCGGTCACCGTGATGCTGGCGGGTGCGGGGAAGGAGGTCCGGTACGGCAGCCCCTCGTCCAGGGCGGCGGCCAGCGTGACCGGCTTGAAGGTCGACCCGGCCTGGAAGCCCGTGCTCCCGCCCCGGTCGTAGTCGGTGGCGAAGTTGATGGAGGTCTCACCGAGCCGGCTCTCGTCCGGCCCGTAGTTGCGGCTCTGCATCATGCCGAGGATGTGTCCGGTCCCCGGCTCGATGATGGCCTGCGCGGCCACCTTGCGGGACTCGTTCTCCCTCGGCACCCACTCGTCCACGGCCTCCTGCCCGGCCTCCTGCGCCTGCGGGTCCAGCGTGGTGTGGATCTCCAGGCCGGCGGTGCGCAGCCAGCGTGCCCGCTCGGTCTCGTCGGAGCCGAAGCGCTCGTCCGCCTCGATCTCCCGGATCACGTAGTCGCAGAAGAAGGGCTCGTCGCTGGGGACGCAGCCGTTGGGCTCGGTGTCCAGGTCGAGGTCGATCGGGACCTCCTTGGCCTCGTCCGCCTCCTCCTGGGTGATCGCCCCGGTGGCGACCATGCGGTCGAGCACGACGTTGCGCCGCTCGGTGGTCTGCTCGGGGTAGAAGCGCGGGTTGTAGAGGTAGGGGTAGCGCACGAGGCCCGCGATCGTGGCCGCCTGGTGCAGTTCCAGCTCGCTCGCGGGCACCTGGAAGAAGTGCTGGGCCGCGGACTCGACACCGTAGGCGCCGTCGCTGAAGTAGGCGATGTTGAGGTAGCCCTCGAGGATCTCGTCCTTGGTCATCCGCTGCTCCAGGGCCACGGCGTAGCGCAGCTCCCGGATCTTGCGGGCGATGGTCGTCTCACGGGCCTGCTCCAGCTCCTCCTGGGAGGTGGCGGCCTCGATCTGGACGTTCTTCACGTACTGCTGGGTGATGGAGGACGCGCCCTCGGTGTCGCCGTTGAGGGTGCGCACGGCCGCGCGGAGGGTGCCGGAGACGTCGATGCCGCCGTGCTCGTAGAAGCTGGCGTCCTCGATGGCGAGGATCGCGTCGACCATGACCGGGGAGACGTCCTCGATCTCGACCAGCTCACGGTTCTGGTCGAAGACCTCCGCGATGACGTTGCCCTCGCGGTCGTAGATCGTGGAACGTTGGGGAGGGGGCGGCGTCTCCAGGTTGCTCGGCATATCGAGGAAGCCGCTGGCGACGTTCCTCGCCGTGATACCGAGGCCGCCGAGTGCCGGGAGGGCCAGCGCCGCCACGAGAAGACCCGCGATGGCGCCGACGACGACGAGTTGACCGATTCTCTGAAGCAATGTCCCCTGACCCACCCCATCAGACTAAGTGACCACGAACGCTCGAACAGGTGTGATGTGGAACGGAGGGTGCGTAGCTGTGTCGAATCGCCCGTCGGGGGTCCGGGCGACGCCCCCGGGTCATCTTGTCACGCCCAACGCCCCGGAACCGGGGCGCGGTTCGCACTCCCGGGCCCCCGGCCCCGGGGACCCGCGCCCCCTCCGCACGGCTTGGTTCGAGCGGGCCTCATGAAGTGGGACGCGGCGGGCGGTGGCGGGGTTCGCCTCCCCCGGTGTCCGGTTTCATACGATCAGGTAACGGTGGGGGTGCGCCACCGCCCGCCCCGCCCGCCCCGCCCGGTGACCGGTGTCCGTCCCGGACCGTCGGCCCCCCGGGTCACCGGTCCGCGAGCGCCGCGCCGATGGTCCGCAGCCCCGCCAGGTCGTGCACGTCCTCCGGCAGGGCGGCCACCTCGGCCACCCGGATCCCGCGGTGGCGGGACAGCATGCGGTCGCGCAACCGGGCCTCGTGCTCGCGCGTGCGGACCCGTTCCGCGTGCAGGCGCAGCGCCGCCGCCGCCAGCGGATGGGTGCCCGCGTCGCGCAGGACCGCCTCCGCCCTGACCGCCTCCGCCGCCGTCAGGCGCGCGCCCGCCCCCTCCGGCAGGGGGTGGGCGCGGTTGACCACCAGACCGGCCAGGGGCATCCCGTCGGCGGCCAGGCGGTCGACGAAGTAGGAGGCCTCGCGCAGGGCGTCCGTGTCGGGCACCGTCACCACCACGAACGCCGTCCCCGGGGCCTGGAGTAGCTGGTAGGTCCGCTCAGCTCGGGCCTGGAAGCCCCCGAAGACGGTGTCGAAGGCGGCGACGAACGAGCGCAGGTCGTTCAGGAGCTGGGCGCCCACCACCTTGTTCACGGCGGAGGTCACCAGGTTGAACCCGGCGCCCAGGATCCGGAAGGCGCCCGTGCTCGCCGGCGCGCCGAGGAAGCGGATCAACCTGCCGTCCAGGAACCGCCCCAACCGCTTGGGTGCGTCCAGGAAGTCGAGCGCCGACCGGCTGGGCGGCGTGTCCACCACGATCAGGTCCCACTCGCCCGACTGGCGCAGCTGGCCCAGCTTCTCCATCGCCATGTACTCCTGCGTTCCGGAGAAGCTGGTGGAAAGCGTCTGGTAGAAGGGGTTGGCCAGGATCTGGCGAGCGCGCCCGGGGTCGGCGTGCTCCTCGACGACCTCGTCGAACGTCCGCTTCATGTCGAGCATCATCGCGTGCAGGGTGCCCCCCGCCCCCGCGGGGAGCGGAACCGGGCGCGGGGTGTTGCCCAGGGACTCCACGCCCAGCGACTGCGCCAGCCGCCGGGCCGGGTCCACGGTGATCACCACCGCGTGCCGTCCCCGTTCGGCCGCGCGCAGGCCCAGGGCGGCCGCCGTCGTCGTCTTTCCGACGCCGCCCGCGCCGCAGCACACGATGATCCGGGTCTCGGGGGAGTCGACGAGCGCGTCCACGTCCAGGCGGGGCGCGTCGGGTGCGGTCGTCGCGGTCACCGTTCCATCCCCTGTTCCGCCAGAGTCTTGGCCAGCCCGTCCAGGGAGGGGCGGTCCACACCGCCCTCCAGACGGGGGAGTTCCACCAGGGGGCGCCCCAGACCGGCCAGTCGTGAACGCGTCCGGCGCTCCAGCCCCACCCGGAGCGCGTGTGCCCGGACCTCCTCGGACAGTGCCGCCGCCAGGTCGTCGGCGTCGGACCACCCGGCCGCCTTCAGCCCCGCGACGAGCTCGGCCCCGCCCAGATCGCCGTTGGCGGCGGTGGCCAGGTCGTCCTCGCCCAACAGCGCCGGGCGCACCATGTTGACGACCACCGATCCCACGGGCAGCCCCAGGGCCTCGGCCTCGGCGATCCCGTCCAGGGTCTCCTGGGCGGGCATCTCCTCCAGCAGGGTCACGAAGTGCACCCGGGTCCGGGGGGAGCGGATGACCGACATGACCTTGTCGGCGTGGTCCCGGACCGGTCCCACCCGGGCCAGCCCGGCCACCTCCGAGTTGACGTTGAGGAACCGCCCGATGCGGCCGGTGGGCGGCGCGTCCATGACGACGGCGTCGTAGTGGAAGGGGCCGGTGTCCGCGGCCC
Organism: Nocardiopsis sp. KDC1DS13DA1; assembly: GCF_055632325.1. Classification (NCBI taxonomy): domain Bacteria; kingdom Bacillati; phylum Actinomycetota; class Actinomycetes; order Streptosporangiales; family Nocardiopsidaceae; genus Nocardiopsis; species Nocardiopsis sp. KDC1DS13DA1. The sequence continues at coordinate 68,505 of NZ_JBVMUY010000046.1, forward strand.
GTCGGCGCGCGCCCCCGCGGCGGCGGACGGCCTCGGTGGCCTTGCCGGTCAGCAGGACGTCGCGCAGGCCGGGGGCGATCGTGGTCGCGAAGTCGACCGCGCCCAGCCGGTTCAGCGCCTGTCCGGCGCGCCGCATCCCGTAGAACAGCTCCAGGTACTCCAGCAGCGCGGATTCGGCGTCGGCCGCCAGGACGCACACCCGGCCGCCACCGGGAAGGGGGAGCAACTCCCGTTCCTCGTACGGCAGCGGGGGGTGCCCGAGGAGGGTGGCCACCCCCTGCCGCCCCTCGACCTCGACCAGGAGGACGCGGCCGCCGCGCGAGGCCAGGGCCACGGCCAGCGCCGTTGCCACCGTGGTCTTACCCGTTCCGCCCTTGCCGGTGACGATGTGCAGTCGCACCCCGGACCGGGACCCCCGGGGGTGTCCCGGTCCGAACTCAGCCTCGCTCACCCCACGGAGTCTACGTCCGCGCCGACCTCCGCGACCGGGCACGCCGGGGGAACCGTGTCGGGACGTCGGCGGTGGGCGCGTGCGATCCGCCGGGTGAGTAAGGTGGCGGCGTTGACGTGCGGCCCCGCCATGTCCCGGTGGGCCGCCGGTTCCGGATGGGGGAGTACATCATGAGCAAGTGGGAGTACCAGACGGTGGCTCTGCTGTCGCACGCCACCAAGCAGATCCTGGACAACTGGGGTGCGGACGGGTGGGAGCTCGTCTCCGTCGTTCCCGCCCCCCTCCCCGAGGGCACCGACCCGCGCAACCAGCAGTACGTCGCCTACATGAAGCGGGAGCTCTGATGTCCGCCACCCCCGAGGAGCGCATCGCCGAGCTGGGGCTGACCATCCCCGAGGTCGTGCCCCCGGTCGCCTCGTACACCCCGACGGTCCGCTCCGGCGACCACGTGTACGTGTCCGGGCAGCTCCCCTTCGAGGACGGGGCCCTGCCCGCCACCGGCAAGGTCGGGGCGGAGGTCACCCCGGAGGCCGCGCAGGAGATGGCCGCGCGCTGCGCGCTGAACGCCATCGCCGCGGTCCGCGCCGAGATCGGCGACCTGTCCAGGGTGGTCCGTGTCGTGAAGCTGGGCGGGTTCGTGGCGTGCACGCCGGACTTCACCGGCCAGCCCGGGGTGATCAACGGCGCCAGTGACCTGGTCGGACGGGTCTTCGGCGACGCCGGGGTGCACGCGCGCAGCGCCGTCGGTGTGACCGCCCTGCCGTTGGACGCGCCGGTCGAGCTGGACATGATCGTCGAGGTCCGCTGACCGGACGTGCCGGCGGTGACCGGAACGGGTCGATGGCACGGTCATCGGCCCCCAGACAGACCAGGAGGGTGCGCCGATGGCCGAACAGTCCGGGCCCAGGGGCGTCGCGGAGCCCAGGCCCGCCGCCACCGTGATGCTGCTCCGGCCCGCCCCGGCGGGCGCGGAGCGGACCGGTGCCGTGACGGGCACGGGTGACCGGTCTCCGGCCGGGGGGCGGGCCATGGAGGTCCTGCTCATGCGCAGGGTCCGTTCCATGGGTTTCGCTCCGGGGGCCTACGTGTTCCCCGGCGGGATCGTGGACCAACGCGACGCCGACGGCGACCTGCCCTGGACCGGTCCGTCCCCGGCCGAGTGGGCGCGGGTCCTGGGCACCGACGTGCGGATGGCGCGCGCCCTGGTGTGCGCCGCGGTCCGGGAGACCTTCGAGGAGACCGGGGTCCTCCTGGCCGGTGAGCCCGGGGAGACCGGTACGCGGGCCATCACCCTCGACACCACGACGGAGGGGTGGGAGCGGGACCGGCGCGGGTTGGTCGACCGCTCCCACTCCTTCACCGGGGTGCTCTCCCGGCGAGGGCTGGCCGTGCGCACGGAGTGGCTGCGCGGATGGTCGCGCTGGGTCACTCCGAGGGTGCAGTCGCGCCGCTTCGACACGTGGTTCTTCGCCGCCGAACTGCCGCCCGGGCAGAAGTCCCGGAACGTGGGCGGCGAGGCCGACCTGACCCGCTGGACCGACCCGGCGGAGGTCGCCGCGGAGAGTGCCGCCGGGCGGATGCCGATGCTGCCGCCCACACTGGTCTCCTGCGCGGAGCTGGCCGCCTGCCGCACCCTGGAAGGTGTACGCGAGGCGCGACGGGATATCGTCCCCATTGAACCGGATGTTCGGGATGTCGACGGTCAGACCCGGATCGTGACCCCGGACGGGGCCCACCACCCCCTTCCGAAGCCCGACGCGACCCCCTGAGGGGCCCCACGTCGCGGTGTGGCCCGCACCGGTGCGGACGGACGCGCCGCGTTCCGCGGCCGTCCTCTCCGGGCCGGTCCGGTACCGGCGAGCGAAGCGAGGTGCGATGAGGATCGACGGTTCCGGGACACTGCGCTCCAGCTGCGTGCTGTGCCCCAACCCCGGCCCGATGACGTTGGAGGGAACCAACACCTGGATCCTGCGGGAACCGGGTGCGCGCGGTGTGGTGGTCGTGGACCCCGGGCCGCACGACGAGCGGCACCTGGAGCGGGTGGCGCGGACGGTGCAGGAACAGGGCGCGCAGGTCCTCATGGCGATCGTGACCCACCGCCACCCCGACCACACCGGGGGCAGCCGCTACTTCTCCGAGCTCACGGGCGCCCCCGTGCACGCGGTCGACCCGCAGATGCGGGTCGGCGGCGCCGGGCTGGTCGACGGCGAGGTGCTCACCGTGGACGGGCTGTCGGTGCGGGTGATCGCCGCGCCGGGGCACACGGACGACTCGGTCTGCCTGCTGCTGGAGTCCGACAACGCGCTGCTGACGGGTGACACGGTGCTGGGCCACGGTACGCCGGTGATCGACGGCGACGAGGGACTCGGCCCCTACATGGACTCGCTGTACCGGCTGCGCGACATCGCGCGTGAGCACCAGGTGCGGACGATCCTGCCGGGTCACGGACCGATCCTGTCCTCGCCGGTGTCGGTGCTCAGTTCCTACATCGACCACCGCGAGTCGCGTCTGGAACAGGTGCGGACGGCCCTTCGCGCAGGTGCGACCAGGGTGGAGGAGATCATCGACCGGGTCTACCCGGACATCTCGGAGCAGATCCGCGGTGCCGCGGGCTCGTCGGTGCGGGCGCAGCTGCGGTACCTGGCGGTGCGCGGCGAGCTCTCCGCGGAGGTCGAGTCGTAGGCTGTGCTCGTCCCGGGCCTTCGCTGCGCTTCGGCCCGTGTTCGGGCGCCCCTGCGGCCAGGGGCGCTTCGTCCTCGGCCGCGCCTGACGCTCGTTCCTCGCTAGCGGCTTGCCTCGTCCTGCAGCGCCCTGGCGGCGCCCGAACTGCTCGTCCTGGGCCTTCGCTGCGCTCGGGCCCGAGGAGTGGACGGCCCCGGGAACGGCCGCGGCCGTTCGGGTCCCTAGCGTGCGCGGCGGCGCATGCGCTCGACGTCCAGCAGGACGACGGCCTTGGCCTCGATGCGCAGCCATCCGCGCAGGGCGAACTCGGCGAGGGCCTTGTTCACCGTCTCGCGGGAGGCGCCGACGAGCTGCGCGAGCTCCTCCTGCGTGAGGTCGTGGTGGACGTGCAGGCCGTCCTCACCCTCCTTGCCGAACTTGTCGGCGAGCTCCAGGAGGGCCTTGGCCACACGGCCGGGCACGTCCGTGAAGACCAGGTCGGCCATCACGTCGTTGGTCCGGCGCAGCCGGGCGGCCAGCGACTTGAGCAGCTGGAGCGACACGTGCGGACGGCTGGAGAGGAAGGGCCGCAGGTCGTCGTGGCCCAGTCCGGCGAGCACGGAGTCCGTGACGGCGACGGCGCTCGCGGTGCGCGGGCGCGGGTCGAACAGCGACAGCTCGCCGAACATCTCGCTCGGGCCGAGCACGCCGAGCAGGTTCTCGCGGCCGTCCACGGCCGTGCGGGTCAGCTTCACCTTCCCGCTGAGGATCACGTACAGCCGGTCACCCTCGTCGCCCTCGCTGAAGAGGGTCTGGCCGCGGCCGAGGCGTACCTCGTTGACCGAGGCGCGGAGTCCGGCCGTGTCCTCCTCGTCCAGGGCCTCGAACAGAGGGGCCTTCCGCAGTACCTCGTTGATCTCGTCCACCACACGTCCTCCTAAAACCTGACCGCCAACAGTGTGACGTATATCGCACCCGGGTGTGAAACCAGGTCGTTACCTCGGCTTGTCCGCCGGGAGACCACGAGCCCACAACAGCCGACGTCAGCCCAAGAGATCTTAGTCCGCATCAGCCCGTATCAGGGCGGTCCGCGCCGTGTCATCGGACATTGGTTACATAATCTCGGTCACTGGCGCAGTGTGTCAGCGGATCCCTCCAAGGGCCGCGTCCTTTTCCCGGCCGGCGCGGGCGCCGGGGTCGTCGGGCACCTACCCTGTGACGATGCCCCGTGAGACACCAGACAGCACCGCGGTACCGGCGACTCCGACAGGGGAGAGCCGGCTCGCCCTGGTGCGCCGTGCCCGCCGGATGTACCGGGAACTCGTCGAGCTGTACCCGGACGCGCACTGCGAACTGAACTTCACGACCCCGCTCGAACTCCTGGTCGCCACGATCCTGTCCGCCCAGTGCACGGACAAGCGGGTCAACCAGGTCACCCCCGCCCTCTTCGCGCGCTACCCCGACGCCGAGGCGTACGCCTCGGCCCGCCGCGAGGAGTTGGAGGAGGTGATCCGGTCCACCGGGTTCTTCCGGGCCAAGGCCAACAACCTGATCGGGCTGGGGCAGGCACTGTGCGAACGACACGGCGGCGAGGTTCCGGGGAACCTCACGGACCTGGTCAAACTACCCGGTGTAGGCAGGAAGACGGCAAACGTACTGCTCGGTAACGCCTTCGATGTGCCGGGAATCACCGTGGACACGCACTTCGGCAGGCTCGTCCGCCGCTTCGGGTGGACCGACGAACAGGACCCGGTGAAGGTCGAGCACGCGATCGGTGCGCTCTTCCCGCGCAGGGACTGGACCATGCTGTCCCACCGTGTCGTGTGGCACGGGCGCCGCGTCTGCCACGCCCGCAGGCCGGCGTGCGGGGCCTGCGGTCTGGCCCGCTGGTGTCCCTCCTACGGTGAGGGGCCCACGGACGAGGCCACGGCGACCAAGCTGCTGCGGATGCGTTCGTTCGCCTGACGCGTGGTGACCCCTGCGGCGAGCGGAGACCAGTTTGTACCCTGATCACGTGAGTGAGCACACACTCCTCGTCCCGGGGCGACCGGCCCCGCTCCCCTCCCACGCGCACGACGGCGCTCCCGGCCCCTGGAACAGGTTCCCTTCATGAACTCGACACCGCACTGGCTCACCGCGCTCGCGGACTCGGCCGGGACGATGCCCGTGCCGCGGCCCATGCGCCCACCGGAGACGGGCGGGCGCGAGTCGGCCGTGCTGATCCTGTTCGGCGTGGGGGCGGAGGGGCCTGACCTGCTGCTCATCCAGCGCAACGACGGTCTGCGCAGGCACTCCGGTCAGCCCGCCTTCCCGGGAGGCCGGATCGAGGAGTCCGACGCCTCGCCGGAGGCCGCCGCGCTCCGCGAGGCCGCCGAGGAGACCGGTGCCCAACCCGGCGGCATCGACGTCGTCGGCCGCCTCCCGGAGCTCTACCTGAGCTACAGCGACTTCCGGGTCGCTCCCGTCCTGGGCTGGTGGCGCGAACCGTGCGAGGTCCGTCCCGTGGACCTCGGCGAGGTCGCCGCGGTCTCCCGGGTGCCCGTCGCCCACCTGGCCGATCCCGCCAACCGGGTCGAGGTGCGCTACGGGGACGGGTCGCGCTGGGGGCCGGGCTTCCGTGTCGACGGCATGCTCGTGTGGGGGTTCACCGGAGCGATCGTGGACAGCCTGCTCGTTCTGGGCGGTTGGGAACTTCCGTGGCGCCGCGAGGGTCTTACCGACATGTTCGAAGCGACCCCGCACGGCCTGCGCCCCGTCGGGTAGCGCTCATTCTGGAGGGGAGGGGACCGTGCTCGACGTCATCCTGATCGTCCTGCTGCTGCTGTTCGCCGTGACCGGTTACCGACAGGGGTTCATCGTCGGGGTCTTCAGCTTCTCGGGGTTCATCGGCGGCGGCGTCCTCGCCGCGCTGACGGCCCCGGGCCACATCCAGGAGTGGGTGGCGGACCCCGGGCGGCAGGCGCTGGTGGCGATCGCGGTGGTGTTCCTGTCGGCGGCGTTGGGCCAGTTCCTGTTCTCCTACCTGGGGACCCTGGTGCGGAACCGGGTCACGTGGGATTCGGCGCGGGTCCTGGACGCCATGGGCGGGGCCGTGGTCAGCGGGCTGTCGGTGCTGCTGGTGGCGTGGTTCATCGGGAGCACGGTCGCCAACTCGGCGCTGCCGTTCGTGGCCGGGCAGGTACAGAACTCGCGTGTCCTGCAGTCGGTCGACGCGGTGATGCCCGAGGCGGCCCGGGGCGGGTTCCTGACCTTCCGCAGCATCGTCGACCAGAGCGACTTCCCGCAGGTGTTCAGCGGTCTGGGGACGGGTGAGCTGGCCGAGGTGGAGCCGCCCGACCCCGACGTGCTCACCACCCCGGAGCTGATCGACGCCAGCCGCAGCGTGGTCAAGGTGCTGGGTACCGCCCCGGCCTGCCAGCGCCGGGTGGAGGGGACCGGTTTCGTGTACGGCGATGGGCGGATCATGACCAACGCCCACGTGGTCGCCGGGGTCACCGAGGACCTGCGGGTCGTCACGAGGGACGGTCACCAGCTGGAGGCGACCCTGGTGCTGTTCGACGCCCAACAGGACCTGGCCGTCCTCGACGTGCCGGAGGTGGAGCTGGAACCGCTGGAGTTCAACGGGGCCGCCGAACAGGGGGACGACGCGGTCGTGGCCGGGTTCCCCCGCAACAGCGGCTTCACGGCCGTCCCAGCGCGCGTGAGGGCACGCCAGACGGCGCAGGGGCCCGATTTCTACCACTCCCAGCAGGTGAGCCGGGAGATCTACCAGGTGCGGGCCGTGGTGCGCCCGGGCAACTCCGGGGGGCCGCTGCTGGCGCCCGACGGGACCGTCTACGGGGTGGTGTTCGCCGCCGCGACCAACGAGGACGAGACGGGATACGTGCTCACCGCGGACGAGATCGCCGCCAACGCGAGTTCGGGGCTGGAGGCCGACTCCGAGGTCTCGTCGCAGGTCTGCGACTAGGCGGTGTTCGCTCCGGGTCTCCGCTCCGGTTCGGCCCGTGTTCGGGCGACCCGAAGGCGGGGATTCCCCATCCTCGGCTGTGCCTGTGTGCCTGTGTGCCCGGCGCCCGTTCCCCGCTCGCCTCGTCTCACGCAACCCTGCCGACGCCCGAACCGACCTCCCGGGACGTGAACGGGGGCGCCTTCGTGCGAAGGCGCCCCCGGTGGGTTCGCGAACCTAGTTGGAACTGGGGTCGTGCGTCCGCTCGGCCGCCACCGGCCAGCTCATCCGCACGACCGTGCCCTGGTCGCTGGGGTCGATGCGCACCTCGTCCGCGAGGCCGGTGATCACCGCCAGGCCCAGCCCCGGGGAGAACCCCGAGATCCCGCCGGGAGGGGTGTCGTCACCGTCGAGGAAGAGCCCGTCGAGCAGGGGGCCCGTGTGGTTGGTCGACTCGTCCGCGTCCTTGGCCGGGGCACGGTCGGAGACGACGACCTCGAAACGCTGTGTGGCGTTCCCGTTGACGCGCAGGGCGTGTCCGGGCGCACCGCCGTCGGTCTTGGGCACCGCCTCGACGCCGACGCCGTCGATCAGCTGGAGCAGGATCGGCTGTGTCGGGCAGTGCAGCTTGTGCGCGGCCACCGCCCGGGAACACGCCTCACCGACCGCCAGCCTGATCTCGTCGATCGCTGTCGCGGCGATACCGGCCCGCCGTGCGACGGTCGCGGCCATGAGCCGCGCCGTCCGCACGTGGGCCGGAAGCGCGCTGATCGTCAGCGTGATGGTTGCCATCGCTCGCTCGGGACTACTTCTCGGGGCGCTTGTCGATGGCTTCCTGCACCGAGTCGTGGATACCGAACACCTTGGTCAGGCCGGTGATCCGGAAGATCTTGAGGATGCGCTCCTGGGTGCAGACCAGGCCGAGCGTCCCGTTGTGCGCGCGGACGCGCTTGAGCCCGCCCACGAGCACGCCGAGGCCCGTCGAGTCCAGGAACTCCACCTTCTCCATGTTGACCACGAGGTGGAAGTTGCCCTTGTTGACCAGGTCGATCAGCAGCTCGCGGAGCCGGGGCGCGGTATAGACATCGATCTCACCCTCAACGACGACGACCTCGGTGTCGCCCTCGGTGTAATGATCAAGCTTCAGGTCCACTAGTCCTCCAGCGCCGAACCGCGTATCACGCGAATGGTCTCTGCCGGGCGGTTACCCCACCAGCACGCATTCAACCACGGGTACAGAGTGTGTCTTCCTGCGATGAGCAGAAAAACGGTGACACCGCGCCACTCTTCCCCCGGATGCCACACTGAAACCGATGTCCACCAGTGCCGCACCCCTCATCGGGAGGATCGTGGGTCGGGAACGTGTCCAGTGAGGAGGGGTCTCGGATGAGGCGATCGGAGCCCACACTCCCCGGTGTGTGGCGTGACGATACCCGGTACCCGCGGGTGACCCATATCGAGCATGTGGCCCCGGGCGACGGGGACAGCGGGGAGTGGCCTGTGTGGACCACGCCCCACCTGGTCGAACGTCTGGCGGCACGGGGGATCACGGGTCCGTGGTCCCACCAGGCCGCCGCCGCCGACCTCGCACGCTCGGGCAGTGATGTGATCATAGCCACGGGTACCGCCTCGGGAAAGTCACTTGCCTTCCTTATGCCCGCGGCGGAGGCGGTTGACGCGGGCGGAACCGTTCTCTACCTCTCTCCGACCAAGGCGCTCGCCCAGGACCAGTTGCGGTGGATATCGGACCTCGCTCTTCCGGGCGTGCGGGCGGCGGTCTACGACGGGGACACGTTGCCCGAGGAGCGCTCGTGGGTGCGCGAGCACGGCAACTACGTCCTGACCAATCCGGACATGCTGCACCACGGAATCCTGCCCCGGCACGGGGCGTGGTCGCGCTTCCTGCGCAGGCTGCGGTACGTGGTGATCGACGAGGCGCACCGGTACCGGGGGGTGTTCGGGTCGCACGTCGCGCTGATCCTGCGGCGGCTGCGCCGCGTCTGCGCCCGCTACCGGTCCGAGCCGGTGTTCGTCCTGGCCTCGGCCACCTCGGGGAGCCCGGGTGAGAGCGCGAGCCGACTCACCGGAGTGCCGGTCACGGAGGTCACCGAGGACGGTTCCCCCCGGGCGGGGATATCCGTGGCGCTCGTGGAACCGGAGCTGACCGAGATGACGGGCGAGCAGGGCGCCCCGGTGCGGCGGACGGCGTCGTCGCAGGCCGCGGAGATGCTCGCCGACCTGGTACGGGACGGGGTCCGCACGCTCGTCTTCGTGCGCTCCCGGCAGGGGGCGGAGGTGGTCGCGCTGACCACCCGGAGGCTGCTGTCCGAGAGGGGTGAGCACGACCTGGCCGAGCGTGTGGCCGCCTACCGGGGCGGCTACCTGGCGTCGGAACGGCGGGAGTTGGAGGAGTCGCTGCGGACGGGGAGGATCCTCGGCCTCGCCACGACCAACGCGCTCGAACTCGGGGTGGACATCAGCGGCCTGGACGCCGTGCTCATCGCGGGGTGGCCGGGGACACTGGCCTCGCTGTGGCAGCAGGCCGGCCGCGCGGGACGGCGGGGAGAGGACGCACTGGCGGTGTTCATCGCCCGTGACGACCCGCTGGACACCTACCTGGCCCACCACCCGGAAGCCATTTTCGGTCGGTCCGTAGAGGCGACCGTCCTTGATCCGGAAAACCCCCACATCCTCGGTCCACACCTGTGCGCGGCGGCCCAGGAGCTCCCGATCACCCGTGACGACCTGACCCTGTTCGGTCCGACGACCGAGGGGCTGCTCGGCGAACTCGTCTCCGGAAAACTCCTGAGAAAGCGTCCGAGGGGCTGGTTCTGGACGAGTAACGAACGCGCAAGTGACATGGCCGATATCCGGGGGGCGGGCGGGCCGCCGGTCCAGATCGTCGACACGGGCAGCGGTCAGCTGCTCGGCGAGATCGACGAGGCGGCGGCGCACGGCACCGTGCACCCCGGCGCGGTGTACCTGCACCAGGGCACCACCCACCTCGTCGACGACCTCGACCTGGAGGAGGGGGTCGCCCTCGTGCACCCGGCGGAGCCCCCCTACAGCACCTGGGCACGCGACACCACGGACATCACGGTGCGTTCGGTCGGCCGGAAGGAGTCCTGGCCCAGCGGGGCGACCGTGTACTTCGGGGAGGTCGAGGTGGCCCGCCAGGTGGTGGGCTTCCTCAAACGGGACGTGCGCACGGGGTCGGTCCTGGGGGAGCAGCCCCTGGACCTGCCGGAGCGGACGCTGCACACGCGCGCCGTGTGGTGGACGCTGCCGCGCGAGGGCGAGGAGCGGCTGCGCGGGGCCGACGTGGGGCTGCTGGGTGCGGCGCACGCGGCCGAGCACGCGTCGATCGGGATGCTGCCGCTGCTGGCCACCTGCGACCGGTCGGACATCGGCGGGGTGTCCACCGCCGTGCACACCGACACGGGAGGGCTGACGGTCTTCGTCTACGACGGGTACCAGGGTGGGGCGGGCTTCGCGGAGCGGGGCTTTCACGCCGCGCGCGAGTGGCTCACCGCGACCCGTGACGTGATCGCCGACTGCGAGTGCGACCAGGGGTGCCCCTCGTGCATCCAGTCGCCGAAGTGCGGGACCGGGAACGAGCCGCTGAGCAAGGCCGGGGCCCTGCGGCTGCTGGACGAGGTCCTGTCCGGGGCACGGGACTGACTCCGTCCACAGGCTGTGGACGCGCGGACGCGGTCCGGTCCGACGGGGCGGTGGTTGTCCACAGGCTGTGGACGGCCCTTCCGTCCTCCCTCGCCACGGCGGACCCTGGTGGGGGAGGACGGACGTTCCGTCCGCCCCCGCTCCAGGGAGGTCCCATGCCCGTTGCCGCGCGTCCGCTCACCCGACTCCTCACCCCCGCCGACGACCGGGGGGTGACCACCGCCGAGTACGCCCTAGGCAGACGTCGAAAAATGTGGTTACTGTTTCAGCAGGTCATTCGAGGTTTGCAGGGCCGGTGATGTCCGGATCCGGCCATGGTTTGGCGGCGGGTGGCTTCTGGAACCGGTAGCGGGTGCCGTCGGGTACCCGCTACCGTCGTGCCTGCCTGGTCGCTCCGTCCGCGCCGGGCCCCTGGCGCCCGCTCCGCCACCCCCGTACCCCCGAGATCGGAGCAACATCATGCGCACGACCCCCGCCGCCCTGTCGTCCGTGGCGGCCCTGCTCGCCCTCCTGGCCGCCACCGCGTGCGGCGCTTCTCCCTCGGTCGACGACCGCACCACGGAGATGGAGGCGGCCCCGGCATCCCCCGACGACGCCCAGGCCGAGGAGACCGCGCCCGCCGAGGAGGCCACGCCTGCCGAGGTGGAACTCGGCGGCACCTACGAGTACCCCGACGGTCTGACCGTGGAGCTGTCCGGCGTGACACGCGCCGTCTCCAGCGAGTGGGCGTCCCCGGAGTCCACCCCCTACGCCCGGTTCACGATCCAGGTGCAGAACGGCACCGGAGAGCCGGTCGACCTGTCGCTGATGTTCGTGGAGTGCATGGTCGGGGAGGACGGCCGACGCGCGGAGGGCGTCTACGACAGCGAAGCAGGCGTCGGCGACGGGTTCACCTCGACCGTGATGGCAGACAGGAACGCGACCGCCGACTTCGGGTGCGAGCTGCCGGAGGAGGAGTCCTACCTCCAGATCGAAGTGGTCGTCCAGGACGACCTGGCGGGCGACGAGTACGTCGAGCCGCGGCCCGGTATCTTCTTCGTCGGCGACGTCGAGTAGCCGTCCGTCGTCTGGCCGGACCGCCGTCGGGGCGGTAGACTCGGCGGCGGGAATAGGTGAAGGGCGCCGGAGCACTCCGGCGCCCTTCCTTTGTGCTCTCCGCTACCGGCCGGTGCGGACCCCAGCAAGCAGCGCAGACCACTCAGCGGCCGAGACCTCCAGGTGCCCGGCGCCCGGGTTCTGAGAGTCGCGGACAGCCGCGCCGGATGGAAGGTCGGCGACCTCCACACAGTTGTTGTGGTCGCTGTAGCTGGACTTCCGGAAGTCCAGGCTGTCAGTCGGGAATAGGTTCATCGTCGGTCCTAGATCAGGTTCTTCAGGATCTGAAGGGATGCTTCAGGGTAACGCGCAGCGGCGCGGACATGGTCGAACAGCTTCGCGTACCGGTCCAGCTCTTCGGGCTCTTCAAGGTACAGGCCGTCGGTGTCCGTCTCCAGGTAGACGATCGGGCTCATCCCCGGCACGAAATCCAGGATCACGAACGGGCCCTGCAACCCAGAGTGCATACCGTTCGCGAACGGCAAAACCTGAATCGTCACGGTGTTGTCGGCCTCGGCGACCTCGATCAGGTGCTCAACCTGCTCGCGGAACACCTCGCCGTGCGCCTGAATGCGCAGGAGCGCGGCCTCGTCGATGACCGCCCACAGCTCCGGCGCGGTGGGCCTGGTGAGGATCTGCTGACGCTGGCTGCGGGTCTCGACGACGCGCTCGATGTCTACGGGGCTCTGGTAGAGGCTCGCGCGCATGAGCAGCTCGACGTACCCAGGTGTTTGGAGCAGGCCAGGAATCCGCGCCAGTTCGTAGGTCCGGATGTGGGTGGCCTCGGCCTCGAACGCGACGAAGTCGTCGGTGAACACATCACCGTACTTCGACCACCAGCCGCGCTCCCGAGCCTGCCGGGTGAGATCGAGGATCGCCTCGCGGCGCCGCTCGTCCGTGACCTTGTAGACGTCGAGCAGGCCCCGCACTTCCATGACGGTGGGGCGTAGCCGGACACCGGTCTCGATGTTGCTGATCTTGCCCATCGACCACTCGGTCGCGTCAGCGACGTCCTCGATGGTCATCTCCGCGTCGGTGCGCGCCTTCTTCAGCTCGACCGACAGGCGTCGTCGCCGGATGGATTGCCGCTTGTCAGCCATGTCGCCTCCCGGGGTGTCAGCCTCTCGGATGCTACGGCGGGTCCTGGGACTACGCGAATCGCTCATCTGTGAATTTTCCTGCCGTGAAGACGTGTTGAGTGAAGTCAGATCCTATGAAGCAATGTTCCATGAAGACTTGAAAACCTGAAACTTCAGAGTGACACTGGGACTCACCTATTCCCCCGCCGGGCTTCCCACCCGGCATCGCTTCATGAGGAGGCGCCCTGTGCGCTACCTGCTTTGGAATCTGGCCGGGTTGTGGCTCATAGCCCGCGCGGCCATCCGCGCCGCCCGCCGTCGTGCTCCCCGCATCCGCCGGTACGCCGAGCGGATCCCGCCGCCGAGGCCGCCCGTCATCACGGGGCCGATCCCGCTGCTTCGCCCCGACGCCTCGGTCGCCCCGCCGGTCCGCCCGGCCGGACGCCACCACCGCGCCGGCGCCGCGACCGCGCGGCCGGCCGATTTGTTCGGCGCACGCGACTCGCGCACCCGCGCACAGCGGCGCGGGCTCGTCGCCCTGGGCGCGGTCGGCCACCACCAGCGGCGGACGGCGGTGGCATGACCCCCGACCCGCTCGTCGTGACCCCGATGTGTCCCGAGATCGGCCTCGACCGCTCCGGCTACGTCCGCCGCTGCGTCCTCGACCTGGACCACCCGGACGACCACCAGGACGCCCGGGGCGACACCTGGGAGCACCCGGTTCGGACCCTCGGCCGACTCCAGGCGAAGTGGAGCCACAGCTACCGGATCGTGTGGACCGGCCGCCTGTGGATGGCCACGGCGCACTCGCCCGACGCCCCGTGGCGGACCGAGGTCGAGCCCACACCGGAGCAGCTGGAGGAGCGACTCCGCCGTCACGCTCACCCGCCCACGCCCGCCGCGATGCGGGACCACTGAGACCGCCGCGCCCCGGGCTCCCCTCACCCGTGCGCCCGGGGCGCGGCCCCACATAGAGAGGACCGCCATGACCGCCGACGAGCACCGCATCCTCGCCCTCATGGACGCAGCCGAGCAGGCCGGGTACGACGCACGGGTCGAGATTCCCGACGACGCGCCGCCCTGCTCGGTGGACGTTCGGGTCATGGACGGCGACCAGGTGGCCGCCGCCATCCGCGTGTACCTCGACCACGGCGAGTGGCGGTACGAGATCCCGGCCCGGCCCGGCGGGTCCGAGTGGGGCGGACGGCGCACCCGGCACCTCACGGGCGCCGACGACACGGTCACCCCGGAGATGCTCCGGGGTCACCTCGGCCACTACCTCGCGCGGGCCACCGACTCACACCCGCCGGTCCCGTGCCCGCCGCGCGTGCTGGAGGACGTCCCGGCGTGGATGCGGGTGCACGCCACCACATGACTCGGTCCCCGCACCTGACCGCGCGGGGACCGTAGGGCCACCAGGCCCACCCCCGGAGCGGTTGCCGCCGCCCCGGGGATCCGAAGGAACCGGATTACGAAGGAGCATCACATATGCAGATCGTGCACACCACCGGCCGAAAGTCCCTCCCGGTCGGTAAGCGGGTGAAGGCCGAGGCGTCGCAGGGCGCGTCCAACTGCGTCACGGCCCTCCTGGCGGCCGGGGGCGCAGGCGTCAGCGTCGGCGACACCCAGACCGCCCGCGAGATCGGCCAGCTTCCCGGCGGCGAGTGGGCCGCCCTGGTCGCGGCGGTCGCCTGATGGGGGGCTGGTGGAGCCACGACCGCGGGCCCATCACGATCCCGGACCCGCCGCCCTCGGATGAGACACCCGCCGAGGACGACGAGTAGACCCCCGCGCGCCCGGGGTGGGGACCCAGGGCGCGCGGGATGACGGCCGCCCCGGTCTGAGGGGATGACGGGGCGGCCGTGCCCGGGGTGGCACCCCCGGGCCGTGGGGCCACCGGAGTCTAGGGCTGGTGGCCCCACCTGGGCATATATCCACTACGGGGGGATTCGCCATGCAGGACGGCGAGGAAGAAGAGTACGACCACTACGTGATCCCGGTGCACATCTGGCAGACCGCCGAGCAGGCCGCCCGGTACCGGGCACTCCGGTCGCTCTGCCCTGCCGACCCGATCCGGCCCGCGATCATCGCTCACCTTCAGGCCGAAATCGAGGGGATCGGCTTGATCGACGACGTGTGGACGGTCGAGGTGGGTCGCGCAGACGAGAGGACAGGCTGATGTGGACGTGTGAGTGCGGGTGGACCAACATGGATAGCGCGACGTGTGGGAGCTGTCCCCGGCGCCGCCCGCCGAACCGGTAGCACTCTGGGCATGACGAAAGCGCCCCCACCCTCCCCGTGCAGGGGAGAGTGGGGGCGCGCTGTGTGCCCAGGCGGTCAGAGGTTCGTGACCCGCAGAGGCCCGTAGGCGGCCGTGCGGCGGGTACCGGGGCGGACCACGTCCACCCGCCACCACCGGTCGCCCGGCTCCGCCAGGTGGCCGCGGTTGACCGTCGCCGTCGCAAGCCCGTTGGCCGCGTCGTCGACCGTGATCTCCCCAGTGAGCGTACCGAGGATGACCACGCCCGGGTCCGTGTCCGGCGTGTCCGCGTCGGGTTTGAGGACCATCTCCAGCTCGGCCCCGGTCAGGTCGTGCGCCTGGCCGGTGTCCGGCTCCGTGATCGTCAAGCCGACCGTCTCGTCGTTCATCTCGTACAGGGTGAGCGTCTGGTGAGTCGCCACGTGGGTCACCTCCTGGTCGCGGACCCGCCGTAGCGGTCGGCCCGGTAAGCGGTACCGGCCAGACGGCCGGACAGTGCGGTGTCGGCGGCCAGCTGGCCGGACGCGCGCGCGATCGCGGCGACCGCGGCGACCGCCTCGATGAGCTGGTCGGCGCGGCCGAGGAGCGCGAGGTCGGCGACCGCCTGGCCGCTGGTGTGCTTGGTGCCCTGCACGGAGCCGACCACGCCCAGCGTCGCCACGGCCGTACCGGTCGCGTGCTTGGTGCCGTCCACGGTCGTGACGGTGCCGAGGGTGGCCTCGGCCTGGCCGCTCGTCGTCTTGGTGCCGTCGGCCTGGGCGACCGCGCCGAGGAGCGCCTCAGCGTTGCCGCCCCGCCCGCCGTTGCTGTCGGACAGCGACGCCAGCGACGCGACCGCCGAACCGGTCGCCGACTTCCGGCCGGACGCCTCCGCCAGCGCCTCCAGGGACGCGACCGCGTCACCAGTCGGAGCCGGGGCCGCCCCGAGCGCGGCCGAGTCACTCACGGCCACGTGCGATACGTAGGTGGGCGGCGGTGTTGGGTCGGCCTGGATCTCCTGGACGACCAGGTCGAGGGCGGCGCCGGTCTCCGGGCCGATCTCCCCATCCACGGGCACCAGGCCATACGCGGACTGGAAGGACGACACCGACGACGCGGTCCCCGACCCGTAAATCCCGTCATCTCCGCCCGGCGCCATGTACCCGAGCGTGATCAGCTGCCCCTGTCGGGGCGACACCAGTCCGCCCGTGGATGCGTCCGTGTCGCCCTGCTGGAGGAGCACCCCGCGCCGGTACCGGTACGCGGTGATCTCCGCGGTGACTCCTCCCGGTAGGCCGGTTCCGGTCCACGTGAAGACGCGCCCGCCGGTCCCGTGGAGGGGGTCGACGGTCACGACGGTGTCGGTGCCGTCGCTGGTGGCCTCGACGCGCATCCACTGGCCGAAGGCGACCGCGGATCCGCCGGTGTCGGTGGCGACCAGCGGGGCCGACGCGAGTCCGTTGCCCTGGAGGCGCGCCCCGATGTTGCCGCCCGCGGTCTCGTGCAGGACCAGCCCGAGCGTGCCCAGGCGGGCGACCCACCGGCACTCGTCGATGCCGTACCCCTCGGCCTGCATCCCCGGCAGGTACACGTACCAGCGCAGCCACCAGGGCGCGGACGGGAGGGCGACCTCCAGGCGGGGTGTGCTGTTCGCCCGGTGGTGGCCGGTGTCGATCTCGATGCTCGTCAGCCCGTGGACGGTTCGGGTCGACGAGTAGACCGCCCGATCGGGGGCGACGATCCCGACCGTGCCCGCCCGCGCCGTCACCAACAGGGACGACGCGGACGGTTCAGCGCCGGACGGGCCGGACAGGGAGTTGTTGACCGTGACGGCCACGGGCCCTCCCTACACGGTCGCGTCGGTCTGCGTCAGGCGCAGGAGCAGCACCGTGTACGTGCCGTCCGCCCCGTAGGACTCCGACGTGGACAGCGGGATCGACCCGAGCCACACCGGGGTACCGGCCCCGTCCCACAGGCCGAGGTGGGTCACGGTGTGCCCGCCGGGCACGTCGAACGTGATCTGTGCGGACGCGTCGACCTGGCCGCCGCTGGCGGGGTCCCAGGTGATCGACTGGCGGGCGTAGGTCCCGCCGGTCACCTCGTCGGTGCCGGTGGCTCCGCCGTCGGTGGTGTGCAGTGACGCCGTGACCGCGCGGGTAGCGGCGGCGTCGAGCATGTCGTCGAAGAGGACGACCTGTAGCGCCACGGGTCACACCTCCTCGACGTCGTCGCGGCGGGTGTGCGGTGCCAGGTACGCGGCGGCCGCGGCGACGAGGGTCACGGCCGCGGCGGCGACGACCTCGGGCACGTCGAGGCCAAAGAGTCCGGCGACGTAGATGATCAGGGTCACGGCCGCGCCGGACAGGGTCGCGGCGGTGACCTTCTTCTCGGGGATCAGGCGGGTGGGGTTGCGCGGGGCAGAGTGCACGGGGCACCTCCAGGAAGCAGGAAGCCCCGGGCGGGGTGCCCGGGGCGGTGGTTACGGTGAGCTGTGCCGGCAATCGGCGCACAGTGACGACGGACAGGTCAGGATCGGCGCAGAGTGCCGGAGAAGGTGACGGACTCGCTGGAAGGCAGGGAAGCAGATCCGCCCGAAGAAGTGTCAGCCGCGGCGGCGCGGATGTAGCTCGCCCACACCTGGTCGAAGGCGTAGGAAGTGATCGTGTCGCCACTGGTGGCAGTGGACCCATGCAGGGTCTGGCGGACCCACAGGACAGCGTCAGACACCTCCTGGCCGTAATCGCCGTCGGCGCCGTACACCGGCAGCAGGTCCTCCCCGATGTGGTCGCCGATGCGCTTGAGCATGTGCTGGAGCGCCGCGACGCGGCGGCCGCTGTCGCCCTTGGTGAGGCTGAGGATGGACATGTCGTCTCCTTCTGAGGTGATGGGGGCCGGAGACCCTGGGGGCTGGGTGAAAGTGCCGTCCTCGACCAGGGCGTAGAGGTCGCTCCCGGGGCACGAGGTGGATACGAAGTCGCGGTGTCCGACCACATCGCCGGACACGCCGTGGTCGGTCATCAGCCAGGCGCGCAGTCGGCGGACGCCGTTGATCTGCGCGTCGGCGGGCCGTTCGCCCTCGCCGATCATCAGGGTGACGCTGTAGTAGTTCGCGTTCCCGGCGGTGGTGCCCTGGGCGGCCTGGTAGCGGTGCAGCCCCCGGCCCTCGAAGATGTGGCCGTCTACCGAGATGCCGAAGCTGTACCCGATGTCGGCCCAGGCGCGGTTGTTGACGTGGTCGTCGCGGGTGGACTTCCAGTAGGAGACGCAGTCGCCGTGGTCGTCGAGGCCGGTCGGGGCCCCGTTGTAGTGGACGACGAGACCGGCGTCGGGGTCGGCGTAGTCGGCGGGGGAGGACGCGGACCAGCCGAAGTAGGTCCGCGGGTAGTCGATCATCGGGCGCCTCCTGGTGGGCATGAGAAAACCCCGGCGCCGGGCCGGGGCATGAAGTGAATGAAGGGGAAGGTGTCAGCCCTGCACGGCGGCGATGATCGCGGCAGCAGCCGCGGCCAGACTCGCGAGCGCCGACACGGGCAGCGCGTACCGCCACATCTCCAGGGCGCGGAGCCGCCGCTCGTGGTCGGCCTGGGCCTGCTCGACGGTGTTGAGCCGGTCAAGGGCGTGGCGGACGTCGGCCTGGGTCTCCCGGGTGGCGTCGTAGACGTCCCGGGCGGTCACCACCGACGCGAACGGATCCGGCGGTTGGGTGGTCATGGCTTCCTAGGTGATCGGTGCGGAGTTGGACAGCACAGAACGGGCCACCGAGTGCGCGCGCGCGTCCAACGCGTTCGTGAGATCGGCCGCGTACTCCGGGCGGCCACGTGAGGTGACGTCGCTGTCGTCCCGGGGGCCCTCCAGGATGAGGCGGCACTCCTCCGGCGAGGTACGGGTGGGCGCGGATATCGACATGCCGATGATCCGGCGTGTCTGATCGAACGTCGGCTGACCCTGGTCGTCGAGGGGGAACCAGTCGTTGACCAGGGTGATTCGGGCCCGCTCCCCCAATCGGTCGGGGGTGAGGGTGGGGGTCTCACCCAACCGGACCGTGACCTCCATGCCGTGCTGGGCGCCCGCCCGGTGCGTCGCCCACCACGTCGAGTACTCGACGAGCGTGTCGCCGACGGTCACGGTCGGGTAGTCGCGGAGTTCCTCCAGCTGCGCCCACCCGGCGTCACGGTGCGGCTGGGAGAAAACTCCGAAGTAGTCCCGGTACCCGGACGGTTGGGTAGTGCCGCCTCGGGCGAAGTATTGGGTTCCTGTGCTGGTGGCGTCTACCGAGTGCCGCCACGACAGCACCGCCCCGGGTTGGGCGAAGTGGTGCAGTCGGTTGGGGTCGCCGAGGAGCTGGTCGACGTAGAACTCGCGCACGCGGTTGCCGTTGGCGTCGGGGTAGGTGCGGATGAACCACTCGGGGCCGTCGATCACCTCGGACAGCTGGGTAAGGCGTTCGCCGAGGGTCGCCCAGTCGTTGTTCGAGTACGTCCGGTCGCGGGTGATGCCGGACGTCGCGGGCCCGCCCCCGATGATGCCCATCTGGAGAGACCCGCCGGACAGCTGCTCTTGCTTGAGCCGAACCAGCTCCCGGGCGATGTGGAGCTGATCCTCGTCGGTCCAGAACAGGCCGTCCTGGTGGAAGACCCTATGAAGCCAGGATTCGAGGGACTCGCCCCGGATGCTGGCGGACAGGCGGCCCCGGTCGTTGGCGGATACCCGGCCGGTCCAGATGATGTAGGACCCCCACAGGTCGCCGTTGCGCCATACGTGGCACAGGACGCGGCCGGGGCCGGTGGAAAGGTCGTCCTGGTCGCGGGGGATGATGCGCGCGACCGCATCGGCGGCGGTCCGGTTGGGGATCGGTATGGTGGCGCTGAACTCGCCCGGTTTGACGATGAGCCGGTCGTAGCGGACGCCGGTGAGCGGCAGGTCGGTGATGTGGGTGTCGCTGAGGAGGTCGCAGAACTGGTACCGGTATGTGGGCACGAGCGGGGGCTCCTCACAGGTAGGCGTGGCGGTAGACCACGTGGGCGCGGGCAGTCCCGGACGACGAGGACACCTCGAAATGGATCGGCCTCTGTCCGGACGGGATGGTGAAGTACTCGACCGGCACCGAACCCACCGCGAGCGTTTCTGACCAGTCGACGCCGTCCAGGAGCGCCGTCCCGGTGTGGCAGTCGACGACCAGGGCCTCCCCGTCGAGGATGGGCGTGTCAAACGCCAGGGTGATGTCCGGTGTCCCCTCCAGCCGGATCGTCGGGGAAGAGCACGGCCCGTACACGGTGATCACCGGTCGGGTGCCCGTGGTGCCGTGGTGGGGTGCCGTCCGCGACTCTCCGGGCGGGATGACCAAGTGCACCGGATCCGGCTCGTACCGGGCAGGGTCCGGCGCGACCCACTGCACGACGGCGCGCACGTGCCCGAGGCGCGCGTGCCGGTCGAGCGGCATGATGCGCTGGGAGACGCGGGCGTCGGCGGTCAGCCGCTCGCCCAGCACCGACACGGTGAGCGGGGCGAGCGTCGCGTCGTCGGCCACGGCCAGGGCGCGGCGTAGGTCCCGCACCCTGTCGAGCACCTCGGCCCGCGAGGTGCGGAGGAGCAGCTCGGCCGTGACCGTGCGGGCCTGCGCGTAGGAGGTGCCCGGCCAGGACCCGTGCCGTGCCGGGCGCGGTTCGTCCCCCGAGTCGAGCCCGGGGAGGTCTTCCCACCCGTCGAGGCGGAGGACCCGGTACGCGGACGGGCGGCCCAGCGTGAGGCCGCCCCACTCGATGGTGGTTGCGTCCACCGGTCACCCCCTCGCTACGACGAGCCCGTATAGGGCCTCGCCGACGTCGTGCGCGGACATGCGCTCCGTGGCCTCGAACCGCTCGATCACCACGGCCGGACCGCCGCGCCGGTCAGCGCCCAGGGCGCGCCCGTCCCGGGTGCGGCCGAGCATGTCGGGCGGGTCGCCCAGGCCCCGGGCGACGCTGTCGGCCATGCTGCGGACCT
Organism: Nocardiopsis sp. KDC1DS13DA1; assembly: GCF_055632325.1. Taxonomy (NCBI): domain Bacteria; kingdom Bacillati; phylum Actinomycetota; class Actinomycetes; order Streptosporangiales; family Nocardiopsidaceae; genus Nocardiopsis; species Nocardiopsis sp. KDC1DS13DA1. The sequence continues at coordinate 89,639 of NZ_JBVMUY010000046.1, forward strand.
GCCGGTCGAGACGGCGCTGGCCGAGGGAGAGCCCGGCGGCGACGCCTTCGGGGATCCACCGGCCGACCTCGCGCGCCATCACGCGGGACGGCGACGCGATGCCGAGGGCGTTCCGGGCGGATTGCAGCGCCGAGGAGGCCAGCCCCCGCATACGCGAGTACAGCGCCCCGGCAGCACCGGACACGCCGGACACGATCCCGTACACCATCTGGCGGCCGATCGCCCGCCAGCTTCCGAGCGTGGACCGCACGGTCGAGATCGCACCCCGGATACCGGCCCCTACCGCTGACCGCACGGCGGACCAGGCGGCGGCCGTTGCGGCGAGCACGGCGGACCAGGCGGCGGCCACGGCCGACCGCGCCGAGGACACCCCGGAGGAGATCCTCGACTGGATGCCGGAGATCGCCGACGAGATCCGCGACCGGATCGCGGACCACGCGGTCGAGGCGGCGTCCCGAACCTGCCCCCACACCCGCCCCCACCACATCTGGATTCCGGTGAGCGCGCCCGTGATGACGTTGTGGATGATCTGCATCTGGCCTTCGATGAGGCCGCGTATGGCGGTCCACACACCGGACGCCATTTGCTTGACGCCTTCCCAAGCACGGTCCCAGTCTCCGGTAATGACGCCCAAGAACGTGTTTATCAGACCCTTGATGATTTCGAGGGCTCCCGAAATCAGACCTTCGATTTGGGTCCACAGTCCGCCGAGAATCCCGAGGATGTTTTGTCCCCAGTTTTCCCAAACGAAAGTGAGGGCAGTCGCGGCGATCGACATGAGTTCGCCGAGGAGTTCCCCACCCAGGGCGAAAATCTCCGAGATCTGTGACCACCACTCGCGCACCGTTTCCAGCACATCGCTGTTGGCGAGGGCTTCCCACAGGTCCTGGAGGATCGGTTCCAGTGCCGCCCACAGGTCCTCAGCGCCGGACCGGATGTGCTCCCACGCGGTCTGGAGGGCCCCGCCCATCTCGGCCATGGCGTCGCGGAAACCCTGCGACTTCTCGGACGCGTCGCCGAAAGCTCCGGTGAGCAGTCCCATGGGGGAGAGTAGGCCGAGGATTCCGCCCGGGATGTGCTCCTGGAGCCACACGTAAACCTGGGACAGCCAGTCCACCAGGCGGATCGCGCCCTCGACCAGGTTGAAGGCGCCGGTGATCAACCCGACGAACGGCTGTGGATTCTCCGCGATGGTGCCGAAAAGATCGCTTAGGGCGTCCCAAATGCCCCCGATGGATTCATCGAGTTCCGGCCCGAGTGCCTCCAGGAGGGCATTAAATGCCTCGGTGGCGTCATCAATGACCGGGCCTGCGCCCTCGAATGCTCCGAAAAGGAAATTCGAGAATTCCGAGAGGACCGGCGCCATATCCGCGAAAGCGTCTTCGAGGTGTGGCGACAGCGAATCGAACAGGTCACCCAGGTCCCCGGCGACGGCGGCGAGGGTGCCCTCCAGCGGCGCCGCCATGGACCGCAGATCACGGACGACGGTGTCGCGCAGGTCGCCGAACGCGTCCCGAACCTCGTCGGCCTGGGCCGCCGCCATGATGCCGACGGCCGCGATGCCACCACCGAACGCCAGCGCAAGCCCGGTCCCAGCGATCGCGCCGACCGCGGGCAGGGTGAGCACCGCCGCCGCCGCGACGCCCACAGCGATCCAGACGTTGTTGAGGAGCCCGCCCATGCCGCGCATGACTCCGCTGGACAGACCGCCCCCAGCGTCCTGCCCGGAGGAGATCAACCGGGGCCGACCCTGATCGACACCGCCGAGGAGCCCGGACACGAACCCGTTGCCGGTGCGGTGTCCGGCGCCGTCGGCGTCGATGTCGTCGAGGTGGTCCTCGATCCGGTTCGCGGCTACGCGGGCTTCGGCGGCGGCCGTGGTCAGCCCCCGGCTGTAGCCGCGGTCGTCGACATCGAGCGTCGCGACGAGTTCGCCGACGTTCATGGCCATGTGAGGGGGTCACCCCCTCGGGTCATGTGGTTGGGCCCGCGCGGGCGCGGGGTTACAGGTTGCGGAGCAGGTCCCGGGCGGCGTCGCCCTCCACCTGCTGTGGCTCACGCTCGTAGAGCCGCCAGAACACGGTGTCGCGCGGCATGGCGAGGACGAAGCTGGTGAACTGGCGGACCGTCATTCGGCTCAGTGCCTGCGGCGTGAGCCCTTGCGCGAGCGCCCACCCCTCGACCGCCCACCAGTGCCGCCGGATCGCGGAGTCGAGCTGGTTCCCGTCTTCGCGGCCAGCGCCTTCGCCTTCGCCGCGCGCTCCGCTTTTCCCCGCCGGACCGCCTCATAGGCTTCCCGCCAGGTGATCTCACGGCCGCTGGCGGACGCGATGGCCCACGCCATCACCACGGCCAGCTGCTCGTCGTCCATCCCCGCATCGACCCAGGCGTCGAGGGTGCCGACGCCGAACAGGTCGGCGAGCACCTCGCGGACCTGGGCCTCGTCGGTGTGCTGCATGTCGAGGCCGTCGAGCTGCTGGCGGAACCTCAGGGTCATGGTGGTGGGGACGCGGACGCGCACGCCGAGGATGGACTCGTACCGAGGCTTCTCGGTGGCCTTGATCTCCGCCCAGAACTCGTCAAAGCTCTCGTGCTCCTGGTCGCGCGCGGCGTCGCGCTCCCGGTCGTCCTGGTCGGCCTGGAGGGCGGCGGCCCGGTCGAGGGACTCCTGTACGTCCATCAGACGACCGCCTCGGTGGTCGACGGGCCCGACCGGCGCAGCGTTGCCGAGAAGCTGACCTTGTCGTTGTTGCCGCCGCCCTGCTCGCCCAGGACGGTCGTCGCCGTCCACACGGTCCACTCGGTGTCCATCGGGTAGCGGAACCGGTACTGATGGAGGGAGTCGACGCCCAGGGCGGCCGGGCCCGCGTTGCTGATGACCTGGGCCTGCCCAGGGTCACCCGTGCCCGTGGTGTCGTCCTTGAGGAGACGGCCCTCCAGAGCGATGGTCGCGCCGCGCTGCATGACCTCGCCCTCGTATGCACCGTCGCTGTCGTTGTCGGTGACGTCGGTTTCCTCGGAGTTCTCCCCGGGGTTGATGGTGACCGAGTTGAGTCCGGCGATCTCGGCCCACGTCGGGGTGGGTGTGGCGCCGTCCGAGGCTTCGAGGATGATGTCCCGCGCGTTGACCTTGACCAGCGTCATAGCGGGGCCTCCTTACATGCGAGAGCCCCAGCACAGGGCCGGGGCGGTGGTTGATGGTGTTCGGGGTGTCAGCCGGGCCGGTGCGCGGTCGGGCGTCGCACCTCGACCCGCACGTTGACTGTCCACTCGTGACGGCCGGACTGGTCGCGGCCGATGTAGCCGGGCCCGCCGGACAGGCACACGGCCAGCTGTAGCCAGGTGCCGCCCGGGGAGAGGTACCGGTACCCGCACCCGTGCAGGGCGTCGTATGCGGACTGCGCGAGCTGTTCCCCGGTGCGGGTGTCGGTGGCGGTGCCGCGCGCCCGGAGCTGGAGACGGACCTCGTCCCAGGGCTGGAGGCTGTCGGCCTCGGCCCCGGCGTCGTAGCGCTGCACGGCCAGGGCGACGTCGGGGTCGTCCGGAAGGGCGGCGAGGTAGAGGGTGCCGCCCGGGGCCCCCGGCGTGTAGGTGCCGACGCCCAGCTCGGCCAGGAGGAGCGCTACCTCCTCGGTGAGGGTCACCGGAGCGCCCTCCTCACCCGGGCGGCGATCAGCGCGAGCATGGTGTCGGCCTCGTCGGCGGCGGGCTTTTCCAGGTACTTCGCGGTGCGCCCCGGGTCGTGCCGCCAGGTCAGCTCTTCATGCTGCCGGGCGGCGTACACGGTGTCGTAGTAGACCGCGCCGGACAGGCCCTCGACCACGGACGCGCCGGACCGCTCTAGGGTGCCTTCCTCGTGCGGCACGAGCTTGCGCGACTCGGCGAGTAGGTGTTCCATCGCCACGCCGAGGCCCTCCTCGGCGGCGGCGCGGCCCGCGCGGCGGGCGTCGTCGCCGTCCCAGTCCAGACGGACGCTGGCGCTCATGTGAGGACCACCTCCAGGTGAGACGGGACCGGTAGCTCCCGGCCGTCATGGCGGTCGGCGCGGATCACGGTCGGCATGGTGCCGTCCGGCAAGGTGACGCGGCTCCCGGTCGGGAAGCTGTCGGCGACGTCCAGGCGAACCCGGAGCGTCGTCTCCGATGTGACCTCGTCGCCGTCGGTGTCCCGCACCCTCCGGCGCTTCGCGTCCATGAGGGCGCGCACCTCGACGGGCGGCCCGTAGGTGGGCCCGTAGGCGCCCGCGCCCGCGTAGGGCTCGACGGTGATGTCCCAGCCCATCCTGCGGAGCATCCACCCGGGGATCGTGCCGGGCATCAGCACCACCACCCCACACGCAGGGTGGTGCGCGGGGCGTGCCCAGTGAGCCCGGCCTGCTGGAGGATCAGCCGCGCCTGATAGCACAGCCGGACCGTCGTCGAGGAGGAACCCCTCGGCGATGACCCGCCCCCGCCTCCGCGGGCGAGGCTGATGGACCCGGCCGACACCGACGACCAGCGGTCCGGATCCCCAGCCTCCGTACCGTCCGCCCCGGCCGTGTCCCAGTCGGCGCACTGCTCAAGCGTCGCCGACCGGAGCGCCTCGACAACGTCCGGGTCGGCCGGGTCGTAGATGGCGGAGATCAGCTCCCGGTCGACGAGGCGGGACGCCCGGTCGAGGAGCCGCTCCGCGCCGTCCGGCGGATCCGTCAGACCGAGGTAGGTCGCCAGTTCAGCGGGAGTCGCGTAGGCCACGGCTCACCCCTCGGTGTCGTCCTGGGCGACGGCGGCCGGGGCGGCGGGCGCGGTCTCGTCGACCAGGTGCCACCCGTCCGCGCCGGGCCGGGAGTCCCCGGCCATCAGCCCGAGGCGGGTGTCCTCGAAACCGCGCGGGACCGTGCGCACGCGCTCACGCACACGCCCGCCCGCACGGTGCTCGTACAGCGGCATCAGGCGTCGCCCCCCGCCCCGTGGTAGCGGTCGGCCAGGGCGTCGCGGGTCGCGCTCTCGGCGTCCTCCTCGGGCACGCCCTGGGCGACCGCGTAGGCGACCCAGTCGGCCTTGCTGGCGGACCGGGCAGGGCGGGCGGCGGGCTGCTTCGGCGTCTCGCCGCTGCCCTCCTGGCCGCTGCTGTCGGCGGCCTGGGCGATCGCCTCGACCTCGTAGCCGTGCCGTCGGCAGTACGCGACGACACCCTCGTGATCGGTCTCCGTCTTCCCGTCGATGAACGGGACCGGGCCGATCTTGCCCATGAAGGGCTGACCGGCGGTGATGCGGTACATGGTTCGCATGGTGGGGCTCTCTTCTACTGGACCTTGATGTTGCGCCACACGGCCGCGGCCTTGGTGGCCTTGAGCGCCACGCTGACCGGGCCGAGTTCGACCTCGCCCTTCTTCACCGCGCCCGCAGACTCGAAGTCGGGCAGCCACGTCCGCACCATCTGCCCGTCAGCGGTGGTGACACCGTGGAAACCGTCCATGCCGATCCGGATCGCGTACAGGTCGGTGAGCCCGGTCTCCGCGACGCTGTCGACGGTGCGGCCCTCGATCGGGATGATCGGGGTCGACGCGCCCGCCTGCTCCCCGGGGTCGGCGAACAGGATGCCGCCGTAGGACTCGCGCATGATCGGGCGGCCGTTCTGGCCGACCAGGCCCTCGACCGGCTCTCGGGTGTACATGCCGGTGCGGCGGATGATGCCGCGGAACTTCGCGATGGCCTTCTTGTTGCCCAGGACCAGGGTCGGGATCCCGTCGAGCAGGTCGAGGAACTCGTCGAGGTCGTCGAGCGCGACGTGCCCGGAGTCGTCCTGGCTGCTGATGGCGGACCAGTCGGACACCGAGTCGACACGGAACTCGGTGGTGCTGCCGACGAGGGCCTTGTCGAGGCCGTCGAAGCCCTGGGCGTCGTCGGGGCCGCCTCCGGCGACGTCGCCGTTGATGACGGCGTCCTGGAACCGGGTACGGGCGGCCTTGATCTTCTGCGCCATGTTCAGGGACACGGCGCCACTGGCCGAGGGGCCGACGCGCGCGAGCACGCGGTCGATCTCGAACGCGCCACCCAGAGGGACCAGGTCGGTGCTGTACTTCTGGGTGGTGACGTTCTGCGGGGTGTACTCGCTGTTGTACGCGCGGAACGCGGCGGTCGGCTGGTCGACCAGCCGCCGGTACCCGTAGGTGAGGGTGCCGCCCCCGCCAGAGGGGTTGACGGCGTCGTCGAAGGTGAGGGCGTCGAGGATCACCGATTCCTTGCGGAACTCGTCGATGACCTGGACGTCCAAGTCCTCCTGGGCGTTGTTCTTCGCTTCGGCCAGGCTGATGGCCATGGGTCATGTCCTTCCGGTCAGGTGCGCCGCTTCCCGCTCATGCGGGCGGCTACGGCGTCTTCGAGGGTGCGCGGCTTGTTGGGGGCGCCGGGCCTGCCGGTGCCGTCGGATCCGCCGCGGGGTGAGCCGCCGGGCGCCTGGCCGGTGGCGTAGTGCGGGTGGTCCTCGACCGCCTTCTTGATGGCGTCGGTGACCTTCTTGTCGTAGTCGGCGGCGGCCGGGTCGAGCTTGCCGACGGTGTCCATGAAGGACCTGCTGTCGGTGAGCGCGACGGGGTTCGCTCCGTGCTTGGCCGCGTTGCGGTAGACCGCGAGTTCGGTTGTGGCGGCGCGGAGCTGGTCGGCGGTGCCGTCGTCGGCCGGTGCCTGCCCGGCCTGCTGCTGGGCCTGCTGGCCCTGGTTGTTCTGCTGCTGGCCGGGCGCCTGGCCCTGGCCCTGCTGTCCGCTGCTCTGCTTGCCCTTGAGCGTCGAGATCTCCGAGCGGAGGTTCTCGACCAGGCGCTGGAGACGGACAGGGTCGAGCGGCTGACCGTCAGGGCCGACCGGCGGCTCCTGTCCGCCCTGCTGGCCCTGGTTGCCGTCGTTCTGCTGGCCCTGGCCGCCGTCCTGCTGGCCGGTGCCCTGGCCGTCTCCTCCGGTTCCGCCGTCGGCGGTGCCGCTCTGGCCGTCGCCGCCGTCGCCGTTGCCGTCGCCGCCCATCTGCGGCCACACGGGGCGGCCGGACGGGAGCACGCCGAGGGCGGTGAGGCCGGTTCGCGGGTGGCGGGGGAGGTGGTTGGTGGTGGTCATGGTGTGTGCCCTCCTGGGGCTCTCGGGTGGTCCGGCGCCTGGCCGGGCATGGCGACGGCCCCGGAGGCTGCCCCCGGGCCGAAAAACTTTGTGGTGTCAGTTGACGATGTTGGCGAGTGGGCGTATCGTCGGCAACATCGTCAACGAACGCTACAAAGTTTCTGGAGATGTGAAATGACCGGTCAGACCCCCCTCTTCGACACCCTCCCCCTCCTCGGTCAGGGCACCATCGAGGACGCCGTCACCGAGGCACAGAACGAGCAGCGCGCCGCCATCGCCCAGGCCGCCGCCGACCTGGCGGCCGAGGAAGAGCAGGCCAAGCGGGACGCCGCGGGCATCCGCCAGATGCTCACTCGCGGGTTGCCCGACGGCGCGGCCGACCGGTGGGTCGCCACCCTCGGCACCACCACCGAGCCGGTCGACGAGGAGGAGGAGCCGCAGGCCGAGGGCCGTGTGATCGCCCACCAGGGCACGGACCGCGACCCGGTCACCGGCGGGGAGGTAATCCATGTAGGAGGCCAGCGGCCGGGCACTGGTGCGTGGGAGGTTCACCGCGCCACGCGGGAGAACCGATTCCCCTCCTGCTACCCCGAGCGTCACCGGCGCGGCCCTGCTGCCCCTTGGGCCCCGACCGACAGCGCGGTGACGTGCCCCACGTGTCAGGGACAGGTGCCCCCCGCGGGTGAGACGCCCGAGGGGGTCGACCTCGACGCGCTCCGGATGTCCCCGAAGGTCCGCGCCCTGGTGTGCGACATCGACGCGGGCCCGTGGCACTACCAGACCCGGCACGGCGCCCACGACAAGGGACTGACCGTCGACATCAAGGCCACCGCGCTTACCGAGTTCGGCGAGCAGGTGCGCGCTGCCCTCCTCGCGAAGTAGCCACCCACCCCGCCCCGGCCGACCGGCCGGGGCTCACTCGCGTCTACCAGGAGGCGGCAGAATGACGATCATGGCGACCGTAGACAGATACCCGACCACCACCCGGTACCTCGGCACACGCGACGTGGCACGCGCCCTCGGTGTCGACGGGCGGACGGTGTCCCAGTGGCTCACCCGCTACCCGCCGGGATCGGACCACGCGGCGCCCGCGCCGGATGTGGCGGTCGGCGACACCTTGGGGTGGGCCGAGGAGCGCCTCGACGAGTGGCGGGTGTGGCGGTCGGGGATGCCTGGCCGGGGTGCTGGCGGCGGACGGCCGCGCCGTCAACCGGAGTAGTCGACCGGGAACGGCTTGACGGTGTCGTAGCCGCTGTTCCACGCGCGCCAGAGCATGCGCTCGCGGGCGGTCGGCCCGTCGGGACGGTAGGGGCTCGCCGTGCGGCGGGCCCCTTCGCGTGCGGCGCGGATCCCGGCGGCGCGGGCGCGGGCCAGGTCGGTTGTGACGGACACGGGGCGCTCCCTACCGGTTGTAGTCCTGGCCGGGGTCGCCGGTCTGGCGGCCCTGCTCGATCGACTCGACGTACTCCTCGAATGTAGTACGCCCGTTGGCATCCCACCAGCGTTTCAGTTCCTCGCTGGCCCACCGTTCCGCGCGCGCCCGCGGGCCGCTGAAAAGCGACTCCGGGTCGATACCGCGCGCCTGGCCTTCCGGGGTGAGCAGATACCCGTTGGTGGCGTTCTCGGCCATCACGTACAGGCGGGCGACCTCCTCGCGGTACGCCTCACGGGCGAGTGTGCGGAAGTCGCGCCGGTCGTCGCCGACACGGTGCGCCCGCGTGAACTCCTGACGCCTGATCGACTCGACGGTCGTGCCGAGGACCTCGGCCGCGGCCTCCTCCCACGGCCAACCCTCCTCCGTGGCCAGACGCTCAATCTCCGCGTGCTGGGCTTCCTCCCGCTCATGTCGGCGACGCTCGGCCGGGGTCATGGCCTCCAGCCGTGCAGCTTCGTCCCCTTCCCTTCGGCTCTCGACTTCGGCCTCCAGGACCTCGATGTTGTGGGCGTGCCCGGTCGCGCGTGCCTCGGCGAGCTGGTCGGCGAGCTCCTCGTCGTCGAGGAACATGACCCACATCGGGTCGAGGTCCTCGGCGGCCGGTACGGGATCCGGTGCGGCCGGTGCCAGCTCGGCCTGGGCGGCACGCCGGTCGAGTTCGGCCTCGATCGCGGCGGCCCGGTCGTAGTCCTCCTCGGCGTAGGCGCGGCCGATCTCCTCGGCGAGCTCGTCGTCGGACATGTCCTCGACCGCGCGCGGGGCCGGGGTGGGTACCTCGTTGGGCTCAGCCCCGGCCTGGTCGCGGCGGTCCATCTCCGCCATGAGGGCGGCGAACCGCGGCGAGTCGTAGTCCCCTGCGGCCATCAGTGCGGCGAGTTCAGCGTCAAGCTGGGCGCCGGTCATGGTGGCCGGGTCGGCGGGCGCGGACGTCGCCGCGACGGTAGGTGCGTCGTCGAGGGTGAGCTGACCGTCGGTCACCTCGGCGGGCGCGGCCTGGGCGGCGTCGGGTTCGTCGATGCGCGGTGCACGGCGCACCTGCTCGCCGGGACCGCCGTCGAGGGCGGGCTGCACGTCGGGGCCGATGGGTCCGGCGGGGTCCCACCCGGATTGCGACCAGTCGCGGCGCCGGATGGTGTTGCCGCCTCCGGGCTGCTCCCGGTAGCTGAGTCTCTTGAGCCCGGGGTGGTCGGCCAGGTGGCGGCGCATGGTGGCCTGCCAGGTGGCCACCTTCTTCCGGGCGAACTTCTTCGCGTCGTCGGTCGACGCGGCGGCCTCGCGTTCCTTCCACTTCCGGATGTACCGCTCGATCTCCCTCTGACGCATGCGCGCCTCGTACCCCTTGGGGTCGGGGCGGCCCTGCGGTACCCGGGTCACCCCGGGCAGGTACGCGGACATGGAGTGGCGGCAGTTGGGGTGCCAGACCCCCGCCGCCCGCGCGTCCGCGACGGACCCGGCGACGTCGACCGTGATGAAGACGTCGTCCTCGATCGCGTGCTCGACTCGCACGGGCCCGGCCGGACCGGACACCCGGTGCAGGATGCGGCCCTCCCACGGGCGGCACAGCTCGCACTCCTGCACGTGGTCGGAGATGTAGACGAGATCGAGGCCGAGGCTGGCGAGCCGGTCGGACTGTCCCTCGACGGCGGCGCGCGCGGATCCGGTGCGGACGGCCATCTCCACATAGGAGGACAGCCGCCAGCGGCGCCCGCTCCTGTCCGTGAACCCGGTGACGCCCTGGTCGACCAGCCGCGCCCACGCGGCTTGTGTCGCCTCCCGGCGCGTCTGCCCGCCCGCGAACATGCGCGCGAGCCCGCCCGTCACGGCGACCCGGTACGCGTCGAGCGCCTGGCGGAGGATGTTCTCGACGACGTCGCCGACGTCGCGCACGATCCGGGCGGCGAGAGCCTCGATCGCGCCGGACTGGGGGACCAGTCGGCGGGCGGCCTCGGCCTCCCGGCTGATCCCGGACGCCGGAAACCAGGCGTCGGGGATGTCCACCAGGGCCGACCGGGTGCCGAGCTGCCACGCGCGCGCGAGACCCTCCCGGATCGCCCGGGACCCGTCGGCGAGCAAGCCCGCTTGGATCGCCTCGACGGCGCGGCGCAGCTGGCCGAGGGCTTCCAACCGGGGCTCGCCCACGGACGCGGTCGGCGCACCCGGGTAGCGCGCCAGGTGTCGGCCGATCTGCCGGGCGACGGCGAGTTCACCCTCCCGGTAGATCGCGGCGACGGCGGCGGCGATGTCGTCGATGTCGTCGGGGTCCACACCAGGCACGGCGCGCACCCCCTTGGGTCACTCCTGGTCGGGGTCACCCTCGGGCGGGCCGTCGCCCTGGTCGCCGAGGAGGTTCCCGGCGACGCGGGCGCCGTCCGTCCACGGGTCGGCGTCGGTGGTGCGGTCAGCGTGGATCCGGTCGACCTCTTCCTGTACCTCGCGGTCGCCCCACTCCGGATGCTGGCGCTTGACCACCAGCCACGTGCTGATCGCCTCCGCGCCGCGGAGCATCTGGATCGTGCGCGCCTCGGACTCCTCCGACGGCCGCTCCGGGGGAGCCAGCTCGACCGTGGGCGGGTCGACCTCAACCGAGTCGGAGTCACTGAAGTGGGCGCGGTCGAGCGCGATCCACGCTTGGGTGATGCGGCGGAGGGCGGGTTTCCAGTACATGCCCTTGCGGTCGGTGCTGCTGATGCTGCGGGACTTGCGGTCGACGACCTCGGTCGCGGTGCGCTCTCCCTGCTCGGCCAGCCCGAACGTGCTGGGGCTGTAGCCGCACGCGCGCGCGGTGGTGGCCAGCAGGTGATCGATCGTGGCCCGGTGCTCCTCGACCCTGATCGCGAACTGGGCAACGGTGATGGAGGACGCGCCAGTGGCGGACGGGTCGAGGGACAGCTCCTCGTACACCTCCCGGTCCATGTCGAAATACGAGCCTTGCCCCGGCCCGAGGTCGGTCAGCGCGCCCTGAGGGACGACCAGACGGCCCTTACCGAGCCGGATGTCGCGCATCCATGACGTCATGGTCTGGTCGATCGCGTCGAACTCGTCGTAGACCGGGGCGGCGTAGTCACTGCGGCCGTGGTAGCCGCGGTGGCGGCGGTTGGGGCGGGCGTTGGGGATGTGGGTGGCGGTCAGGTACGGGATGCGGGTGAACTGGCGGCCGTTCTCGTCGACCAGGGCGTCGAGGTGTTCGGCGTCCGGGTGGTTGCTGTAGGGGATCTGGCGGCCGAGGTTCGCGGACGTGCCCTCGTACAGCCCGTACTCGATCAGCCCGGCCCCGGCCTCGACGGCGTGCCGCTCCAGCAGTCGCACGACGGTGTCGCCCTCGCGCGCGAGTTCGCGCCAGAACGTGACCTCGATCAGGCGGCCGTACCGGATGGTGGGGACGGCCATGTCCCCTGACCAGGAGGTGAGGATGGGCCGGTCGGGTACCGCGTCGCGGTCCCACACGACGGCGAGGTAGGAGTCGCCGAGGGCGGCGCCGAGTTCGGCGGCCTCCAGGAGGCGCATGTGCATGCCGCCGTCCTCGGCGAGCTGGTCGAACCGGTCCTGCGTGGTGGTGTCCTCGAACCGGATGGTTGGCGCGGAGCTGAACAGCAGGTCGGCGGAGGCGGTGGCGATGTCTCCGGCGATGGGGACGTGCACGCGCCTCTCAGGCTGGTCGAGCGCCCGGTGCTGTGCCCAGAGGCGGGCCTCGACGCTGGGCCGGTCGCGGTCGCGCTGGACGGCCTTACCGTAGTAGTCGGCGAGGGCGCGCTTGTCGCCGGTGTACCAGACGTCGGCTTCGGCCATGTCGGCGTACACGGGGGTGAGCGCGGGCGGCGGCCAGGGGGTGTCTTCGGTGGGGAGCGGCACGGGTTACCTCCCCTCGGTGAGTTTCCGTAGGTCGGCGGCGGAGCGGGCCTCCTCGGTGGCGGCCTGTCGGGTCAGCCGGTCGGCGTGCGCGCGGGCCCGGTGCGGGCAGGTGTGCACGCCGTAGGGGACCGGCCGGGTGGTGTGCGCCTCGGTGACGTCGTACACGGTGGGTGCGTGCGGGCGGATGTGCGGCGAGAGGGTACGGGGACGCACCACGTAGGCGGCGGGCATCAGTCGCCGGTTTCGGGGACGTGCCAGGTGCCGCCGGGGTACGCGCGGCCTCCGGTGTGGCAGTGCGCGCCGATAGCGCCGTCGGCCGGGTCACCGACGCCGTTGGTGACCTCGTCGAAGAAGAGGCCGGACGGGTTGAGCACGGCGAGGGTGAGGGTTCCGTAGTGCCCTTCCTCGGGGGTGCCTTCGTCGTAGGTGTTGACGGCGGCGACGATCGCGGCCCGGCACACGGACCGGTACCGTTGCGACCCGTTCGGCAGCACGGGGGAGCCGTGGGACACGTAGTGGACGGTGTCGCCCACGCGGGGCGGCCAGTGGTCGGACATGGTGTGTCTCCTATGCGGCGAGGTCGACGATGGGTTGGCGGAGGATGGCGCGCCACAGCCACGCGGAGGAGTGCAGCCCGTACCGGAGGGCGTCGCAGGAGTGGTCGAACGCCTTCACGGGGGCGTCTTCGCCCTTGGCGGCGGCGTCGTCGTCCCACGCGTAGGCGGGCAGTTCGTCGAGGAGCCCGCGGCATGATCGGTGGACGCGGAGCCGGTCCTGGCCCATCACCGAACTGACGGCGCGGATGCCGTCGAGGACGTCGTTGTTGGCGGCGGCGGCGCCCTGGTACCGGTCGGCCCACAGCTGGGTCATGAAGCTGGCCGCGGACGGGTCGATGTAGGTCTTCTCCGGGCGGACGCCGCGCGCCTGGGCGTGGTCGGCGCCGGTCAGTTCGCCGGGGCGGGGGACGCGGGCGAGCCAGTCGCGCAACGCGCGGGAGTACTGGGCGTCGGTCTTCTTCGCGCGCTCGCGCTTGCTGTCCCACCGGTATTCGGAGGTGACGTACAGGCGCCGGTCCGCGCCGACGCCCAGGAGGACGGCGGCGAACGGGTTCGTCGTCCCGTAGTCGACGCCGCACGAGATCCAGCGGGTGATCTCGGGCAGGGTGTCGACGACGTGGGTGTCGGGGTTGAACGCGTCGTAGATGGCGCCCTCGGCGAGCGCCCACTCGCCCAGGATCAGCCGCCGGTACCAGAGCCCCACGCTGGAGGCGACGAGGTCGGCGACGTAGTCGGGGTCCAGGTGCGGGTTGTCGGTGAGCTTGAAGCTGAACCGGTGGAGCGGCACCGAGTCGTCGTCGCGGTGGTGGGTGCGGCCGTCGCGGTCGAGCCAGAGTCGGGCGCGGTCGAGCCACTTGACCTTGAGCCAGTGGAACGGGCCTTCGGGGTTGGTGGTGGCCAGGATGCGGGCGCCCTGCTCGCTCATGCGGGTGCGCAGCATCTCCCAGAACGACTCGGGGAGGACGGACAGCTCGTCGACGTAGGCGCCGAGGAGGGTCATGCCGCGGATCTTCTCCTGGGCGCGTTCGTCGTTGGCCCCGGCGATGTACACCTTGCGGCCGAGGAGCATGAGGGTGCCCTCTCCGGCGTTGAGCTTGCACCGCTTCTCGCCGAGCATCTCGATGAGCGGGTCGATGATGTTGCGGCGCAACGTGCGTTCGGTCTTGCCGACCATGAGGAGGTTGCCGGGCGGGGCCTGGCGGACGAACCGCATCCACGCGATGAGGGAGCACACGGTCTTGGAGGACCGGACGGTGCCTTCCCAGAGGTTCATGCGGGCGGTCGCGAGGCGGACGGACTCGGTCTGTTTGCCGACGAGGGGGCGGAGCTGGGCCACGGCCAGTCACCCCCCGGTCGTGTCCGGCGGGGCGGACTGGGTGCCGTCGGTCATGGCGTCTAGCCAGGCGTCGACCGCGGGCAGGTTCATGTGGTCGGCGTCGGCCAGCTCCAGGCGGTGCGCCTTCTCGGCCGCGTGCGTGGACGCCTGCACCAACGCCTTGACGTCCTGGGCGGGGAGCCGGGTGGCGGTGTACTTGACCGCCTTGCCCGCGCTGACTTCGACGAGGTCGTGGGTGGGTTGGTCGAGGACGTCGAGGGCGGCGTGGGCTTGGTGGTAGAGGCGGAGGACGAGGTCGGCGCGGGCTGCTTTGGCGTCGGCGACGCGGGCGCGGGTGGCGGCCTCGGTCATCTTCTTGTCGAACGTGAGGTTGAGCTTGCGGGCGAGCTTGGTCATGGTCGCGGCGCCGCAACCGAGTTCGCGGGCGATCTCGTTGCGGCCCATCCCGCTCGCGTGGAGTTGGCGGGCGCGGGCTTCGATGGCGGGGTCGCCGACGAACTGGCGGCGGGCGGTGGACACGTGGTCACCTCCCCTGGGGATGGCGGCGGCCCGAGCAGGCTGTGGGGCGGCTGCTCAGGCCGTCGGGCGCCGTGGTCCAGGAGTGCGCTGTGGGCCTGGGTACACGTGTGGCGCTGCAATCCAGGGTTGCAGGGGGTGGTGACACTACGGGGCGTTGCAGGTTTTGGCTGGTCAGCGGATGCGGCGTCCCCTCGTGTCACGGGGTACCGCCTGGAGGGCGTCGGCGAGGGCGACGACACCGAGGATGGCGAGGAACGCCGCGGGGACGGCGGCGAGGGATCGCCAGTCGCCGGTTGGCCACCCTGTCCAGGCGAGGTAGCCGAACACGAGGGCGAGCAGCGCGCCGAGGAGTGCGCCGCGCGGGTTGGGGCGCGGGGAGTGGTCGGTGGTCATGAGGCTTCCTTCCGGTCGGGGTTGGCGAGGTTGAGGGCGTCGGCGACCAGGTAGCGGGAGCGGCCGAGCGGGTCGGTGTCGACGGCGACGAGGCGGTCGCGGCGGATCCAGGACTTGACGGTGTTGAGGTTGATGGGGTGGTCGAGGGCGGTGAGGGCGCGCACGAGGTTGGTGGCGGTGAGAGCCCGGTGGGAGATGTCCTGTAGCGCCCATTCGCGCCACGTGGCGGTGTCGACCACCCCGGGGCACCCGTCGGCGCGGCAGCGGGCGTAGGGAGCGCCCTGGCGGGCGTACACGGCGCGTCCGCAGTCGGGGCAGTGTCCGGCGAGTGTGCTGGGGTCGCGGTCGGCGCGGTGGACGTCGTCGCGCGCCTGGGTGACGGCGGCGCCGATCTCGTCCACGCACGTACCGCCCTCGGGGTGATGCCGGATGTCCTCCAGGCGGGCGGCGAGATGAGCGGCCAGGCCGGGCCCGTCGTCGGCTGGGGGTGTGCCGAGGACGTCGCCGCCCAGGATCAGGCACCAGGTGCGGAGGGTGGACACCAGGGCGTCGCGGGCGATGCTCGCGGACACGTCGAACGGGAGCGGCGGCTCCGCGCCGGGGGGCCGGCAACCCGGTTGGCGGGGCCGGCGCGCCTGCCGGGTGAGGTCGACGTCCAGCTCGTCGAGCAGGTCGGGCACGTCGGCCAGGGCGACGGTCAGCCGGTGCGCGCACGTTGAGCAGACGAACGCGTCGGCGACGAGCTGGTCGCATTCGGGTGTGGTGCAGATTCCGCCGGGCATCGGGTTCGGGTCCTCCGAGGGTGAGCGGGACGACGAGGAGGGGAGGGCGGGGGCCGCTTCGCGCAGGCGTATCGCGCGGGCAGCCCCGGCGACCGGTCGCTGAGCTGGGCTACTTCGCATACGGGTTGGTGGGCACGAATCCGGAGGGGAGGGCTTCGGCCCAGGGCCAGTCGCCGCCGGATTCGAGTTCTTCGGGCCATTCGCGTTCGTCGCGGTCGCCGCGCCAGGAGACGAGTTCGACGCGGCGGCCTCGGCCTTGGCTGTGGGGTGCGTCGGAGGGGCGGATGCCGTATCCGAACTCGGGCCAGCCGAGGAGGGCGCTGGAGCCGCGGGGGCGGAGGTCGCGTTTGCCGCCCCATCCTTGGGTGGCGTGCCCGGCGTGGGCTTCGAGGAGGAGCGCGCACCCTCGGGCGCGGACGAGGTTGAGGGCGGCGAGGATCGGGGCGGCCTCGTCGTCTGAGTTGAGCGCGCGGGGTGCGAGTCGGTACAGCGGGCCGAGGGCGACCATGTCGGGCTTGAGCACGGCCACCCGGCGGAGCAGCCAACTGACGTCGCGGTCGGCGGCCAGGTCGAGGCCCTCGGGGCGGACCTCGATCCACAGGTTCGTCTCGGCGGGCTCTTGTGTTTCGAGGGTGTGTGCCTTGGCCCAGAGGGGGCGCAGGGCGCGGCGGGCCTGGGTGGCGGAGTTCTCGACGTCGATGATCAGCACCCGCTTGGGCGGGATGGGCACGCCGGTGAACGGGTGGATCCCGGCGGCGCATGTGACGGCCATCTGCCGGAACAGCGTCGTTTTGCCGAGCCCTTCCATGCCGGTCAGGACGAACCTGTCGCCGCGCTCCAGGAGGCCGGGGATGATCCAGTCGTAGGGCTCTTCGGGCACGTCGAGGAACTCCTGGATGGTGGGTGTGGTGAGGTCTTCTCCGGCTTCGTAGTCGCGGACGGCCTCGAATTCCTGGATGGCCTTCTCGGCGAGTCCGGAGACGTGGCCGAGGGCGTCGTCGGTGGCCACCTGGGCGGCGACGTCGGCGGCGATACCGAGGGCGGTGGAGTGGAGTCGGCGCCGTACTGCGATGGCGCGGACGGTGTTGGCGTAGTGCCCGGCGGATGCGGGGACGGGGCAGGCACCGGGCAGGTCGGCGAGGTAGGACAGGCCCCCGGCGTTCTGTACGCCCTGGTCGGTCTTGAGGAGTTCCCAGACGCGTAGTGGGTCGCAGTCGCCGTCGCGGTGGCGGACGGTCTGGATGGCGGCGTACACGGTGCGGTGGATGCCGAATAGGTCGCCGGGGGTGAGCATCGAGGAGACCGTGGTGGCGGCGTTCTCAGACACGAGCATGGCGCCGAGGACAGCCCGCTCGGTGTCGAGGTCGTGGTCGGGCGGGGCGCTGGTCACTGGCGGTACATCCATTCGTCCCGGGGGCTGATGCGGGGCCGGGCGGGTGCGAGTTCGTGGAGGACGTCGGTGAGGGTGCCGCGGGCGGCCATGCTGCGCACGTAGGCGGACAGGGATCGGGGTTGGTGGCGGTCGCGGATGTGGTTGAGGACGGCCTCTGCCTGGTCGTGTTCGACGCCGGTTTGTTCGCGCACGAGGGTGAGGAGGGTGGTGGATTCCCCCTCCCCGTCGGAGGAGGGTGTGGCGGGTTGGGTGCCTGTGGGGGTAGGGGGGGAGGGTTCCGTAGGAACCCCGGGTCGGGACGGGTCGGGTCGGGGAAGTCGAACACCACCCGAACGTGCGGCGTTCGTTCCGCTGGTGTTCGCCCGAACATTCCGCGAACGGCGGTTCCTCATCCGCTCCCGGGCGGCGGCCCGCTCGGCCTCCACGTCGGCCTTCGACGGGTTGTATTCGAGGTAGTCGTGAATGACGTAATCGCCGGTCGGGGGCTGTTCGCAGCGGTCGCATCCATGGCCGGTGGTGTGCCAGAGCCCGGCGGCGACCAGGGCGCGCGCCATGGCGGCGGAGCCGTACATTCGGGCGACCGCTTTTGGAATCGCGCCGTCCGTGTTGTGGTCGGCCGCGTAGGAACCGCATCGGGCCCAAAGTCCGAACGCGGCGGTGCCTGCGGCGAGGATTTTCGGGTGTGAGTGGGCGCGGTCGTCGACCTTGAACCAGGCCATCAGCGGTCTTCCTGGGTGGTGTGCCGGTAGGTGGGGGTGCGGAGGATGGGCCGGTGCGGGGCGGGCATCTGGGCGAGGAGGTCGGCGGCGGCGTGGTCGATCTCGTGGTGCATCTGGGCGCGCGCGAGTTCGACGGATTCGGCCCGGTTGGAGTCGCCGCGGGCGAGGTTGGCGGCGGCCTGGAGGCGGTCGCGGGCGGCGCGCTGGTGGGCGGTGTATGCCTGGGCGTAGGTCATGAGCGGGTCCCCCGGGTGTGGGGCCCGGGGCCGGGCGGGCGGCCCCGGGCGGTGGTCAGGTCAGGCGGCGGTTGTCTCTCCCCGGCCGGTGCGGTGGTGGTCGGGGAGGATGGGCAGCCAGTCGTGGGAGGCACCTGAGGCGCGGAGGCGGCGGTGCCACCGTCCGACGGTGCGGCGGCACACTCCGAGGCGCTGCTCGGCCTCGCGGCGCGTGACCCCCTCGGAGCGGAGCCACACGTAGTCCTCCATGCGGGCCTGCCGGGCAGCCACCAGGGCGGCGGTCAGGTGGCGGACCCCCCGTTCCTGGAGCTTCTCCAGGGGGACCGGCTGGGGCGGGTAGTCGTCGAGGCGCCCGTTCCGGTAGGCGCGGGAGTAGCAGGTGGACACGAGGCCGCGGCCCTTGTGGGGGCCGGTGCGTCCGCACCCGCATGCGCAAGTGATTTCGCCGTCGTCGGGCGGCGGCACGGCCCGGGGTGTGAGCGCTAGGTCGAGGCCGAGGGCGTGGGCGTACTGGGTGAGGGTGTCGAGGGTGGGGGACTGGGTGCCCCATTCCCACCGCTCGATGGAGCGGGTGACCAGTCCGGCGCGGTCGGCGATGTGGGGCCGGGAGAGCCCGGCGGCTTCGCGGGCGGCGCGCAGCTGGGTGATGATCGGGTGCGGTTCGCGGCTCATCGGGCCGTCACCTCCCCGGCGGGCCAGGTGACACCGCCCATGGCGCGCTGGTGGGCGGGGGACAGGCACCACGAGTCGAGCCAGGCGGCGCCCATGTCGGCCAGGGCCAGGGCGTCGGCCTCGTCGTAGCGCTTGTTCTCCAGGAGGCCCAGGCCGGTGTGTCGGGCGTCCATGGCGGCGGCCACGTCCTCCTTAGCGGCGTTCCCACGCCCGGTCGCGAACAGCTTGAGCGTGGACGGCGGCACGATCGCCACGGGCAACCCGGACCGGTCGAGCACGTCGCGCACCATCCACCGGAGGGCGGCCAACTCGTCATGCCCGTTCTGGGTGGCGCGCCTGTAGGCGGGGCCCTCGATGACGGCGAGGGCGTAGTGGTCGGCGGAGGCGTAGCCGCGGACGCGGCCAACGATGGTCCGGAGGCGCTCCAGGCCCCGGGCGCGGGGGCGGATCCGCTCGGCCCATCCGAGGGAGGAGGCGACGCCCGTCGAGGTGAGGGACAGGTCGAGGCCGAGGGCGGCCGGGCTGGTGGTGGGGACCTCCCCCGCGGTGGCGGGGGAGGTGTTCGGGGTGGGCATCAGGACAGGGCTCCCAGGTCGGTCAGGCGGCGTCGGGTGGCGTCGATGTCGCGGGTGATGCGGATCCGCTCGGGCCACGCGTTGGTGCGCTGGAGGCGACGGTCGAGCCGAGTGCGGCGGCGCTGGTGGGCGACGGCGAGGTCGTAGCGGGTCTCCAGCCAGGCGGCGGCCGGGGAGGGCGCTGGGCGGCGGTTCATTGGATGGCCTCCTGGACGTGGTCGGGGACGGGTACGAGCGGCCACTCGGTTGGGCACACGGCGGCTGGGTCGGTCTTGCGGAGGTGGCGCTCCAGGGAGCGGGCCTGGGTGGCCTTCCACTCGACCTGGAGGTCATGGAGCGCGTCGGCGGGCATCCGCCCGATGTGGCCGTGGCGGACGGCGAGCACGTAGGCCACCCGGGCGGCGGCCAGGGAGTCGGCGGCGGACCCGTGGGCGTCCTCCTCCGTCAGCTCGATCCCGTAGTGGGCGGCGACGTCGACGAGCTTCCGCTTGCCCTTCCGGAACCGGTCGAGACCCTTGTCGATCACGAACGGGTCGACGACGGGGCAGAGCTTCGCCAACCCGAGGGCCTCCTCGATGTGGCCGTGCCGGAGGCACTCGCGGTGCAACAGGCTGATGTCGTACTGGGCGTTGAACGCGACCGTGACGGCCCCGTCGCGTGACCACGACACGAGGTCCCCAGCGATCTCCCGAACCGCCGACGCGGCGGCCTGCCCGTCCGCGCGGGCCTGCTCGGTCGTCACACCGTGGATCTCGGTCGCGCCCTCGGGGATCTCGATGCCGGGGTCGACCAACCACCCGGCGTGGGTCTTGCGACCCTTCGACGGGTCGATGATCCAGCGGGACCAGGTGACGATCCGGTCGGACTCGATGTCGACACCGGTCGTCTCGGCGTCGACAGCACAGATGAGGCCGTTGTGCCAGCTCATTCGGCACCCCCGGCGGGGGCGGCGTCGTCGACGCGGGTGAGGGGGCCGTATCGGTCGTCGAGGGCGTCCAGAGTGCGCGGCTTGAAGTAGGGTGCGGGCCTGCCGTCGCGGCTCCGCACCATGGCGAACCGGCCGTCTGGGCGTTGCCCCCAGATGTCGCCGTCCTTGTCCTGGTACCAGGCGGGCGTCGAGGCGGGCGTGGCCTTCGTGTCGGCCGGGGACAGGCGTTCCTCGATGGCGGCCAGACGCTGCGTGACCGCCTTCGTGGTGTCGGACAGGTCCCGGTCCAGGCGTTCCACCCACCCGTGAAGCTCTGCGAGGTCGGGCACCTCGTCGCCGGGCTCGACGAGGTCCCGCTCGGGGAGCCGGTCCCCGTCCCAAGTGCGCGTGCGCCCGGCGACGTCGGCGTAGTGGAGTCCGCCGTGGCCGTCGCCGCTGGAGTGCTCGCAGTAGAGGGGGGCGCCCGGGTGGTGCGGGTGGGTGGTCCACGCCCGGCACGGGCCCGGCCCCTCGTCGGTGTCGTCGAGCCCGGCGGCCTCCGCGAGGGCGGCGAGCAGCTCGACAGCCGCGTCGCCCTTGGGGGTGAGCATGGGGATCTCGGTCGGCCCGTCGCCACCGCCCGGGGCGGTCATGACGAGCAGGTCCTCTGCGACGTGCAGCGTGACGCCGCTGTCGTCGGTGTAGGTGTGCGGAAGGTCAGTCACGTGTACCTCTCAACGGGGGTGGGCCGGGGGCGGGAGCGGACCGCCCCCGGCGCGGGGAGGGGCTAGAACGGGGTGGCGTCGCCGGACTCGGCCGGGGCCTGGCCGCCGGGCTTGGCCACCTGCCCGGCCTTGATCGCCTGGAGGAACCCGGTCAGCTGGGCGGCCGTCGCGTCGTCCGGCAACTCCCCGCCGTGGCGGGCCGCGTATGCCTCGACGAGGTCCTGGGTCGACCAGTCGTCCGGCACGGCGGACATGCACTGCATCCACAGCCCGTCGACCTGGGCGCCCTCATCCACCGGAACCGGAACCGGGGCCGGGGCCGGGGCCGGGGCGGGGGTCTCGTCGGTGGGCATCTCGGCCTCCGGCTGCCGGTCAGCGTCGGGCCGGTACGACCCGCGCGCCGCCTGGACCATGAGGTCGGCGTGCTCCTTCATGGCGTGCGACAGGTCGCCGGTCATCTGCCCGGCCTGGGCGCACTCCCGGTACAGGGAGCGCACCTGGTCGGCGGTGGTGAGCTGCTGGAGGTCGGCCAGCCAGTCACGGGTCGGGGCGGCAGGCAGCTCGGCCGGAGTGTCAGCGGCGCCCACAGCCGGAGCCTGCCCGGCCGGGGCGGCGACCTCCGCCGTGGGGATCTGCCCGGCCATCACCTGCCCAGCGGTCGCGCCCCTCAGCCCGAGGGTCACCACGGGGAACTGCTTCGTCTTCCCCTGACTGACGCGGGTGCGCGGCTCGATGCGCAACCGGACCGGCACCATCGCGGCCGTGCCCAACTGCCCCTTCAACAGGTCCACCGCGGCGGCGATCTCGGACGCGCCGTAGTACGAGTGGGTCTCGACCCGCCAGACCCCCATGTCCGGCATGTCCGGGAGGATCACCCCGAGGCGGGTGGTCATCTGGCACGCGCCGTCGCGCGGCCCCGCGACCTTGTGCCAGTCCTGCCCCCAGTCCTGAACGCACAGGCAGGAGGAGTCCGACAGCAGTTCCGTCTCGCCGTCGCACCGTCGGGCGCACCCGCTCCGAGACCACGCCTCGTAGTACTGCGCCAGCGGATCACCGGGCGGGAGGATCGCGTCGATGGCGGGCGCGTCGGTGATCACCCGGTACTGCTCCGCCCCGGCGCCGAGGGGCTTCCACTTCTCGACGGTGCCGCCCCAGATACCGGCGGCGGCCTCGCAGTACTCCGCGGAGTGCGACGTGGCGATCCAGGTGGTCGAGCGGACCGGGCGCGGCCGGGTGCCGGAGGCGTCGGTGTAGCCGGTGCGGAGCCGTCCCAGCTCGCGCGCCTGGCGCTGCAGGGTGATGATTCGGGAGCCCATGATCAGGCAGCCTTCTTCCTACGGGTCGGGGACTTGCGCCACGGGTTGACCGGCTTGTGCGGCTTGAGGTCGAGCCCGTGCAGGTAGTACGAGGCGTCCACCAGACGGCAGAACGCGGTGTGCGCGGCCTCGTCGGCGGGCAGCGGCACGAACCCGTACCGGTCCTGGCGGAGGTTGAGGATCGCGGCGCCCACGAACTCCGGCACCGGGTGCTCGCTGTCGTCGGGGGCCAGAGCCACGGGCGCGTACCGGAGCCCGGCCAGCTGCAACACGTGGTCGCGATACACCGACGACGGCGGCTTGGTCAGCGACGTCTTGAGGTCGACCAGCCACAACCCGGCGGGCTGCCCGTGGAACGGCTTCCGCAGGTGCACCCACAGGTCGGCGGTGCCCGCGTACCGGGTCTCGCGGTCGATGACGGTTACCTCGACGGCCTCGACGTCGGCCTCGATGTCGATCCCGGCGTCGGCCAGGAACTTCCGGTACTGGTCGATGAACGGGGCGGCGTCCTCGTCGGCCGGGGCGGGCTTGCCGAGGGCGTGCGCCTCGGCCTGCACGTGGACGCGGGTGCCGATACCGGCCCGGGACTCCCACACGGTCTTGTGTTCGGCCTTCGCGGCCTTGAGGAACGCCTCGGCGTCGGCCGGGGTCCGGCTGGCCTTGACCGCGCGGGGAAGGTTGTCGAGGCAGTACTCGGCGGTGACCTTCGCCGCGGCCGGAGCCAACGCAGGCTTGCTGAGGGTGTTGAGGGCGTTGGTGACGCTGATCAGGTACTCGCCCGTGCGCGGGTCCTCGTAGTAGCGGCCGTGCTTCGTGTCACGCGAGTGGCGCGGGTCAGCCACGGTCGGCCTCCTTCCTGACTGGGGTGATGGGGGTGGGGGCGTGGGTCCAGCAGCGGCGGCCCCGCGTGTACAGGCGGGTCGGGGCGGCCCCGCAGTACCGGCCGTGCGCCCAGTGCCGACACGGCTCGGGGAGGGCGACCTCAAGCCAGGCGGCGGGCGGGGTGGTGAGCGGGTCAGCCACGGGCCACCGCTGTCCGTCGGAGGTGCCGGAGCCCGGACGCGGCCAACCGAGACATGGCGCGGGTGTGGACGTCCGTGCGGCCCTGGTACCGGTCCACCAGCGACGGCGGACGCGTGTGGGCGGCGTCGGGCAGGTCGACCAGGACCACGGAGGCCACGACCGGGAGTCCGGCCAGCGGCTCATCGACACGACGGTCGTGCAGCGCGCGGAGGGCGGCGGCGAGGCGGGCGTGCGGGCTCACAGACGCTCACCCCGCACCCACGTCTCGCCCTCGTCGTCCCACTCGACCTCGCCGTCGTGGGCCACGTGGCGGCCGTCGTGCCCGTCGCCGTCGTCGTGCTCACAACCCAGCTCGGGGGATCCGGACCCCGCATAGTAGGGATCCGTCGTGATCGACCCGCACAGGACCGGCGCGGCCGGAGGGGTGCGCACGGCGGTGAGGATCTCCTCCGTGCCGACCGTCGCCCGGTCGAGCGCGGCCTCGGTCTCGTCGAGCTGCTGGGCGAGGTCGTCGACCTCGTCGGCCAGGCGGTCACGGTCTCGGATGGCGCGGCGAGCACGCGCCCCCATCCGGGCGGCCAGGCGGAGCGCGGCGCAGGTACCGGAGCAGCCCAGCGCGTACCCGAGCAGGGTGGCGACGATGAGTCCGGCGACGACGTAGACGGCGAGCAGGTAGTCAGCGAGAATCTCGGTCATCGGGCACCCCCGACGGCCTCGCGCTCACGAACCGGCAGGTACGCCGTCAGTTCCACCGGAACCTCGGCGTAGACACCCTGGAGGGTGAGGAGCACGGTGCCCGACGGGCGGGTCTCCTCGACGATCTCCGCGCCGAGCAGGGCCGCCCACTGGGCAGCCTCGCCGCGCGTCGTGGTGTTGGCGGGTAGGTCCCACTTGTAGATGGATCCGCACAGTTCCACGGGGTCGGTGCCCGTGCGCTGGGGCGCGTTGATGTACCAGGCCACGTCCGCCCGGTCGGTCATGCCGCGCAGCTGGAGGAGGGTGTGGGCGGCGTGGTCGAGCTGCTGGGCGGTGGTCATGTCCGCGTAGGCGGCCGGGGGCGTGTCGACCTGGAGGGCCTCCTCCAGGTGCGCCCCGGCGTGGATGACGGCCTGGTAGGCGGCGCGGACGGCGAGGGTGGTGTGCTCCTCGCGGCGTCCGGCCGGGCGGGTAGAGTCGTGCATGAGAGGTTCTGTCCTTTCGGCATCGGCCCCCGCGCGTCCGCCAAGACAGGCGCGGGGGTTCGTCATGTCTGGGGTGGTCTGGGTCATGCGGCGGCCCGCTGGGCGGCCTGCTGGGCGCGCGCCTCCGCGCGGTGACGGCGGATCAGCGCCTCGATCTCGTCGACCGGCGGCCCGCCGGGGCGGTGTGCGGCGATGGCGGCCTCGCGGGGCGGCATGGAGTCGCGGGCGATGCGCCCGGCGCGGAGCGCGGCGCCAGCGGCGCGAGCGGCGTCGGGCCACGGCTTGAGCGCCATCACTCGTCACCACCCGTGTGTGGGTCGTGTGTGGTGTCGAGGGTCAGGGATCCGCGCGGGTGCCCGAGGGCGTGCACGACGCGGCGGTAGGTGTCGCGGTGAGGCCAGCGTCGGCTACCAGCGTGGAGCTTCTTCCAGGTGGAGTAGGAGAGGCCGGACCGGTCGGCCAGCTCTCGCAGGGACAGTCCGCTGTCGCGGACGGCCGCGCGGAGGGCGTCGCGGTCCAGGTCCACCCCGACCACGTGTGTGGGTCGTGTGTGACTCATGGGTGGGACAGTACACCCATAGGGCACACACGGGTCACACATTTGTCACCCATGGGTCGGCCCGAAACGGGTCGGGGGTGCGCGAAAACCCTTTATTTGCAAGGGATCCAGACGGTCGGCGTCTGGTCAAGGTGGGGCGAAAAATTGGCAGAATCCGGCCCCATGTGTGTCCCAAGTGTGTCCCGCGTGGGTACTCTGTTAGGCATGCCTTCCCCAACCGAACAGCCGCCCGAGCGAGCCCGACTACGGGCCCTGATCGAGCAACGCCGCGACGACCTCGACGAGACATGGGCGCAGATCTGCGCACGCGGTGAACTGCCTTACGAGACGCTCCGCAGGGTGCGCACGGGCGCGAGCCCGATCGCGCCAGAAACACGCGAGCGCATCGACGATGGCCTGAGATGGGACCGGGGGTCGGTTGCGGCGATCCTGCGCGGCGGAGACCCCTCCCCCCTGGAGGACGTCGAGCGCTACCCCGTGGAGCGGCAGATCCTCGACACCCCCATCGGCCAGGTTGTGCGTGAGATCTACAGCGACCTGGAGGCCGACGACGGCCTCACACCGGAGCAGCGCGCGGAGATCCGCGAGCGGACCGCGATACGACTGCGCGAGGAGATCACGATGATGGTCCAAGCCAAACGGTGGCAGAACGAAGAGCGCCGACGGGAGCAAGAATCGGACACAGACGCGAACGGCGGCTAAGGGTTGACATGAAACAGGGGCCAAATGTTGCCCCGAGGGATGTAAACCATCCGAGGCTCGTTGCTACCGACACGTAGCGTGTCCACTTTTCGTGTTTGATGACTGGTAAAGGGTGGTTTTCCGAGCGTGTGTACGAGTAGCCTGATCAGCCCGTATCCACGTTGTGAGGAGGGCACACGTGCACACACCCAGCGAACCGACCCCCTATCGGCTTCCCCCGGACCGTCTTATCCCCCCACCCGTAGCCGTCACATTCAGTGGTGAATCCGGGCACGAATTCGAGGTGGCTGAGGTACCCAACCCGGACTACGCGGCCGACCTCTCGTCGCACCCAACGATTTGGGTCATCGTTCACCATGGTGGTCTGGAAATCCCCTTCGACGAAGTGACCCAGAGGTACATCCGCCGACTCCGACTCGGCAGTCAGATCCGCGCGGACGTCTTCGACATGGGCATGGTCCCCGATCCCGCCATCGACCCCGAAGGTTTCCGGCGGGCTCTGTGGTACCAGCCCGACGCCATCCTTACCCTCGACGACATCCGGTACATGGAGGCCCACCGCTTCCTCTCCCGCTACCCGCACGGCGCCTACCCAGGGCCGCTCCTGGGTCCATCCCAGCCGGGGCCGGTCGGTATCCCCCAGCCGCGACGTTCGGCTCTGCCCTGAACCTCACACCACACAGGGGCGCCCCGGGGACGGATTTCCCTGGGGCGCCCCAGCCCCAACCCACAACAGAACAGGAGACACCCCTCTTATGGCCGTTGCCTACGACATCGACCTCGACCAGCTCCTCCGCGATCACCCCGGCGACCCCCACGGGTTGACCCCGATGATTGGCTACCTCCGCGTCAGCACCGCCCGGGAGGACATGATCTCCCCGGAGCTCCAGGCCGACCACATCGACCGACTCGGACGCACCACCGGCCGCCGCATCGTCCTGTGGGTCGCCGACCTCGACCTGTCCGGCCGATCCTTCGGCACCCGGCAGATCGTCGACATCATCGAGTCCATCGAGCAGGGCACCGCACCCGAGGGCGCCCGCGAGATCGGCGTGTGGAAGTTCTCGCGGTTCGGCCGAAACCGCGCGCTCAACGCCTTGTACCTCGGCCGCCTCGAAGCCGCCGGTGGTGCCCTGATCTCCGCGACGGAGCAGCTCGACGCGACCACCAGCATCGGTAAGTTCACGCGCGGCATGATGATGGAGCTGGCGGCTTTCGAGTCCGATCGGATCTCGGAGATGTGGGCGGACGTGCAGGCGTACCGGCGCGACCGTGGCCTTCCCAACTCCGGCCGGGCTCGCTTCGGGTACGTCCGGCGCGGCCGTATCAAGGTGGGGCCGGAGCACTGGATCGACGACCCCACCGACCCCCTCGGCGAACGGTACGAAGTCGACGAGGACGGATATGCGGACGCCTACAGGCGCATGTACGAGGACGCCGCCGCCGGACGCTCCGGCTACCACATCGTCCGATGGCTGAACCGCGACCGTGTCCCCGGCCCCCAGGGCAAGGTCGGACAGTGGACCCACAGCACCCTGTGGCCGCTCCTGGACAGCGGTTTCGGGTGCGGTTACATCCGCCAGCACGAACCCGACTGCACCAACCACGTCACCGACAAGTACGGGCGGTGCCACAACCGCACCTGGATCGTCGGCGCACACCCGCACCTGTGGGCGCACCTACCCGACGGAGACGCCATCCGAGACCGCATCTGGGAGGCGTACAGGGCCCGCCGGAAGAAGTCCCGTAAAACCCCACCTCGGGCCGTGGAAGCCCGTCACGAGCTGACAGGCCGGGTCCGCTGCGGATGGTGCGGCAAAGCCATGGCAGCCCACCGCACCAACCCCGGCAGTGACCGGTACCAGTGGCGATGCAGCGGCAAGACGCTCGGCACATGCGAGCGCACGAACAGCGCCTCAGATCACGTCCTCCGCGGCTCCGTGCGTGACCTGCTCACCCGCGAGCACACACGACTGGCGGTCGTTGAGGACTCCAGCGGAGCCCATGACGTCCAGGCGCAGACCAGCGCGGCTCAGGGCCCCTCCCGGGCTGAGGAGATCACCAGCGACTTGGAGACGCTCAAGCGCAAGCTCGACCGGCTCACCGACAAGTACGCGGCCGACGACATCCCGCGCGACTCCTACATCCGCACCCGCGACGAGTACCTCGCGGAGCGGACCCAGCTGGAGCAGGAGCACGCCGCCCTGGTGGCGACCGAAGAGGACCGGGGCGCCGCCAAGGACCCGGAGGACTACATCCCCGTCATCCGCGGCCTCCTGGACGAGTGGGACACCCTGCCCACGTGGTCGGTGAACCGCGTACTCGAGGAGCTGATCGAGATCGAGGTGAAGCGCCTCAGCCGCACGGAGGGGTCAGCGGTGATCCGTGCCGCGTGGGGTGTGGAGGAGCGCATCGACATCGTCGAGCCGAAGGGGCCAGCGGCGAAGAAGCTGGGGTCATCTCAGCATGTCCAGTGACAGAGTTTTAGAACGATACGCCCTGTGCGCCGTCTCGGCGGTCGCCTTCGCCGGCGTCCTGTACGCCATCCTCACCGGCGACACCGTGAACGGCGTTCTCACCGACCTCGTGGTCGACGCGCTCAGCTCCGGTGTCTGACCGGGGCTCGGTCACCATGGAGACCGCCATGGTGCTTCCCTCGCTGCTCCTCGTCCTGGCCGTGCTGCTCGGCGGGGTGACGGTGGCCGCCGCGCAACTGGCGTGCACCGACGCCGCACGCGTGGGCGCCCGTGCCCTCGCCCGGGGCGAGACCGACCACAGGGCGCGTGAGCTCGCGCTCTCCGCCGCCCCCGCCGCCGCCGACGTACGACTGGTCCGCGAGGCCGGGATGGCGCGGGTGACCGTCCGGGCCGATCTGCGCCTCGGCCCGGCGGTCGGCTCTCCGGTGGTGGTGGTCGGGAACGCGGCGGTCCCGTGGGAACCGGGGGTGTGATCCGTGCGTTCCGACACCGGTTCCGCCACGGTCTGGACGGTGGGAGTGTGCGCGCTCCTCTGGCTGGCCGTCCTCACCGTGCTGCTCACCGCGGCCGCCCGGCTGGACCGGGACCGGGCCGCCACCGCCGCCGACCTCGCCGCGCTGGCGGCCGCAGCCGGGGCGGTGGAGGGACCGGACCGGTCCTGCGACCGGGGGCGGGCCGTCGCCCGGGCCAACGGGGGTGTGCTGGAGTCGTGCGTGGTCACCGGACCGAACGTCGAGGTGACGGTCTCGGTCCCCTCGTCCGTGCTGGAGCGGACCGTCACCGCCCGGGCCCGCGCCGGTCCGGTTCGGCCCCACCCCGCCGGCCCTTCGTGAAGACCGCGAGCGCGGCCCGTCCGGGCGGGTGGGACGGGCGGCCACCCGCACGTCACAGAAACCACCCGGAGCGTCGTACCCACCCGTTAGGGTGACCCACGGATCGAGCGGAGGTGTTCCACCATGCTGACCGGCCACCGTTACCGGCTCGCGCGTGTGCTCTGTGCCGAGAACGCGGCCGGGAGCACTCTTTCGCGTGAAGGGACTCGCCTTTCGGGGCGAACCGTGCCGGCCGGGCCCGCAGCGCGGTCACGGCGGAGCCCGCACAGCAGGGCAGAGACCTCCGGGATGCCATGTCGGTGAAGCAGGAACCACCATCCGACCCGCACCCGGGTTCGGATGGAACCCCGGGCCCCCGCCCGGGAGGAGGCCAAGTATGGGACACAGACACCCGAGCACACTCAAGAACTCCGAGGTGAGCCACGCCCGGGCCCGATGGCTGCTGCGTGCGGAACTGGCCTGCTGCTCCGAGTGCCGGGCCGAGGGCGACCGCGAAGCGGTGACCGACCTCGCGGTGGGCGGGGTGTTCGACTCCCTGATCACCGGGTTCGTGCTCACGCGGGTCGAGCAGTGGTACTCGCCGAGCCGCCCGCCCCGCTACCCGGCCACGGTCTACAGCATCGCCCCCATCGAGGAACGTGACTTCTGGCAGCCCACCACCCAGCACTGCATGCGGGTGTGCATGGTCGAGGGCACGCGGGGAGACCGGGTCGACACCCGTCCCGCGCTCAAGGAGCTCACCCTGATGTCGGTCCGCGACCGCACGCTCGTCCTCGACGACATCATCGACGGCCTGTGCGAGAACGAGTCCTAGCCGCGCAACGCGTTCCGAGCACCGACCAGGCGGGCGGGGGCGGACGCCCTCCGGCGCTTCCCGCCGTGCGTACCGGACTCGGCCGACGAAGACGAGGACGTCCCGGACCTGGACGTCCTCGCGGGCAAGCCGCGCGGGGCCCGGCGGTGCGACCGGCCCACGGGCGAGCTGCGGAGCACCACTTGGGCGCGTTGCGGCAGGACGGCCCCTCCCACCCGATCGAGGATTCCCCGGCGCTCCTGCCGGTCACGCGCTGAGCGCCTGGGACAGGAGTTCGGCCGCCATGGGGACGATGCCGATCAGGACGAAGGCGGGCAGGAAGCACAGGCCCAGCGGAGCCACCACGAGAACCCCGAGTCGTTCCGTCCGGGCCAGGGCACGTGCCCTGGCCGCGCGTCGGAGGTCCGTCGTGTGCCGGTCCAGCAGGTCCGCGATCGGGGCACCGGTGTCCGCCGCCCGGGCCAGGTCCCGGCCGACCGCGACCAACGGCCCGGGAAGGGACGGACCCCGCCAGGCGGTGGCGGGGTCCGCCCCCAGGCGCAGCCGCTCCGCCACCACCTCCAACTCCTCCCCCAGCCGCCCCCGCGTCGATCGGGCCACGGCGGACAGGCACGACGGAACGGTCGCCCCGGCCCGGACCCCCGCCGCCAGCAGACCCACCGCCACGGGGAGATCCGACGTCACTCGCGGCGCGCCCGCCCGTGTACGGCGGCCCCGGATCCACAGCGCCGCGCAGACCCCCGCCGCCACGGCACCTCCCGGCAGACCGAGGATCGCCGCGGCGGCGAGCGTTCCCGCCACACCGGCCAGGACCGGAGCGGTACGGCGGAAAGGCCGCTTCGCCCGGACCGGACGGGGACGGCAACCCCGCCCACGGATCCTGTGGACCGGGCTTCCCCCCATGAACACCCACACCGCTGCGGTTCCGAGGATCACCGCGGCCGCCTCGAACATCCGTCCCCCCGCACACCGCTTCCGTCTCCGTCTTGCCGACTGACGCCGCTTCTGCCCCCGGACCGGTCTCATCGCTGACCGGTGCGCCTGCGCACCACGGGCGTCTTCGAGCCGGCCCCCTCGGCCCGCTCCCGCCGCACGCCGCCCCTTCCGCCGCACCCGGGCTCCTCTTCCACCGGTGTCGCGCTCACGCCCGCTCGTTTCGTGGGTCCGCGGTCCGGTGGTGACCCCCGGGGCCGCCCGTCGTCGGGCTGCCCCGCGCCGCGCACCATGCGCAGCGTCCACCAGGTGCCGAGCAGGTCCAGGGCCACCCCGCCCACCAGGCAGCCCAGGCCCAACGGTGTGGTGAACAGGAACACCAGGGGTGAACCGCCCAACCCCGCCGACATCAGCAGGCCCACCAGGGGAAGCCCGCCCAGGATGATCGCCGTGGTGCGCGGCCCGGCGGTCCTGGCCGCGATCTCCGCCCGCCGCTCCTCGTGCTCGGCCAGTTCCCCGGCCAGGGCGTCGACCACCTCCGCGAGCCCGGCCCCGGTGTCGGCGGAGACCTCCCAGCACGCCGCCAGGTAGGCCAGCGCCCACAGATCGGGATCGCGGTCGGCGGCGGCGCGCATCGACGCGGGGTCAAAGATCCGGTGCACCGCGGGGCCCGCCTCCGCCGCGGACACGCGCAACGCCTCTCCGGGCGGCTGTCCCGCACGGAGTTCCGAGGCCAGGACCCGGCACAGCACGATCACCGCGTGGCGGCGCCCTGCCGACTCACGGTGTCGGCGGACACGCCGTCGGACCCGCTCCCAGAGCCGACTCCGGACGCACGGCCCGCGCCCCCTCCCCGGTCCCCGTGACCGCGACGGGAACGCACGGGACAGGCGGTCCTGGCCGGGACCGGGCACCAGACTCAGCAGGACCAGTGCGGCCACACAGAGCAGCAGGACGGTCATGGGCCTCGCCACCCCTCACCCAGCCGTTCCACCAGTACCTGCGCACCGGGGAACTCCCGGCAGTCCCCCTCCCGGGTGAAGGTGAGCGCGGGCAGCGCCCGCACGAGCCCGTCGCTGCCCCGACGCAGCACCCGGACCTCGGCGAGCCGACGTCCACCGGTGTCCCGGACGAGGTGGATCACGAGTGCGCGGGTGGCGGCCAGTTGGCTGTGCACCGCGTCACGGGTGAGCCCCGCCGCGCAGCCCAGCGCCTCCACCCGGGCTGGGACGTCCTCGGCGCCGTTGGCGTGCAGACTGCTGGCACCGCCCTCATGGCCCGTGTTCATGGCCGCCAGGAGCGAGACGACCTCCGGGCCGCGTACCTCACCGACCACCAGCCGGTCCGGGCGCATCCGGAGCGCCTGCCGCACCAGGACGGACAGGGGGACCTCCCCGCTGCCCTCGATGTTGGCCGGACGGGTCAGGAGCCGGACCACGTGCGGATGCTCGGGACGCAGTTCGGGGGAGTCCTCGGCCAGGACCACGCGCTCCGCCGGACCGACCAGGGAGAGCAGCGCGGACAGCAACGTGGTCTTGCCGGTTCCCGTGCCGCCGCTCACCAGGAACGGCACACGCGCGTGCACCAGGGCCCGGAGCAGGGCCGCTCCGCTCGGAGTGAGCGTTCCGCACTCGGCCAGCCGTTCCAGGCGCAACACCCGCCGGGGCGGCAACCGCAGCGACACGCACGCCCCCTCGGGCGCCACGGGCGGCAGCACCGCGTGCAGCCGGGCTCCTCCCGGCAGGTGCGCGTCGACGTAGGGGACGGCCGCGTCCAGCCGGCGCCCCGCCCTGGCCGCCAGCCGCTGGGCGAGTCGGCGCACCTCCTCCGCCGACGCGAACCGGACCCCGGAGCGCCGCAGGCCGTCGCCGTCGTCGACCCACACCTCGTCCGGACCGTTGACGAGGATGTCGGTGACCCCGGACGTCATCAGTTCCTCCAGTGGTCCCGCGCCGGACAGCTCGGCGGAGAGCCGTCGGGTCAGGGCGAGCAGTTCGGCGTCCCCCAGGACACCGCCCTCCGCGCGCAGCGCCGCGGCGACCGCGGCCCGGCTCACCGGCCCGCCCGACTCCACCAGGCGGTCGCGGACCGCCTCCAGCAGGGCGCTCACCGGACCGGCTCCGCTTCGGGGAGCGTCGCCACGGCGTGGTCCGCGAACCGGGCGAGCGGGGACCTGCGGTGCCGGGCCGGGGCGCGCCCCGCGGCCAGGAGCCGTGCGAGCCCCGGCTCCCGCGGCAGGTCGGCGCCGAGCGGCAGTCCCAGGGTGCGGGCGACCACGTCGGCCGTCAGTTCGCCGCCGGCACCGATGACGACGGCGCTCACTCCCGGGGCCTCCGCCCGTAGCCGGGGCACCACCCGGGAGGCGGCGACCACACCCGGCACGTCCGCCGGAACCACGACGTGGACGCGGTCGGCCCGGTTCAGGAACTCGGTGGTGCCCGGGTCGAAGGACCGGGGGAGGTCGGCCACGACCAGCCCGGCGCCGTGCCGGGCGGAGTCGAGGGCCGCCCGGACCGCGCCGACGGGCAGCGCCCCGCGTCCGGCGGTACCGGTTCCGTGCGCACCCGTTCCGGCGGGGTCGGCGGTCTCGGGTCGGCGGGTCCAGGTGAGCACGGAGACACCGAGGGCACCGGGCAGACCGGACCGCAGGTCGCTCCAGCGCACGCGGCCGTCGCGGCGCAGGAGGTCGTCCCATCCGGTCCGGCGGCCGGGTTCGACCGGCGCGGTGAGATCGCACCCGAGGTAGACGTCCGGTCCGCAGCCGAGCGGGTCGGCGTCCAGGAGCGCGGTGTCCCGTCCGCCGCGCGCACCGGCCAGGGCGAGGGCGACGGCCGTCAGGGTGGCCCCGGCGCCGCCCCGTCCGCCCATCACCGCGATGGCCGGGGCCGGGGGGTCGCCCCGCGCCGCCGCTCGGTTCAGCAGGTCCACGAGCTCCGGCTCGTCCCCCGGCAGCCGCAGGTGCGGTGCCCCGTCCGCCGGCGGACCACCGGACCCGTGTTCGGGCACCACGACCACGGTCCGCAGGTGCGGCGGAGGGTCGGCCGCGGCCAGGGACGGGCACAGATCGGCGCCGATGACCACCAGTGGGGCCCGCGACCACGAACGCAGGGCCTGGGCCGCCGAGCGTGCGACCGTGACCTCGGCGGACGCGGCCGTGGCCAGCCTCAGCAGGTCGTCGAGCAGGGCGGGGTCGTCGGTGGCGAGCAGGGGGCGGAACCGGGTGTTCATGGCGTCTCCGAGGCCGGGGGCTGTCCTCTCGACCATCGCCGAACGCGAACCGACCCGGAAGCCCCGGTTCGTTCCTGTGGACAACCGCGCCGGGCTCCGGTCGGGCCCGGTGCCCGGCCGGGGAGGGACACACACCCGACGGGAGGGATGCGCATACGGGGGCGGACACGCATCCCTACCCGACAGGCGAGTGGAGCGGACGCGGTGACGGCTCCCGCAGGGGGAGAGGGGAGCCGTCTCCTCGGGGCCGGTCCTGGGGGGGTAGGACCGGGTCCGCTCTCCGGGAGGGTTCGCGGGGACGGCTCCCCGCGACCACCGAAGGACCTGGAAACGTACTCGTTCTCCGAGGGGCGGTCACGCCGGCGGGACGCGGAATGCGTCGGGACAACGGTCACCCGGAGGGGGATTGCGCGGCGAACCGTTGTGGCGTGGCTGGTCCTTCGTCGAACGCCGGGGACGACGTTACCACGCAACCCCGCGTATCGCTTCGGGAATCGATGAGAAAAACTTGGGTCAACCGTCTTTTCGGAGGATGAAACGAGCCGTAGAAAGAAAGCAGTTGGTGGCGGAGATCCACCCCGACGCGGCAGCTGGGAACCCACGCGCCACTCGGCCCGGTAAGGGCTGTCTAGGCCAGACTTGAGGTTGAAAGGCCTGGTCAGACTAGAAAAATGGATGCTTGCTAACCCGGTGGGACGCGCCGGAGACGGCGCCCCGCAAGAGCAGGCGGGGCGCCGTTCGACATGTGCGCGCATCCGTGTGAAGCAATCCTGAAACATTCAACCGTGAACGAGCGTGACCGAACCGGTATCCCGATCTGACTGCTGGTTCAAAATTGAACGGTCCTGCGAACTCCCGAGTTTCGGATCCCCCGCTGCCGCGCACGGTGTTCGGCTCAACCGCGTTTGAGCGCCTCACACGTGGCAAGGGAGTCCTGTGCGCCCGCCCGCACGGCGCGGCAGCAGTGGACGACCCATTCCGCCACACCCTCGGGGGTGCCCTCCATGTATCCGCGCAGCGCCGGCCCGTACTCGTCCCGCAGGACCTGGTGCCCCAGTTCCGACGGCACCAGCGACTTCGGGTCCAGCCCCCGCTCCACCAGCGTCAGCCGCTCGGCCGCGCGCGCGACCAGGCCGTCCCCCCAGCCGAACGGGCGGACCGCCATCAGTTCTCCGTGCACCAGCGCCGACGTCACCAGGGCCGGGACGGACGAACGCGCGCTCAGGAGCGAGTACAGCCCCTCCATCCGCACCAGTGCCGCCTGGGGATCCGGCACGTGGCCGAGCTCCATCGGGTCCTCGACGCGCTCACCGGGCAGCCGCGGCCGTCCCAGCGCCTCCTCCGCGACCGCGTCCGCCGCGGCCAGGGTGTGCAGCCGTGCCAGGGCCTGGCGCGGGGCCTTGGGCCAGGTGTCCACCAGGCCGCCCAGCTCGCCGGACACGCGCAACGCGCCCTTGATCCGGGTGTCGTACACGTGCCCCTGGCGGATCTCGTCCATCGAGACCTCGGCGCCCTCCAGCGCGGCCGACGCGCACGCGCCGCGCAGGGAGGACTCCATGGACACGTCGCTGCTGCGCCGGCGCAGGATGCGGTGCCCCAGAAGACGGTCGACCAGGGTGCGGGTCTCGGCGACGGCGTCGGCCACGCCCGGCAGCTCGGCGATCCGCTTCAGCGGGTCGGACAGGGAGGCGGAAGTCGATTCGCTCACGGTCACCAACACTACGCGCCGGTAACACCATGCGCCCACACCAGCCGCCCCGACCGCTCATCGCGTCGCGCCGACCGTTCGCCGACCGTTCGCCGCGTGCCCCGCGGTCCCCGCCGCTGGATTCCGCCCCGGTGGTTCCAGTGGTATGGACCACATGATTAATTGGGTGTGAACCGCCGACGTAAGGAGAATCACAGTGGCTGACAGCACTCCCCCGAGCCAGGAGACACTGTCCAACCTTCTCCACGAGACCCGCAGCTTCCCCCCGCCGGCCGACCTCGCCGCCCAGGCCAACGTGAAGGCCGACGCCTACGCCGCCGCGGACGAGGACCGCCTCGGGTTCTGGGAGGAGCAGGCGCGCAGGCTCCAGTGGGAGCGCCCCTGGGACACCGTCCTGGACTGGAACCCTCCGTTCGCGAAGTGGTTCGACGGCGGGAGGATCAACGCCTCCGTCAACTGCGTCGACCGGCACGTGGCGGCCGGGCTGGGCGAACGCGTCGCCTACTACTGGGAGGGTGAGCCCGGGGACACCCGCACGATCACCTACGCCCAGCTCAAGGACATGGTCTGCCAGGCGGCCAACGCGATGACCGCGCTCGGCGTGCGCAAGGGCGACCGGGTGGCCATCTACATGCCGATGATCCCCGAGACCGTCGTGGCCATGCTCGCGTGCGCGCGCATCGGCGCGGTCCACATGGTCGTCTTCGGCGGTTTCTCCGTGGACGCCCTCGGCCAGCGGCTCGACGACAGCCAGGCCAAGCTCGTCGTCACCGCCGACGGCGGCTACCGGCGGGGCAAGGCCAGCGCCCTCAAGCCCGCCGTGGACGCGGCCGTCGCCGACCGCCCCTCCGTCGAGAACGTCCTCGTCGTCCGTCGCACGGGTCAGGACGTGGAGTGGACCGACCGCGACGTGTGGTGGCACGACACCGTCGAGGCCGCGAGCACCGAGCACACACCCGAGGCGCACGACGCCGAGGACCCGCTGTACATCATGTACACCAGCGGCACCACGGCCAAGCCCAAGGGCATCCTGCACACCACCGGCGGCTACCTCACCCAGGTCTCCTACACCCACTGGGCGGTGTTCGACCTCAAGGCCGACACCGACGTCTTCTGGTGCGCCGCGGACATCGGCTGGGTCACCGGCCACTCCTACATCGTCTACGGTCCGCTCTCCAACGCGGCCACCACCGTGATGTACGAGGGCACCCCGGACACGCCGCACCGCGGCCGCTTCTGGGAGATCATCGAGAAGTACAAGGTCACCATCGCCTACATGGCGCCCACGGCGATCCGCACCTTCATGAAGTGGGGTGACGACATCCCCGCGAAGTTCGACCTCTCCAGCCTCCGCGTCATCGGCTCCGTCGGCGAGCCGATCAACCCCGAGGCCTACGTCTGGTACCGCGAACACATCGGCGGCGGCCGCACCCCGGTCGTCGACACCTGGTGGCAGACCGAGACCGGTGCCGTGATGGTCAGCCCCCTGCCCGGCGTCACCTCCGGCAAGCCCGGCGCCGCGATGCGCGGTCTGCCCGGCATCGTCGCCGACGTCGTGGACGAGGAGGGCAACTCGGTGCCCGACGGCGAGGGCGGCTTCATCGTGATCCGCGAGCCCTGGCCGTCCATGCTCCGCGGCATCTGGGGCGACCCCGAGCGCTACAAGGACACCTACTGGTCCCGCTTCGAGGGCCTCTACTTCCCCGGTGACGGTGCGAAGAAGGACGAGGACGGCGACCTGTGGCTGCTCGGCCGGGTGGACGACGTCATGCTCGTCTCCGGCCACAACATCTCCACGACCGAGGTGGAGTCGGCGCTGGTCTCCCACCCCAAGGTGGCGGAGGCGGCGGTGGTCGGCGCCACGGACAGGGTCACCGGCCAGGCGATCGTCGGGTTCGTCATCCTGCGCGGCGGCGAGGAGGAGGTTCCGGAGGAACTCGTCAAGGAGCTGCGCGACCACGTCGGCGTCTCGCTCGGCCCGATCGCCAAGCCCGCCCGGCTCCTGGCCGTCCCCGAGCTGCCCAAGACGCGGTCCGGCAAGATCATGCGGCGTCTGCTGCGCGACATCGCCGAGAACCGCGCCGTGGGTGACACCTCCACGCTCACCGACTCCTCGATCATGGACGTGATCGCCAGGCAGCTGCCGTCCGCTTCCAAGGCCGAGTGAGCCGGGGCGGCCGCCCCGGCCGCCCGCACCGGTGTCGCACCGGCACGTGCCGGAGCGGGGTTCGGATCAGGCCCGTGGGGGCCGAACCGCCGCTCCGGCTCACCCGTGTGACCAAACGCGACCATGTCGTTTTGCGTGCCGTGAGAGACATGGGCGGTCGGTCATGTGCGAGGATGCGGAGGATCATCCACGAGTTCGGACCGAGAGAAGGGACCCCCCACGATGGTGGACAAGCCGGGTGGCGGCGAACCTGGCGCATCCAGCGGCACCGACCGTTCCATCGGTGAACTGGTCTCCGACGCCACCGACAACCTCTCCCGGCTGGTACGCCTGGAGCTCAGACTCGCCAAACTCGAGGCCAAGGCCGACGCCACACGGATCGGCAAGAGCGTCGGCGAGTTCCTCGCGGCCGGGGTGGTCCTCCACCTGGTCGCCATCCTCCTCTCGGTCACCATCGGCCTCGGCCTGATGGAACTCGGTCTGGCGCCGTGGATCGCCTTCGGTGCCGTCACACTCTTCTACCTGCTGGTCGCGGTGGTCCTCGTACTCATCGCCACCGCCAACCTGCGCAGGCGCCAGGGTCTGGCCCGCACCGCCGAGACCACCTCCCGGCTCGCCGGCATCCTGCGCGGCGAGATCAGGCCGCCCCGGAACGGTGACGGCGCGGTGGCCGTCTCCGGCGAGACCGTGCCCGCCGAGAGGTAGGTCCCGCCCCAGGTGTTGGACGACTCGGTCGCCTACGTCGACGGACCCTGGCGGCACCGCACGGTCGGCGCGGCGGGGGCGCGTTTCCACGTCGCCGAACTGGGCGACGGGCCGCTCGTCCTCTTCCTGCACGGGTTCCCCCAGTTCTGGTGGGCCTGGCGCGACCAGCTGACCGCGGTCGCCGATGCCGGGTACCGCGCGGTCGCCGCGGACCTGCGCGGATACGGGGCCAGTGACAAGCCCCCGCGCGGATACGACCTCCCCACCCTCGCCCAGGACGCGGCCGGGCTGGTCCGCGCGCTGGGCGCCGCCGACGCGGTCGTCGTCGGGCACGGCGTGGGCGGGCTCGTCGGATGGACGGCGGCCGTCCACCACCCCGATCGGGTCAGGGCCCTGGCCGCGGTCGCGGCGCCCCACCCCTCGCGCGCGGGACGGATCCTGGCGTCGATGGGACCGGGCGCGCGGTACCTGCTCCGGGCCCAGCTGCCGGTCCTTCCCGAACACCGGCTCCTGGCGGACGGCTGCGTCCGTGTCGGCGACCTGCTGCGTGAGTGGAGCTCCCCCGGTTGGCCGGACGAGGGGACCGAGGAGCGCTACCGGCTGGCGTTCTCGATCCCCAAGGTCTCCCACTGTTCCCTGGAGTACCACCGCTGGATCTTCCGGTCGCGCTGGCGGCTGGACGGCGCCCGGTACGACACCGGGATGCGGCGCCCCGTGAGGGTGCCCGTCCTCCAGCTCCACGGGTCCGAGGACCGGGCCTGCCCGCCCCGCACCGCCCGCGCCTCACAGGGGATGGTCGCGGGGCCCTACCGTTGGAGGGGGATCCCCGGTGCGGGCCACTTCCCGCACGAGGAGCGGCCGGAGGAGGTCTCCCGGGCACTGGTGGAGTGGCTGGGAGGCGTGGCCCCGGCGGAGCGGTAGGCGACGCGACGGAGGATCCGCGAACACCGCGCCGTGTGCGGCGGCGGTGGACCATGGCGGCGTGACGACGGCGGTGAGACAGTGATGGTGCCTTTCCTGACGGGTGCGGACGGCGACCGGGACCGGAACGAGCAGGGGCGCGCGCAGAACCAGCGTCCCCGTGACCGCTACGGGCGGCCGATGCCGCACGGAAGCGCGGGTGAGGTCGAACGCGTCCCCGACGACGCCGAGTTCACCGTGGAGGAAGGACTGGAAACCGCCCAGCGACTGCTCGACGGCGGGTACGCTTTCACCGCCCACGAGGTCCTGGAGGCCGTGTGGAAGTCCGTGCCCGGACCGGAACGCGAACTGTGGCGGGGGCTCGCCCAGACCGCGGTGGGCGTGACGCACGCCCAGCGCGGGAACGCGGTCGGGGCCGCACGCCTGTTGCGGCGGGGTGCGGACCGGGTGGCGGCGTTCGGCCCCGAGGCGCCGCACGGTGTCGACGTGGCCGGGGTGGCGGCCTTCGCCCGTGCGTTGGCCGAGGACCTGGAGGCGGGTCGGGCGCGGTCCGGTGACGGGATCGACCCCTCGGGCATGCGCCTGCGCGGAAGGTAGCGCAGGGCACCGAGTGCCGGAAGGTGCCCCTGAGGCTGGGGGCACCTGTTCCCGGTTGGTGCGGAAAAGCGCCATCTGTGGTCGTTGGTGCTGATTTCGGGCGCCATGTAATCATATAATGCCCTGCGTACGCTTTAACGTTAACATCGTGTTAAAGCATTATGCGACAAGATAAAAGTTGAATGTCGCCGATAAAGTAATTTATCCACATCCTCAGATCACCATGTGGTCACATCTTTGAGTCCTCCTGGGGAAAAGCCGAATCGCCTCTCACCTTTATTCGCTGTCGTGCGTAGAATCCCCGGATCACCGCCCGTGAAATCGTGGCGCGGGCGGTGCGCATCACACACAAGGATGGCACCGCTTCGACCCCGGGCAGCGTGTCGTCGGGCCAGCTCAGGCTCCCTCCGGACGGCGGTACGTCCGTGGCCTCGCGCGGGACCGGCGCCCCGGAGGTGAACCGTTCCGTGCGTACCGTGAACGGGGCCGAAATGGTCGTGCCCGTCTCAAGGAGGACGGATTGTCTGGGCTCAACCTCGCCGCCGAAGGCGGCATGGCCCTAGCTTTGGAAGGCACCGACTTCACACTCGTCATCGTCGTCATGGCGGTGGCGCTTCTGGCCCTCGCCGTCGCGGGGATGCTGGTACGTGAGGTCCTCGCCGCCGGGCAGGGCACCGAGCGAATGCAGAACATCGCGGTCGCCGTTCAGGAAGGAGCGGCCGCCTATCTCAAACGACAGTTCCGAACCCTCGCGGTCTTCGTCGTCGTCATCCCCCTCCTCCTGCTGCTGCTTCCCGCGGAGTCCTGGGGCATCGCGATCGGCCGTTCCCTCTTCTTCGCCCTGGGTGCGCTGCTGTCGGCGACCACCGGCTTCATCGGCATGTGGCTGGCGGTGCGGGGCAACGTGCGGGTCGCGGCGGCCGCGCGCGGCGGTGACACGGCGGCCAGCCGGTCGGCGATGCGCATCGCCTTCCGCACCGGCGGCGTCGCGGGCATGATCACCGTGGGCCTGGGCCTGTTCGGCGCCGCGGCCGTCGTCCTCCTCTACCGGGGGGACGCGCCGATCGTGCTGGAGGGCTTCGGCTTCGGCGCCGCGCTGCTGGCCATGTTCATGCGTGTCGGCGGCGGGATCTTCACCAAGGCCGCCGACGTGGGCGCCGACCTCGTCGGCAAGGTCGAACAGGGCATCCCGGAGGACGACCCGCGCAACGCCGCGACCATCGCCGACAACGTCGGTGACAACGTGGGCGACTGCGCGGGCATGGCGGCCGACCTGTTCGAGTCCTACGCCGTCGTGCTCGTGGCCTCCCTCATCCTCGGCCGGGTGGCCTTCGGCACCGAGGGGCTGGTGTTCCCGCTGCTGGTCCCCATGATCGGCGTCGTCACCGCGATCATCGGCATCTTCATCGTCGCCCCCCGGACCCGGGACAGGACGGCGATGTCGGCGATCAACCGCGGGTTCTTCGTCTCCGCCGGGATCTCCGCCGTCCTCGTCGTCGGCACGGCGTTCTGGTACCTGCCCACCAGCGTCGACGGGCTGTCCGGGGTCAGCCCGACCGTCGTGGAGGAGATCGCCGCCGCGGGAACCGCACCGAACCCGCGCCTCATCGCCGTCGCCGCGGTCCTCATCGGCCTGGTCCTGGCAGCCGCCATCCAGTTGCTCACCGGGTACTTCACCGAGACCGACCGGCGTCCGGTGCGGGAGATCGGGGACAGTTCGCAGACCGGTGCGGCGACCGTCATCCTGTCCGGCATCTCGGTCGGCCTGGAGTCGGCCGTCTACTCCGCGCTGCTCATCGCCGGTGCCGTCTACGCCGCCTTCCTCCTCGGAGGAGGCTCCATCACGCTGAGCCTGTTCGCCGTCGCACTCGCGGGCACCGGTCTGCTGACCACCGTCGGCATCATCGTCGCGATGGACACCTTCGGCCCGGTGTCCGACAACGCCCAGGGCATCGCGGAGATGTCCGGCGACGTCGAGGGCAGGGGCGCGGAGGTGCTCACCGGGCTCGACGCGGTGGGCAACACGACGAAGGCGATCACCAAGGGCATCGCGATCGCGACCGCGGTGCTGGCCGCGACCGCTCTCTTCGGTGCCTTCCGCACCTCGGTGCAGGAACAGCTCACCATCGCCGACGCGGGAGCGGACGCCTTCTCCCTCTCCCTCGACCGGCCGGACGTGCTGGTCGGCGTCATCATCGGCGCGAGCGTCGTGTTCTTCTTCTCCGGCCTGGCCATCATGGCGGTCGGCAGGGCGGCGGGCCGCGTCGTCCTGGAGGTGCGGGACCAGTTCCGCACCCGGCCGGGGATCATGGACGGGAGCGAGAAGCCGGAGTACGCGCGCGTCGTCGACATCTGCACGAAGGACTCGCTGCGGGAGCTGGTCACACCCGGCCTGCTGGCCGTCTTCGCCCCGATCGCCGTCGGGTTCGCGCTCGGCTACGCGCCGCTCGGCGCCTTCCTCGGCGGTGCCATCGCGGCCGGGGTGCTCATGGCCGTGTTCCTCGCCAACTCCGGCGGTGCGTGGGACAACGCCAAGAAGCTGGTCGAGGACGGCCACCACGGCGGCAAGGGTTCGCAGGCCCACGAGGCCACGGTCATCGGGGACACGGTCGGCGACCCGTTCAAGGACACCGCCGGACCCGCGATCAACCCGCTGCTGAAGGTGATGAACCTGGTGGCGCTGATCGTGGCGCCCAGCGTGGTCATCTACGCGGACAACGTCGCGCTGCGCGTGGGCGTGACGGTGGTGGCCGTCGGCGTGCTCGTCGGCGCGGTGCTGTGGTCGAAGAACCGCGGCGCCGGGACGGAGACCGACCTGGCCGAGCCCGGCGGCTCGGCCGCGCCCAAGGGCGCCCCCGAGGTCGGGGACGGTGACACGGAGTCCGCGGACGGCGGGTCCGCGGAGCGGGCCGACGCGGCGGACGGCGGGACCGGGGACGCCGGGGCCGACCGGAGGGAGGAGGCCCACGCCGGAGAGGGCAAGGGCTAGGAGGTGTCCACGGGGACGCCTCCCGTGTGAGTACGAGGACGTGGCCGTCCGGGGAACCCGGGCGGCCACGCCGTGTGCGCGGACCTAACCTGGAGGGGCGGGGCCGGAGCACCCTGGTGGTGCCGGTCGTGTGCGCCGCACGCGTGGACGCGGACGGCGGGATCTGGCTGTCGCGGCACGAGGAGGGGTCCCGGTGACGGGGTTGAAGGGCTTGGCGACGATCGTGGGGATCATGGTCGCCTTCATCGGCGGGTTGGCCGTGGTCGCGACGGTGCTGGCCGGATGAGCCGCACACTCCTGCTCATGCGGCACGCCAGGGCCGAGGCCGGGCACGGGGGCGCCGACTTCGACCGTGCGCTCGACGACACCGGCCGACGGCAGGCCGAGGAGGTCGGCCGGCTCCTCGCGGCACGCGGGTACGAGCCGGACCACGTTCTCTGCTCGGCGGCGCTGCGGACACGCCAGACGCTGGACGGGGTCCTGGGCGTGACGGGTCGGGACCAAACCCCGGAGGTGGACTACTCCGAGGCCGTGTACTCCGCGGGTGCCGACTCGCTCCTGGAACTCGTGAACTGTGTCGACCCCGACGTACGGACCCTGCTCGTGGTCGCGCACAACCCGACGGTCGCCCAACTGGCGGCGGCGTTCGTCGGCCACGGGGCACTGGTGTCGTTCACCCCCGCGACCGTGGCCGCGGTGCGGCTGGACGTCGAGTGGCTGTACGCGGCACCGGGAACAGGTGAGGGGACCCTCCTCAACTGAGAGGACCGGTGGCGGGGCCGCCGGGTACGGGCCCCGGCAGCGGAGTGGTCGGCGCCCCGCTCAGGTGCGGGGAACGGCACGGGTCGAATCCGCGCGGAATGTGACCCGCGACACGCACATATTGGTTTGCGCGGTCGTGTGCCCGGGGGTAGTGTTCTCCGAGTCGCTTCCGAACGGCCCAAGGCCGCGAGGGGCGGCGGATCGCAGCTGAGCGAGACGAACGCGGGAATCCACGCGGGCGTGCCAGCACATCCACTCCTTTCCCGGTCTTCATGGACTGAGCATGCGCTCGGTGTGTGTAGGATCGGGGAGTCGCTTCACAAGTCCGAATGGTCGAATACGATCATCCGGATGGATGAGGCAAAACGGGCGCTTTACCC
>NZ_JBVMUY010000047.1:0-151026 GCF_055632325.1 Nocardiopsis sp. KDC1DS13DA1
TCGGCGCCGAACAGGTCCTTGGCGCGGTCGATCGCGAGTTGCTCGATCACGTCGACGTGTTCGCAGCCGCCGTAGTAGCGGCGGCCGGGGTAGCCCTCGGCGTACTTGTTGGTCAGCACGGTGCCCTGGGCTTCCAGGACCGCCCGCGGAGCGAAGTTCTCCGAGGCGATCATCTCCAGGGTGGTCTGCTGACGGCGCAGTTCACGCGCGACCGCGTCGGCGACCTCGGGGTCGAGGTCGCCCAGGGTCCGGTCGGGGACCGGGACGCCGGGTGCGGTGGAAGCCAACGAGCACTCCCTTCTTTCGTTGCGCTTTACGCAACGCATTCCGTGATGCACAACACGATTGGGGATCACAGTGAGGGCTACTCGCAGGTCTGTCAAGACCCTGAAGGACTAGTTCTTGCGACTTGATCGTCGGTTAATCATGGATTGATATATCAGTAACCGCACACGGCGACCGGACCACGGTCACCGTCGTGCCTCA
Source organism: Nocardiopsis sp. KDC1DS13DA1 (assembly GCF_055632325.1). Taxonomy (NCBI): domain Bacteria; kingdom Bacillati; phylum Actinomycetota; class Actinomycetes; order Streptosporangiales; family Nocardiopsidaceae; genus Nocardiopsis; species Nocardiopsis sp. KDC1DS13DA1. Next base: position 487 of record NZ_JBVMUY010000047.1, read on the forward strand.
GCGGCCCACGTAGGCCATCCGGTCCGACAGCTCGCGCGCCCCCCGGCGCAGCTCCTCCACCACCTCGGGGATGCGCTTCTTCGACAGCCGGTACGCCGGACCGGACGCGCTGATCGCCGCGACCACCTCCTGGCCGGGCCCGAACACCGGCACGGCGATCGCGTGCAGACCCGGCTCCAGCTCCTCGAAGGAGGTGGCGTACCCGTCCTCGGCCACCTTCTTGAGGACCTCCCCCAGGTCCTGCGGATCCGTGATCGTGCGCGCCGTGTAGGACACGAGCCCCCCGTCGAGGAGCTCGTCCAGCTCACCCGGGGGCATGAAGGCCAGCAGCGCCTTGCCGCTGGCGGTCGCGTGCGACGGGGTGCGCTGGCCGATCCAGTTCTGCGCCGCCACGGCCGAGGTGCCCAGCGCCTGGCTGACGTTGATCGCGTTCGCCGAGTCGAGCACCGCGACGTTCACCGTCTCGCCGAGGCGGCCGGCCAGCTCCTCGCACACCGGGTTGCCGACCTGGACTATGTCGAGCTGACCGGCCACGGCACCGGCGAACCGCAGCATGCCGATGCCGATGCTGAATCTGCCGCGTTCCCCGTGTTGCTCCACGAGCCGTCTGGCCTGGAGGGTGTAGACCAGCCGCGACACGGTGGACTTGTGCACCCCCAGCTCGGCGGCGATCTCCGTGACGCCCCTCTCGCCCCGCGCGAGGAGCTCCAGGATGGTGATCGCGCGGTCCACCGACTGGACGACCGCCGGCTCGCGTTCCTCTGTGATTTCTTTGTTGCTCATAGTGCAACTATAACCGATTGGCGCAACTTGCCGAAAATTCGCCCCCGCACGCCTTGACGGAGCGTCGATCCCGCTTTCATCATTGTGTTGCGTATCGAACAAGTTGTTCTGCATAGCGCAACGGAGGGCGTGATGATCCCAGCATGTGCCGTGACGGACCTGCCCGAGGGTGAGGCGGTCCGCGTCATGGGCGAAGTCCCGATCGCGGTCTTCAACGTCGGCGGCCGGATCTACGCCATCGACGACACGTGCAGCCACCAGGACGCCTCGCTCTCCGAGGGGTGGCTCGAAGGATGCTTCATCGAGTGCCCGCTGCACGCGGCCAGCTTCGACCTGCGCACGGGCATGCCCACCGGCGCCCCCGCCAAGAAGCCGGTCCGCACCCACTCGGTCGTGATCCAGGACGGCGTGATCCACGTGGTCCCGCAGAACCAGGAGGCAGTCGTATGAGAACCGTTGCTGTCGTCGGGGCCTCGCTGGCGGGGCTGCGCGCGGTCGAGGAGCTCAGGTCACAGGGTTTCGACGGCCGGATCGCGGTCATCGGCGACGAGCCGCACCAGCCCTACGACCGCCCGCCGCTGTCGAAGGCCTACCTCGCGGGCGCCTGCGCGCCCGAGAGCCTGCGGCTGGCCGACCGGTCCGAGACGGACGAGCTGGCCGCGGAGTGGCGGCTCGGGGTCCGCGCCGCGTCCCTGGACCCCCTCACCCGGTCGGTCCGGCTGTCCGACGGGGAGGAGATCGCCGCGGACGGCGTGGTCATCGCCACCGGCGGCCGGGCCCGCCCGCTCCCCGGTTCGGAGGGCCTGGCCGGGGTGCACACCGTCCGGACGCTCGACGACGCGGCGGCACTGCGCGCCGACCTGGAGAACAGCTCCACGGGTGTGGTGGTGATCGGCGCCGGCTGGATCGGCTCCGAGGTCGCCTCGACCTGCCACGCGCTCGGGCGGCCGGTGACCGTCGTCGAGGCGAACCCGGCACCGCTCGCCCGCGTCCTGGGCCCGGCCATGGGCTCGGTCTGCGCGGCGCTGCACACCGACCACGGCGTGGCCCTGCGCACCGGTGTGGGCGTGCGGTCCCTGACCTGGACGGGCTTTGGCCCGTGGAAGCGCGTCACCGGTGTGGACCTGGCCGACGGCACGCACCTGCCCGCGGACGTGGTCGTGGTCGGCATCGGCATGCTGCCCAACACCGAGTGGCTCGCCGGGTCCGGGATCCCCGTCGAGAACGGTGTGCTCTGCGACGCCGGATGCGTCACCGCGTTCCCCTCCGTGGTCGCGGTGGGCGACGTCGCCCGCTACCAGGGCCCCGACGGACCGGTGCGGCACGAGCACTGGACCAACGCCTCCGAGCAGCCCGCCACCGCCGTGCGCAACCTCCTGGCGGGCACGACGGTCGAGGAGTACCGGCCGTCCGGCTACTTCTGGTCCGACCAGTACGGCACCCGGTTGCAGGTCGCCGGTCACCCCGCCGACGCCGACGAGGTGACCGTCGTCGACGGGTCGCCGAACGACCGCCGCTTCGTCGCGGAGTACCGCCGCCGGGGAGCCCCAGTGGGCGTGCTCGCGATGAACAACCCCAAGCTGTTCGGCCGTCTGCGCCGACAGCTGCGCGACCGCGCGGCCGTGTGACCCTGTGGCCGGGTTCCTTGGGGCCGAGAGCACGGAGCGAACCCGGGGTTCCGGCTGACCACGACCCATGCGGGGCCACGGGCGACGTGGCCCCGGTTTCCACGGTGTCGAAGCCCGGTCACGACCGGCCCCGGCACCGTGGACGCACCGACCCGGCTACCCTGCCGTGAGCGCGGTGACCAGTTCGTCCAGCCCGTCGAACCGCCAGTCGAAGACGTCGGAGTCCGTCGGCGGGTCCCCCACCGGCCGACGGACGTAGGCGGTCCGCAAGCCCTGCGCCCGGGCTCCGCGCAGGTCCCAGGCGTGGGCGGCCACCATGAGCACGCGTCGGGGCGGGCATCCGGCGGCGTCGACGGCGAGCCGGTAGACCTCCGGTGCGGGTTTGTAGGCCAGGACGGCTTCGGCGGACAGGGCCTGGTGCCAGCGCAGCCCGGCGTGCGCGTTGAGCCGCGGCAGGGCGGTACGGCTGGCGTTGGAGAGACCGAACACGGGGAACCGCCGCGAGAGCCGGTCGAGAGCGGAGACGGAGTCCTGCCAGGCGGGCAGGCGTTGCCCCGCCGCCGCCAACCAGGCGATGGCCGCCGCATCGGTGAGTCCGGCCCGGTCGGCCACCCGTTGGGCGGCCTCACCGTCGATGGCCTCGCTGTTGGCGTAGGCGCGGTGTCCCTGCCCGATGCGTCGCTGCTCGACCTCGACATGGCGCTGCCACACGGTGAGCAGCTCATCGACCAGGGCGTCCCCGGCCCCGGGCACCGCGTCGCGAATCCCCCTCCGGAGCCCGCCGGGTTCGTCGACCAGCGTTCCGAGGACATCGAGGACGACCACCTCGATGTCACCGATCTCCACCATGCGTTCCCCCGCCCATACCAGAGTCACCACCTCAACAGGTGACGATTCTTGCCCCCAACAGCGTCACCGGTCAAGATGGTGACGTGAATTTCGTGTTCGTGAGCGGCGATCCGGCCCTCGACCTGACCGGCACCGTGGGGTCACGTCGGCACCAGCCCGTCGACGCCCTGGCCACGCCCGCGGACCTGGAGCGGTGGGTGGCCGAGTGCGCCGGGCTGCCCGACCGGGTGACCGTAGACCCGGCTGGCTTGGGGGCCGCGCTGTCGCTGCGGGAGGCGGTCTACCGCCTCGCCCTCGACCGCGTGCTCGATCGGCCCTTCGACCCGGACAGCCTCAGGGTCGTCAACACCGCGGCCGCCGGTCCGGTACCCGCGGTCGAGCTCGGTGACGCGGGTCTGCGCGTGTCGGGGGAGCTCGAAGCGGTGCTCTCCCAGATCGCCAGAAGCGGTATCGCGGTACTCGCCGATCCGCACGCCCGCCTCAAGGAGTGCGGTCGCACCGGCTGCACCCGTATCTACCTCGACCGCTCGCGCGGCGCCCGGCGCAGCTGGTGCGGGATGAACGCGTGCGGCAACCGCGTCAAGGCCGCGGCCTACCGGGCCCGCAGACGGGCCTCGACCACCGCCGAGGGCCGTGAGCACGGGGGAAGTGTCTGACGCTGATGCTCGCAGGGCCCCGTTCCGGCGGTCGCCGCGTCGGCCCTCCCCGCTGGGGAGGTGGTCATGGTCGGTGCACACCGGCGGGCGTACAGGATTGCTGCTCGCACGCCCCGGGCAGCGCAACGGCCGCCGAGGCCGAGCCGCGCGGCCAGGGCGGGGCACCGCACGGGAAGCCCGGGTCTGAGCCCTCCCGCCGGGGAGGAGAGCCCAGACGTGCCGAGGGGACGGGAGGTCCTGGAGGGAGGCGGCCTTGAGAAGAGAATCTCCAGAGAAATCCGGCGACCTGCTCTGGGCCGACGGCCTCTCCTGGTGGAACAAGGCGCAGGATTACGCGAGCCACCCGGACCGCCGGAACGATGTGATCATTGAATCCGCCCTTCGCACTCCAGACGATTTCGAGAACTATGTCAAGGCGGTGGCCAAGTACGACGTCGACCGCTATGTCGATCCGGAGATCCATAACGAATGCTACGCAGGTGTGGAACGCGTCGCGAAAGCCATTGATTCGGGTGAGCTGGGAGAAGTTAATACCGTGTTCTTCCAGCGCGGTGGAGCATCGAACACTCCAGCCCAGGGGATGAGTGCGATCGAACGACCCAAAAAGGAGAGAAGTACTCCGTTCAACTTACAGGAGTCGATGGTTTTCACAAAAACCCAGGAGCAGATAAGAAATACAATCACCAGGAGCAAGAACTTCGATCCACGCGAGAAGCGCAAGCTTTTTGGTGAGTTGGATACCATCGACGAGAAGGCCCAACCTCTGATGAGGTCCAGTGCCTCCGAACTGTCGAGGGTCGCCCCGACGGCGCGCGACCGGGGCGACCCCTCCTCAGGTGCTCACAGCAGTTTGTCCAGCGTGATCGGCAGGTCGCGGACCCGCTTGCCGGTCGCGTTGAACACCGCGTTGGCGACCGCGGCAGCGGCGCCGGTGATGCCGATCTCCCCCACGCCGTGCGCACCCAGGGGGGCGTGCTCGTCGGGAACGTCGATGTGGCTGACGTCGATGTGCGGCACGTCCAGGTGCGCCGGGACGTGGTATCCCGCCAGCGACCGGTTCACCACGCGTCCCGTGCGCTCGTCGAACACCGTCTCCTCGGTCAGCGCCGCCCCGATGCCCATGACGATCCCGCCGCGGATCTGGCTGGTGGCCGTCGCGGGGTTGATGATCCGGCCGCAGTCGAACACCCCGAGCCACCGGGACACGTGCACCTCACCGGTCCGCTCGTGCACCCTGACCTCGCAGAACTGCGCACCGTAGGAGGCCATGGAGTACTCCGAGAGCTCCGTGGGCACGGAGCCCTGGCCCTCGGCCTCGACGAAGTCCCTGCCCGCCCGGCCCAGGATGGCCTCGTAGGTCTCACCGCGTCCGTCGTCGGTGCGGTACAGGCCGCCGTCCCGCGCCTCGACGTCCTCGTAGGCCACGTCCGTCAGCGGCGACCCACCGTCCTCGACCGCGATCTTGAGCAGCTCGCGGTGGAGGTCCTCGACCCCGGCCCGCACCGCCGCCACCGCGCTCCCGGTCTGGCTCGATCCCCCTGCGGACAGCGCGCCGCCGGGCAGTGCCGAGTCGCCGTACTCGAACGCGACACGGTCGATCGGCAGGCCGAGGCTCTCCGCGGCGTGCTGGAGTTGCGCGGTGGCGGTGCCCATGCCCATCTCGTTGGCCGCCGTCCGCACCAGCGCCGTGCCGTCCGACCACAGACGCACGAGGGCGGTCCCGGGAAACCGGAAGACCGGGTAGAAGGCGGTCGCCACACCCTGCCCGACGAGCCAGTCCCCGTCCCGCCGCGAGCGCGGTTCGGCGGAACGTTCGTCCCACCCGAACAGCTTCGCGCCGCGCTCGTAGGCCTGGGCCAGGTTGCGGGCCGAGAACTCCGCTCCCGTGGTCGGATCCGTCTCCGGCTCGTTCATCCGTCGCAGGTCGATCGGGTCCATCCCCAGGGCGTGGGCGAGCTCGTCGACCGCCGACTCCAGCGCGAACGTGCCGATCGACTCGCCGGGCGCGCGCATCCAGCTGTTGGCCACCGTGTCGAGACAGACCATCCGCTGTCCGATGTCCACGGCCTCCACACGCCACAGGTGTCGGCTGAGGAGGGAGAACTGCTCCGGGTAGCGCGCGTGCGTCGTGGTCGCGGACACGCCGGTGTGGATGAGCGCGGTGAACCTCCCGTCCTCGTCCGATCCCAGCGCGACACGCTGTTCGCAGCGTGGTCGGCCGCCGACGATACGGAAGACCTCCTCACGCGACAGGACCAGGCGCACGGGACGGCCGACGATTCTGGCCGCGGCGGCGCACAGCGGCGTGTGGCTCCACACCGGCCACTTGCCGCCGAACCCGCCGCCGACGAACGGCGCCAGAACCCGGACGCGTTCCGGCGCGATCCCGAACATCGTCGCCAGGACGTGCTGCGCCCCGATGACGAACTGCGTGGAGTCGAAGACCGTCAGGGAGCCGTCGTCCCAGGCGGCGACCGTCGCGTGGGGCTCCAGGGCGCTCTGGTTGTGCCACGGCGTCCGGTAGACGTGGTCGACGCTGGCCGCCGCGAAGGACAGCTCCCGCTCGGCGTCGCCGAGCGCGATTTCGGGCGGTTCGCCGAGCACGTGCGGCGGCACGACGGCGTCGGCCCTGGCGTCGTCGAACGACACGACCGGTGTCCGCTCGTCGTAGCTCACGCGCACGAGCGACGCCGCGTGCTCGGCCTGGTCTGGTGTCTCCGCGACGACCACCGCCACCGGTTGGCCGTTCCAGTGGACGTCGGCGTCCTGCATCACGGGCAGGTCGCTCGCCGACATCCCTCCCTCCCAGTTCTCCAGGTCCAGCAGCGGCGGCCGCGCCATCCCGACGTTGTTCTCGTGGGTGATGACGGCGACCACCCCCGGCGCGCTCTCCGCCTCGGCGGCGTCGATCCCCGTGATCCGGCCCCTGGCGATCGTGCTGCACACGAGCCGTGCGTGGGCCAGGCCGTCGGGTCGGTACTCCGCCGCGAACCGGGCCGTCCCGGTGACCTTCGCCAACCCGTCGACGCGCGGGACCGGCTGACCGACGTAGCGGCCGCCGGGCGGTTGCGGCACCCGGTCCGCCGCGTAGCCGACCACCGTCTCCGCGGTCTGCTGTCCTTCCCTCACCGTGCGCCTCCCCGTTCGAGCAGTCCGAGCAGCACCTCGACGATCGTCCGCCGCGCGAGTTCGATCTTGAACGCGTTGCCCGCGTGGCCCCGGGCGGCGGCGAGCTCGGCGGCCGCCGCCTCGCGCAGGGTCTCCTCGGTGGCCGGGGCCTCGCGCAGGACCTCCTCGGCGGCCCGGGCACGCCAGGGCCGGTGCGCGACACCGCCCAGGGCGAGCCGGGCCCCGGTGATCCGGTCGCCGTCGGACTCCACCGCCGCGGCCACGCTGACCAGTGCGAAGGCGTAACTGCGCCGGTCCCGCACCTTGCGGTACACCGACGTTGCGGCCAGCGGCAGGGCCGGGACCTCGACCGCGATGATCAGCTCGTCGGACCGCAGCTCGGTCTCCACGTGCGGCGTGTCACCCGGGAGCCGGTGGAAGCCGGCGAAGGGGATCGTCCGGCCGCCCTCGGGCCCCTCCACCCGCACGGTGGCGTCGAGCGCGGCCAGCGCGACGCACATGTCGGAGGGGTGCGTGGCGATACAGGACGCGGAGGCGCCGAGGACCGCGTGGTCGCGGTTGTGTCCCCCGACGGCGTCGCAGCCGTCGCCGGGGGTGCGCTTGTTGCACCGCGCGGCCAGGTCGTAGAAGTAGGGGCACCGGGTGCGCTGCATCAGGTTGCCGCCCACGGTGGCCATGTTGCGGATCTGCCCGGAGGCCCCGAACAGGATCGACTGCGCCAGGAACGGGTAGCGTTCGCGTACCGCCGGATGGTTGGCCAGGGCGGTGTTGCGCACCATGGAGCCGATCGACAGCCCGCCGTCCGGGAGTTCCTCGATCCGGTCCAGGGGCAGGGCGGTGACGTCGATGACCGCGCCGGGCCGCTCCACGTTCTCGCGCATCAGGTCGACCAGGTTGGTACCGCCGCCGAGGAACCGCGCCTCCGGTTGCCGCGCCATGAGCTCGACGGCGGTCTCCACGTCGGCGGGCCTGGTGTAGGTGAAGTCCCTCATCGGCCCACCCCGTCGGCGAAGGTCTCGCGGACCGCGTCGTGGATGCCGACGTAGGCGCCGCAGCGGCAGAGGTTGCCGCTCATCCGCTCCTTGACCTCCTCCTCGGAGAGGTCGATGTCCCGGGCCGCCATGTCGCGGGTCACGGCGCTCGGCAGTCCGTCCCTGAACTCGTTGACCATCCCGATCGCCGAGCAGATCTGACCAGGGGTGCAGTACCCGCACTGGAAGCCGTCGTTGGCGATGAACGCGGCCTGGAGGGGGTGCGGCTCCCCGTCCCGCGCCAGCCCCTCGACCGTGGTGATGTCGCGCCCCTCGTACTGCACCGCCAGGGCGAGGCAGGAGACGACGCGCCGGTCGTCGACCAGCACCGTACAGGCGCCGCAGGCTCCCTGGTTGCAGCCCTTCTTGGTGCCGGTGAGACCGAGGTGTTCACGCAGCGCGTCGAGCAGGGACACGCGCGGTTCGATCCGCAGTTCACGCGGTTCTGCGTTGACCCGGAGCATCAGTGTCACCGATGTGTCGCCGGGTGGGCCTGAGCGTTGTTCCGTGCCGTTCCCGCGTGCGTCCATGTGTTCCCCTCGATACCGGGCATGCCCGGGGCACGCCCGTCTCCGTAGCGCTCCAACGGGGTGACAGTAACCGTGCGTGATCGGGATATCGATGAGGATCAACAGCGTGTCCGGGGTGCCCGTGTCGGATCCGGATGCTCAGGCGAGGGGGTCGCGCGGGTCGGGGCCCGAGTTCCACAGCCGCGCGGCCTCGTCGATGAGTGCCCGCCCCCTGACCGCCTCGGCCCCGGCCACGGCACCGAGCGTGACCAGGACGGCGTCGTGGCCGCCCGCCTCGACCAGGGTCGGCGCGTGCTCGTCGAGGTAGGCCCGCAGGGCCACGCCGTCCTGGTGTTCGCCGAGCACCTCCTGGAGGTGGGAGGCCCACCTGCGCACGCGTTTGGCGCGTTTGCCCAGGACGGGGGCGGCGAGTGTGGCGGCGTAGCGGGCGCGCTTGGCGGCCTTGCGGACGTCGTGCCAGGCGGTCAGTCGGGTGTCGGCGTCCTCGGCGGCCGCCGCTCGGTCGTGGGCGGCGGACATCCGGCGGCAGGCCCCGACGAGGTCGGCGGCCAGGACGGGACGCGCCCCGCGGCGGGCCGCCTCGGTGAGCGGCGGGTCGGCGCGCAGCCGGTCCAGGGCCTCCAGCAGCGCGAAGTAGCGCGGGCCGGACAGTTCCTCGGTGATCCGCTCCATCTCGGTGGCGCGGTGGTCGTCGACGGCGCGCAGCCAGGTGTCGGTGGACCGGTGCCCGGCGACGCGTTCGGGAAGGTCGTCGATCCACCGCGCGCAGCGGTCCCGGAGGACCTCCAGGTCCCGCGCCAGACCCAGCACGCGCGCCAGGCGGCGGAGTTCGTCGGCGACCGGCCGGGTGGACCCGCGGTCCAGGACGGAGGGGAACACCTGGAGCACGGCGCGGATCCGGCGGGTGGCCACCCGCATCTGGTGCACGGCGTCGGGTTCGTCCAGGCGGACCCTGGGGTCGTGGGTGAGCAGGTGCTCGACCTGGTCCCACAGGTAGGCCAGGACCACGTCGCCCGCGGTGTCGCCCCGGGGGCGGGGCACGGGTGGGGGGACGCGGTCGCCGAGCACCGTGAGGAGTTTGCTGCCGGTCGCGGAGGGGGTGGCTCCGGCCGAGGTCAGGCGCCGACCGATGTCGTGCTGGAGTTCCCGGCCGCCCGAGGCGAGTTCGATCTCGATCTCCCGCCAGGCGGTGGTGGTGGTCGTCTGGCCGGTGACCGTGTCGTCGGCGACCAGGGCGAGGGGCTCGCCGGCGGTGTCGCGCAGCTCGTACTCGGTGCGCCGGGTGCTGATCCGGGCGACCGGGCGCAGGGGTTCTCCCCGGGCCGCCGAGGCCGCGAGCACGGCCAGTTCGGCGGGGACGGTGTCGGTGTCCCCGCCCAGCGGGACGTGGAACTCGCGTTTGGCGTCCGGGCCCCAGGGGATCTTCAGGTGCCATCCGGCGTCCGTTCCCCCGGTGCGTCGGCGCAGTGTGATGCGGCGCGCGGCCAGGCTCAGGGCGTCGGTGTCGTAGTAGGTGGCGTCCAGCTCGTGCGAGCTCTGCCCCATCCCGCCGGGCGCGAGGTCGGCCAGGTCGGGCAGTCGTGTACGGGTGTCGGCCGAGTAGGTGGTCTCGATCTCGATGTGGTCGGGCACCGGCGGTACACCTCCGGCGTCGTCCCGCCCCGAGGGGCCGGGGCGGGTGGTGGTTCCTCGTTTCCTAGCACGTACCCGCACGGAGCCGGGGGAAAGGTGCCATGACGGGTTTCGGCTCCGTTTCCGCAGGCGGGGGGAGGTTCCGGAAGGCCGTGGCACGCGCCCGGGCCGCGCCGACCGCCAAGAGCCGGGAACGGAACGGCAAGGACTCGACGGGAGGCCGCGGTGCCTTCCGGCGGGCGGTGTGGAGCCCGGGGTAGGAAGGCGTGGTAGCCACGCCCGCCGACCACGGCGGCGGGCCCGACACGAGAGGCACACCGCCATGCCCCACCCCGACGTCACCGACCGGGCGGTACGCGATCTGATCGAGGCGATCAACGCGGGCGACCGCGAGGCCTTCGCCGAGGCACTCACCCCCGACGCCACGATGTCCGACGACGGGTCCGAGCGCGATCTGTTCCAGTGGGCGGAGAAGGAGATCTTCTCCGCCCGCGGCCGTATGACCGTCGTCTCCGCGAGCGAGGAGGGGCGGTCCCTGGTCGCCGACTACCGCAACGACACCTGGGGCGCGATGAAGACCCGCTGGCGGTTCACGGTGACCAACGGGAAGGTCTCCAGGTTCGACACCGGCCAGGGCTGACTCCGCCTCCGTGCCGGTTACCCTCGGCAAACGGACAGACCAGGATTCTTCGCCCGCCCCCTCTCCGCCTGGGGTCGCGGGCGGCCAGCGTGGCGGGGGCCGGGAACCCCGCACACCGACGTCGGAGTCACCGTGGCAGCCGCACAGCACCGCCCCACGATCCGCCCCGCGGCCGAGGCGGACCTCGACGGGCTCCAGGCTCTCGCCCGCCGCACGATCAGCGCCGGTTACCGCGGCTTCCTCGGCGACGAGGGGGTGGACTGGTTCATCGGAAAGCGGCGCCTCGGACACCTACGTCAGGGAGCAGATCCCGCGGGGCGGCATGTACTGCCTCTGCGGGGACGACCTGGTCGTCGGGTTCTCCGTTCTCGACGGCCCCGCGGTCGACCTGATGATGATCGACTCGGACCACCACCGCCGGGGACTGGGCCGCCTCCTGCTGCGGCACGCGGAGGAGACACTCTTGGCCCGGTACCGGGCCGTCCGGCTCCAGAGCTTCGTCGGCGACACCGCGGCCGACACGTTCCACGAGGCCTGCGGGTGGTCACGCGGGAACCGGCCGGACGGCGAGGGGCCCGCCAAGATCGAGTACACCAAGGGCGGCGCGTCGGCGTAGGCGTCGGGCACCGCCCGGGAGCGCGGTCGGCGTCGGGACGGCGGCACCGGCGGCGCGACCCCTCACTCCGGCCACCGCTCCTCCAGCCGCGCCACGTAGTCGTCGACCACCCCCTCGGCGTGCTCGCGGGTGACGCCCCCGGCCATCAGGAGTGATCCGAGCCCGTGGGCGAGGGCCATGACCTCCGTGGCGATCCGCCCCGCCCGCCCGGCGTCCACCCGCGCGTCCGCCGCGATGATCCCGGCGAGGTGGTCGGCGAGTTCCCGCAGGTGGTCCCGGTAGGCGGTCGTGGCGGCGTCGGGCCTGGTGATCGCCAGCAGTTCGAGACAGACGCCGACCCGGTGGAACGCGCGGCCGTCCTCGTCGACGGGCAGCGCCTCGTCGAGGAACGCCCGGACCGCCGCCACCGCCGCGCCCTCGCCCCGTGCCGCCGTCCGGTCCCGCCACCGCCGCAGGCTCCGGTCCGCGAGGCGTTCGAGCGCCGCCGTCAGGAGCCGTTCCTTGGACTCTCCGTAGTACTGCACCAGGCGCAGCGACACCCCCGCCTCGGCCGCGACCGCGCGCATGGTGACCGCGTGCAGGCCCTCCCGGCCGAGCAGGCGCTCCACGGCGTCCAGGATCTGCTCACGGCGCTGCGTCTCCGACACTCCGGCTCCCTCCGACACACCGATGATACGCTCGTATCAAGTTGATACAGGCGTATCAAGGAGGTTGTGTGGCGATCACTCCCCGAACGCTCGCGCTCTGGGTCGCGTGCGTGTCCCAACTCCTGGTCGTGCTGGACGTCTCCGTGGTCAACGTGGCTCTCCCCTCGATCCGCGCCGACCTCGCCACCGGCCCGACGCTGACCCCCTGGATCGCGCTCGCCTACAGCCTCGGTTTCGCGGGGGCGCTGCTGGTCGGCGCACGGCTGGCCGACGTCCTCGGCACCGGACGGGTCCTGCTGTGGGGCCTGGGCGCGTTCACCCTGGCCAGCACGGTGGGCGGGCTCGCCGCCGACGGATCGGTCCTGGTCGGCGCGCGCGCCGTCCAGGGGCTCTGCGCGGCCGTCGTCTCACCGGCCACCTTCACCCTGCTCACCACCACGTACCCGGAGGGCCCGAGCCGGACACGGGCCGTCGCCGTGTGGACGGCCGTCAGTCTGGCCGGAGGGGGTGTCGGCAACATCCTCGGCGGCGCCCTCACCGAACTGGTCTCCTGGCGCGCGGTGCTGCTGGTCAACCTGCCCGTCGGCCTGGCCGTCCTCGCCGGGGCGGCCGTCCTGCACCGGCACGCGCCCGCCGTCCCCGGGCGCGGGCGGCTCGACCTGGTCGGCGCGGTCCTGGCGACCGGCGGTTTCACCTGCGCGACCTACGCGCTGTCCGCGGCGGGCGGCCACGCGAGCCCCGTGTGGGCGGGTACCGCGGCCGTCACGGGTGCGGTGCTGTTCGTCCTGCTCGGCGCGCAGCAGCGCCGGACCGCCCATCGGCTGGTGCCACGGGGGCTGCTGCGCAACCGGCTCGTGGTGCGCGGGAACGTCGCCGTCGCGTTGACCGCCACCTGTTTCCAGGTGGGACTGTGGTACTTCCTCACCTACCGGATGCAGGGGCCGATGGGGTTCTCCCCCCTGCGGGCGGGCCTCGGCTTCCTGCCGCTGACGGTGACCGTGCTGGTGGTCAACACCTGGATCACCCCGCGCCTGATGGCGCGTGTCCCCTCCCGGACCCTCGTCGCGCTCGGAGCCGCGACCGCCGCCGCGGGCCTGGTCTGGCAGGCGTTCGCCGCGGGAGACGCCTACGTACTCGCGGTGCTCGGACCGAGTCTGGTGGTCGGGGTCGGCGGCGGGCTGCTCAACACACCGCTGGCCACGACGGTGACCACCGGTGTCCCGGCCGAGGAGGCGGGGGCGGCCTCGGGTCTGATGAACACCGCCAAGCAGTTCGGCGGAGCGCTGGGCCTGGCCGCCGCGACCGCCGCCACCGCGCTCGCGGGCACCGACGGGGCCGCCTTCCTCCTGATGGGAGCGCTGGTCGGCACGGTCGCCCTGCTCGCGTCGCGTCTGCCCAGCCAGAGCGACCGGCGAACGTCCGGCACCCCCGCCTACGACTAGGCGGTGTTCTCGGGGCCCTCCGCTGCGCCTCGGCGCGTGTCCGGGCTCCCCGGGTGACCCGCTCCCCGCGCCTACCTCATGGGGGCGTCGTACCGCCGTGACCGACCGGTGTCACGGGTGGGGGACATCACGAGCTGGAGCCGGGTGGAGGGTGACTCCGTCGCGGCGCACAGGGGACCACGGGCATCCGCGCAGGGACCGAACCGGATCCAGGCCAGCTCCCGCACCCGGTTCCGGTCGAGGGCGAGCAGACTGCGCGCGCCCGGCGCGAACGCCGCCGGACCGTGCCGGGCGGCCGAGCGCAGCCGCCGCCAGCGCCGCGAATGCGCCCGGTGGCTGCGTTCGGTCACCCGCCGACCCCGCGCGTTCTGCCCGCTCCGGGCCTCCTGGGGGGTGGCGTCGATCATCAGCACGTGCACCTCGTACCGGCGGAGCCGGCAGAGCAGGGCGAGCAGCACGCGGACCGGGCGCCGGGTCCCGCACTCGTGCACCACCACCGGGTCGCCGCGCAGCGCCGCGGCCACCCGGGCCAGGTGCAGGACGTGCACCACCCAGCGCCACAGCGGATAGGGGACCCGGCCGAGCCGCGGCCCCAGCCGGTACCGCGACTGCAACGAGTCGATCACCCGCACACCGTCCGCGGTGAGCACGGTCCGCTCCTCGTCCCCGCGGAGCCCGAACAGCCGCCGCAGCAGGGTGCTCTTCCCGGCCCCGGGTACCCCGGCGACCAGGATCAGGGACCGCCGGGGGTAGACCACCCCGCGCACCGTCGCGTCATGCACCGTGGGCACATACCGCGCCAGTCCCTGGAACATCTTCGACAGCTCCTCAACGCCGACCTCCGCACCGGTGGGACGCGGATCCGCAGCGGCCGCGCCACCAACGTCATGACGCTACTGGGCCTCGACGGCTCCCAGGAACGCCGCGCGTCCCCGCCCGCCCCGGACAACGGCCCGTGCCCGTACCGCGTTCCGGACGGGCGCACCGGCCGCGTGCTGGTGGGCGCGGGCGGCGGCGGAGTCCACCGCGACCTCCCGGGTGATCGGCTCCCCGGCGTCGGCCCGGGCCCTGAGCTGCTCGAAGGAGCGGTGCCGGGTGCCCCGCGCAGTCGGCGGCGCGACAGCCCCGTGTCCCGTCTCCCACGGACCGGACCGTCCGGGCGGGTCCCGCCGCGGTATACCGGTCCGTGCCCGGAACCGCATGCCGTCGGTCGGCCGCCGCCCGGTGCGCACCGGCGATCGCCCGGGCGTGACGCCTCTCACAGGCGACTGCTCCGGCGCCGCCCGCCGAGCGTTTGTCAGATCTGCCCGGGTCGCGGGACCTGATCGTCGCATGCCCCCGGTCCACCCGCGCAACGCGTCCCGGGGTCCGAGGGCCGAGGGCCGAGGGCCGACTGTGTCAACGGCATGACACTCGGCTCGCACCCGCACCGCGGCGGTGGGACGGTGAAGTGGTGGCGACTCCGTCTCAGGACCGTGCACGGCGCCGGAGTCCCGAAGTGCACGCGGATCCGCGTCCGCGCTGTGAGGGTGCGTCACATGTACGGAACGAACATCGGTATCTGTGTCCTTCTCGGCCTCACGGCCGTCGTGCTCGCTGTCGCGTCGTCGGCCCTTCCGGCCGCCCCCGCACCGTTCGCCGTGTTCGCACTGGTCCCCGTGGCGGCGGTACTCCTCTGGTACTGCAGAAAGGAGATACGGGAGGAACTCGGGAACCCGGCCCTCCTGGGAGCCGTGGCCCTGCTCCCCCTCTTCTCCAGCGTCACGGCCCTGACCGTCCTCGAACTGGTGGGCACACGCTGCTGCGGAGGGGTCCCCGGTTCGGTGGTTCCGGTTCCGGCCTCCCCGTGCCTCTGCGGATTCCTCGGTGAGGACTGGTTCGACCGGTTGCTGGACGCGATGTTCCCCGTGCTCGCCGCGGATCCGCGCATCCCCTATCTCACCGTCCTCGCCGTCCTCAGCGGCACCGCACTTGTCTCCTCGTTCCTCCTGCTTCGGGGAGTCGCGCACGTCGTCGGTCGGCGCGGCCTGCGCCTCTCCGCACTGGCGATGGCCGCGACAGCCGTCGTCTGGACCGCGTGGAGCCGTTTTCCCGAGGTCTCCGAACGGATTCCCGACTGGCCCGATCCGATCCGAGGAGGGTGGACGGCCGCGCTCCTGGTCCTGCTGGTCGGGGGGTACCTGTGGTTGGAGACCACCGCGGTCAGGCACGAACCCGGTGTGCAGGTGTCCGATCCCAGGGAGCAGGACAACGAGGCGACCAGGAAACTCAGCCATGAGGTGCGGTCGCGGCTGCCCGCCATCGAGGTGCTCGCACCGGCGTGGAAGCCCGGTGCGCCCCCGGGGCACGCCGTCGCCGCCATGGTCGAGGGCAGCGACCTGCCGGGGTCCGCGGTCACCTCGGCGCTCATGCGGGTACTCGCCCTCGTCCTTCCGGTTCCCCCGTCCTACGGCGTCCGGGTACGGGCCGACGGACCGGAGGGAAACGCCCCCGAGGACGACGGGTACGTGTCGGCCACGGTCGAGGTGCACGACCGCATATCCGGGAGGACCCTGCACCAGACCACGCTGCCGCCGCTGCGTTCGGACCTGGCCGCCATCCGGGCGGCCGGGTTCGTCGCCTCCCGTGTGTTCGCGGAGGATCCCCTGGTACCGGAGTGGGCGAAGGGGAGGTACGAGGGAGAGGACCTGGCCGCCTACCTGATGGCCAGGGAACTGCCGAGACTCGACAGAGGCTGCTGGGACCGGCGCCGCGGCGACCCCGGCCAGGACTACGACACGTTCCACGCGATGCAGCGGGAGCGCATCGACATCCTCCAACCCGCGGCGGACTCCCGACGCGCCTCGGGAGTGGTGCGCTATGAACTGGCGTCGCTGTACGAGCAGAGGGGCGAGCATGTCAGGGCGCTGCGCCTGCACGCCGTGAACCGCGCCCACTACTCGTCGGAAACCGGCCGGAACAGGATCTTCCAGCGAAGCCGCTACCGGATGATCGTTCTCCTGAAGATGATCGCCAACCACAGGTTCACGGAGGTGTGGAGGCGCGCGGAACCGCGGGACCTGCGCGACATCTTCCACGCCCTGGAACTGGCCGGTCTCCTGGACGGACCGAGAGCAGCGGGGGCGGGCGCCTCCGCGCCCATCAGCGAGGAGGACTTCGTCTCGCCGAAGGAGGAGGGCGACGGCCCCCGCAGGCTCCGCCTCGCCCTGCTCCGCGTCGCCGCGGCGGAGGCCGACGGGATGAGCAGGCACTTCTCCCGAAGAAGGCTCTTCTTCGAGAACATCAGGTGGCACGGAAGGAACCCCTACAGCGTCCTGCCTCCCGGCGTCGCCTCCCAGGAGTCCTTCTGGCGCAGATGGAGGTACTACGACGTCGGGCTCCGCCTGCTGCACAGGAGCATCGCGAGCAGAATCGCATCGGCGCAGGGAGGAGCCGACGGTCCTCCACGCCCGTGGCTGCTGCGGCACCGGCAGGCGGTGGCGCTCGCGCGCACGGAGGAGGACATCGACGGGTTCGGGAGGATCAACCCCGGGTGGGGGATGTGGGCGCTCACCTACAACAAGGCTTCCCTGATCGCCACCCAGAAGGTGGAGTCCGGGATCCCGCTCAGCCCGCGGGAGAGAGCAGAGGCCGTGGACGAGGTCGTCTCGACACTGCGCTCGGCGCTCAATCCCTCGGTGTGCGAACACTGCCGCCCCTCCGAACTCCTGGCGCGCGACCCGGACCTGGAGTGCTTGCACGAGGAGGAGGCCTTCGTCTCCCTCCTCCGGGAGCAGTACGAACGCGACTGGCGGACCAAGCCCCCCTTCGCCCGCTCCCTGGAACAGAAGCTGGTCGCGCGCCGCACCCGGCCGTCCGCCCCAGGCCCGTGAACAGCGGCCGGTGCGGACGTCCGCCTCACACGGTGACGACGATCTTGGCCCGCGCGTGCGCCTCCCCGAAGCGCCGCAGCGCCTCGGGGGCCTCCTCCAGCGGGTGGCCGGCCTCGACCGCCAGGACGGCCTTCCCCGCCTCGGCCAACCCCCGCAGGGCGGCCAGCCGTTCGCGGTCGGCCCCGCCCCCGAACGAGGGCAGGCGCTGTCCGACGAAGGGCGGCACCGCCCAGGCGGTGGCGATGCGCCCCAGGGGGCCGCACCAGCGGCCCCGCGCCCCGAGGAGAGTACGAGCGTCCCGCCGGGCGTGGGCACCCGGCGCAGCCCCGCCAGCGTGTGGTTCCCCACCGGGTCGGGGATGAGGTCGTAGCGGTCCCGGCCCCGGGTGAGGTCCTCCTCCGCGTAGTCGATGACGCGGTCCGCCCCCAGTGCGCGCCTGGTCGGCGTTCCTCGCGCCGCACACACCCGTCACCCGCGCCTCCGACACCCGGGCGATCTGGACCGCGCACGTGCCCACGCCCCCGGACGCTCCGTTGACCAGCGCCTCCTGCCCCGGACGCTGTCCAGGACGGCCGCCATGACGACGCAGGCGATGACGGCGGTCAAGAGCACGCTGAGCGCGGCGTTGGCCACGGCGTAGAGCAGCCCGCCGTCCGGTCCCGGCCTGGGAGAATGCCCCGGTGAGCGATACGGGACCGCTGGCCGTGGAGGCCGTCGAGACACACGTCCGGGCGTTCTTCACCGGGCACTCCGTGGAGGCCGTCGACCACGACCCCGGGCCAGGGCGGCGGGAGGTCGTTCCCGGCCTGCGCGTTCTCGTCGTGGGACCCGGCCCCCGCGGCGACGGCTGGGCCTACGTGACCGCCGGGTGCTGCGCCCCGGCGGAGGAGGAGGGCCGGGGACGCGAGTTCGTCATGACCGCGCACGTCCGTGACCGGCGGTTCGTCGAACTCATGGGGATGGTCGCCTCCTACCACCGCGGAGGGCACCGGCTCGACGTGGAGCACAGCCTGCCGATCGGCGAACCGTGGGTGCCGGGGTCGGCCTGCGACCACCTGCTGATCAGCCTGCCCTACCTGCACGGCCCCGACCTCGAACACTGCCCGCTGCCCGGGGGACGCGCCCGCGTCCTGTGGGCCCTGCCCGTGACCGCCGCCGAGATCGGGTTCCGCCGACGGTACGGGCACGAGGCGTTGGAGCGGCTCTTCGACGAGGCGGCGATCGTCCCCACCGATCCGTTCCGGGCGTCGGTCGTCTGAACTCCCCGCGGGGCCCGCGGTGACGGGCCGGTCAGCTCCCGGACCGCTGCCTCCCGGACTCCTGGGGCCGGGCGTCGCCGTACTCGCCGGCGGCCCACGAGGCGAGCAGGAGCATGGCCTCCGCCGACGCCGAGCCGGGCTCGGCGGCGTAGACGGTGAGCGTCAGGCCGGGCTCTGCCGCCATCTCCAAGCCCTGGTAGGCGACCGTCATCTCGCCGACGACCGGATGGTGGAAGGTCTTGAGGCCCGAGCCGTGGTGCCGGACGTCGTGCGCACCCCACCGGCGCCGGAACTCCTCGCTACGGGTACTCAGCTCGCCGATCAGGTCGTGGAGGTCCTTGTTGTGCGGATCGCGGGCGGCCTCGGCGCGCAGGATCGCCGCGACCGCGTCGGCCGCGGCCTCCCAGTCGGCGTGCAGGTCCCGCGCCCGGTCGTCGAGGAAGGTGTAGCGCGCGAGGTTCGGCGGACGCCCGGGCATGTCGTAGACGTCCTTGTGGAACGCCCGCGCCAGGGGGTTGGCGGCCAACAGGTCCATACGGCCGTTGCGGACGAACGCCGGGCCCGCGGTGACGGCGTCCAGCACCCACTGCAGGCTCCGGGACGGCTCCCAGGTCCTGGGGTTGCGGCGCCTGGGCGGCCGCGCCACCGGGCCCGCGGCGTGGGCGAGGTCGAACAGGTGCGCCCGCTCGGCGTCATCGAGGCACAGCGCCCTGGCGAGACTGTCGAGGACCTCCGGTGACGCACCTCTGATGGCGCCGCGTTCGAGCCGCGTGTAGTACTCGACGCTCACCCCGGCGAGGGTGGCGACCTCGCTGCGGCGCAGCCCGGCCACACGCCGGTTCGTTCCGGTCGGCAGCCCGACCCGGTCCGGTGTGACCCGGGCCCGACGCGAGGTGAGGAACTCGCGTACCTCTGCTCGGTTGTCCATGCCATCCACGGTAGACGGGATCCCGACGCTGGAGGAGGCCCTCCGGGTACCCCCAACACCCGGGACTCCCACGTGGGCCGGACGCGTGCTCAGATGGTCGCCGAACAGTCAACGAGGGGGGAACACCACCATGCGTGGAGTCGTCATGCACGCTCCCGGCGATGTACGGGTCGAGGAGCGCGAGGACCCGAGGATCGTCGAACCCACCGACGCGGTCATCCGTGTCACGGCCACGTGCGTCTGCGGTTCGGACCTGTGGCCCTACCGCGGCGTCGAGGAGCTCAACGGTCCCACGCCGATGGGGCACGAGTACGTCGGCGTCGTCGAGGAGGTCGGCTCGCGGGTGAGGAACGTCAAGGTCGGCGACTTCGTCGTCGGGTCGTTCTTCGCCTCCGACAACACCTGTGAGATCTGCCGGTCCGGCTACCAGAGCCGCTGCGTGCACAACGTGATCATGGGGACGATCGGCACCCAGGCGGAGCGGGCGCGCGTCCCGCTCGCCGACGGGACGCTCGTGGCCACACCGTCGGAGCCGACGCCCGAGCAGGTCCCGAGCCTTCTGGCGGCCTCGGACGTGCTGGGCACCGGGTGGTTCGCCGCGGTCGCCGCCGAGACTGGGCCCGGCAGGACGGTCGCGGTCGTCGGCGACGGGGCGGTCGGACTGCTCGCGGTCCTGGCGGCCAAGCGCCTGGGCGCCGAGCGGATCATCGCGATGAGCCGCCACTCCGACCGTCAGGCCCTGGCCCGCAGGTTCGGCGCGACCGACATCGTCGAGGAGCGCGGTGAGGAGGGCGTCGCGCGGATCAGGGAACTCACGGACGGGCTCGGCGCGCACTCGGTCATCGAGGCCGTCGGCACGCAGGAGTCGATGACGCAGGCCATCCACTCGGCCCGTCCCGGCGGACACGTCGGCTACGTCGGTGTGACCCACGGCGTCGAGCTCGACGGTCTGGACCTGTTCTTCTCCGGGGTCCACCTGCACGGCGGACCGGCTCCCGTGCGGCGCTTCCTGCCCGAACTGATCGACCTGATCATGAGCGGCGAGATCGACCCCGGCGAGGTCTTCGACCTCACCCTGCCCCTCGACCGGGCCGCCGAGGGCTACCGGGCCATGGACGAGCGCCGCGCCACCAAGGTGCTCCTCACCCCGTGACCGGCCCGCGTCCGGGGGCCGGTGCCGACACCGGCCCCCGGCTCGCGCGCACCGTCGCCCCCGGCCGCCGACCGGGATGCCGACAGCCCGCCATGACCCCGGACCGACCAGCGAGGACACCGCCCTCTACACTGTGACCCGTACGACGGACTCGTCCCTGTTCGCCAGGAATCCGTCGTTGTCTCCCCCCTGTCCGGTCACGGCGCGGTGTTCGCGCCGTCCCCCGGTGCGATGACCACGAGTCCCGCCCCGGCCCGACCCGCGCCCCACACCGTCGCGCGTCCCGACCGGGATCATCCGATCACCACGACACCGGTGGGGCCGTGCCCCGCCAGGGATGAACCGACCCATGAGTCAAGCGCACGCCCCCGTCCAGCAACGCTCGTTCGTCATCATCGGTGACACCAACCTGGCGCGCGGGGTGTGCGCGTCACTCCAGGAGGAGACGTACGCCGTCCGGCACCTCGTCCAGCCGAAGGACCAGGAGCTGCGCGAGGTGATGTCGGCCTCGCATGACGCCGTGGCGGTGCTGCTGCACGACGACGCCGCCGCCCTGCGGTACGCGTTGGCGGTCGCGCACATGTCCCCCGACATCCGGATCGTCGTGACCATCTTCGACCGGACCGTGGCCGACGAACTGCTCCGGCTGCTTCCGCAGTGCCACGTGACGTCCCCGGCCGACCTGGTGGCTCCCGCCCTGGCCGGACCGTGCGCGGACCCCGGCATCGTCGCGCTGTACGGCGAGGCCGCCCACGCGCCGGCGGTCCGGGTGGCCGACGGAGCCCGGCCGCACGCCGAGGAGTGGACCCGCGGACGCACCGGATGGCGGGCGTGGTGGGGCCGACTGGCGAGCCAGCTGCGTTCGTACGACCCGGGCACCCGCCTCATGCTCGGCGGCCTGACCGGAATCGTCGCGTCACTGCTCCTCGACTGGTTGTGGCTGCTCAGCCTCGGCCATCCGGCCGCCGAGGCCCTCTTCAACGCCGCGCGCGTGGTCTCCGCGGTCGGACCGGCGGCCGCGGCGGAGCACTCGACCGCCTACCAGCTGGTCTCCAGCGCCCTCATGCTCGGCACGATCGTGTTCACCGCCATGTTCACCGCGGGCCTCGTCGAGCGGATGCTCGGTCCCCGGCTCGTCGGTCTGATCGGATCCCGCACCGTCCCCCGGTTCGGGCACGTGATCGTCGTCGGCGTCGGGCAGGTCGGGCTCCGGCTGTGCTGCGAGCTGCGCCGCCTCGGCGTCCCCGTCGTCGGCGTGGAACGGGACCCGCACGCGCCGAACGTACGCCTCGCCCGCTCCCTGGGCATCCCGGTGGTGGCCGGACACGGCGGTGACCGGACCGTCCTCGAACGGCTGCACATCCGCCGCGCCCGGGCCCTGGCCGCCGTCGGCTCCGACGACCTGGACAACATCGCCGTCTCCATCGCCGCCCAGGGCGTCTCCCCCGGAACGAGGGTCGTCCTGCGGGCGGGTGAGCACGAGGCGATCGCCGAGACCCGCTCACTCCTGCCCTTGGGCACCATCCGGGACGTGACCAGCCTGTCCTCCGCCTACGTGCTGGAGCGGCTCCTCGACGGCCGCGCCACCGGCGTCGTCGCGCACGGGCACGAGGTGTTCGTGCGCCTGCCCGACGGCACCTTCGCTCCCTGGCCGCTCGCCGCGCGCCGGGGCTGCGGGCACGTGGACACCGCGATCTCCGTGTGAGGGCTCGGGCGCGGTCACGGTGTTCGCCGCCCGGCCGCACCGCCGGTGCGACCGGCGGGAGTCCGACGCCCCCGTGCACGGCCGACACGGCGACGGTAGGTCACGCCGAGGGGGCGCGCACGGACGTCCGTGCGCGCCCCTCGGTCCCGACGCGCAGCGGGACCAAACCGCCCGGTCCCCCTACAGGTGCTGACGGAAGAACGGGATCAGCTTCTCCAACGCGATCGCGACGGGCTCGGGCCGGTCGTAGAGGTCGTAGTGGGACCACCCCCGGGCCACGACGAGTTCCTTGTCCGCGGCGCCGGCCCGGCGGTGGAGTTCCACGCCGTCACGGTAGGAGCCGAAGGCACCCGGCTTGTCGCCCACCACGACCAGCAGGGGCTGCGTCAGCAGCGTCTCGACGCGGTTGAAGGCGTCCCAGCCGACGGCGGTCGTCATGTGGGAGAACAGGGCGCGCGTCGCGCCGTTCGGCCTGCGCCCCCGGTCGGTGCGGTAGTAGTCCACGGCCTCGACGACGTCGATCTCGGTCAGGCCGAGCTCCTCGACCTGTTCGGGCGAGGTCGGGATCAGCTCGTCGACGCGCGGTTCCTCCCCACGGGCCTCGGCGGTGCGCTGCTCGGCCATGGCCTCCAGGGCCGTGATCGGGTCGTACCCGGTGAACGACTCCTGCATGAGCCGCCCGAAGTTCACCCCCGCCACGGTGCCGAGGGCCCTGATCCGGCGCTCGGTCATGGTGGCGTTGGTCGCGTAGCCGCCCCCGCCGCAGATACCGAGGGCACCGATGCGGTCCGCGTCCACGTAGGGCAGCGTGACCAGGTGGTCGATGACGTGGCTGAAGTCCTTGACCCGCATGGTGGGGTCCTCGATGAACCGGGGCTCGCCCCCGCTGGCCCCCTGGAAACTGGCGTCGAAGGCGACGACGACGAAGCCCTCCCGCGCCAGGGGCGCCCCGTACACGCTGCCGGAGGTCTGCTCCTTGCAGCTGCCGATGGGGTGCGCGCTGATGATGGTCGGGTACCGCCGGGTCTGGTCGAAGTCCGGTGGGAAGTGCACGTCGGCCGCGATGTCCCAGGCCAGTGCCTTGATGGTGATGTGCTCGATGGTTCCGGTCGTCATGTCCTGCGTTCCTTGGTCGTTGTCGTGTGTCCGCTGTCCGCGTCGCAAAGACTCACATGAAGGAGGGCCGGTCGCCCTCCGTGCCGGGCTTGTGCACGCCGACGTTCGCGCCGGTCCACTCTTCGGGGCGGGTGACGGCCTCGACCACCACCGCGGCCACACTCCTGCGCGAGACCTCCGTTCCCACGAGCGGCTCGTCGCGCCCGGTGGTCTCGTAGCAGACCTCGTCGTCGTCGGTGAGCCAGGTGGGCCGCAGGATCGTGTGGTCGAGCGAGGACGCCTCGATCGTGTCGGCGGCCGCCCGGTAGGGGCGCAGCGCCTCGCCGATCATCTGGCGGTTCCACTCACCGAAGGCTCCGGGAACCTCGTCGTAGATGCCGAGGGCCAGCACGAAGACCAGGCGTCGGACGCCCTCGGCCGCCATGGCCTCGACGATCCGCTCGGCCTGCGTGTCGAGGTCGCCCGCCAGGTTGGCGTAGACGACGTCCTGGCCGCGCACGGCCTCGGCCAGACGGCCGCGGTCCAGGACGTCGCCCTCGATCACCCGCGCCGCGGCGGGCGCGTTGGTGACGCGGCGTGCGTCACGGGCGAACAGGGTGAGGTCGGCTCCCTGTTCGGCGAGCATGTCGATCGCCCACCGCGCGATCCGACCGCCGGCTCCCAGCACCAGTACCTTCGTCATGTCGTGTCTCCCCCGTCGGAACCGCTCGCGCGCGGATCGTCCGCGCCGGCGCGGAACCCGTGTGGACCGTCCCCGTGCGGGTCGGCCGCTGACAGGCTCCATGCTGCCCGGGCGTCCGGGGGCGCAACAGGGAGAGTTTCTCCCGGGTACTGGCTCTTCCCCCCTGGCGGTGGCGGTGGTCAGCGCCCCCCGCGAGCACCAAAACGGCGCTGAGCGCGAGCGGCGCGACGGGTGCGGTCCAGCCCCTTGCGGAGCGGGCCACGGCGGTTCCCGGCGGTCGGCCGGAGGCAGGAGAGACGCGCGGCGGGGGGTGCGGACGGGCCGATGACTGGCTAGCGTCGGAAGTAGCAGCAGCGGCCGGTCCCAGCCGCCGGTGGTCGGAGAGGACACCACGGCCGTGTCGGGACCGGGCCCTGAGTCACACACCCCGACAGGGGGGATGTTCCCATGGCTGTCTGCGACACCTGCCACAACGACTACTGGATGTCGTTCGACGTCGAGACGATCAACGGGGAGCGGTACACCTTCGACTGCTTCGAGTGCGCCATCCAGCGGCTCGCTCCGGTGTGCGAGAAGTGCACCTCACGCATCATCGGCCACGGGGTCGAGGTGGAGGGGCGGTTCTTCTGCAGCGCCCACTGCGCCCGCGAGGGGGCGGCCTCGGACCTGGCCCAGCGGATCTGCGACTCGGTCGGGGCCCACCCGTAGGTCGCCCGGGCACCCCGGCGGAAGGCCGGGGTGCCCGTCGAGCGGACGGGCCCGGGCGCGGCGGAGGCCCCGAGCTCATCGGAGGCCCCGGACGACCACCGCCTAGCGGGCCGGGTTGCGGGCGGCGACCAGGAGTTCGACGTTGCGGTCGCGCGGACCGCCGTAGCCCGCCGGGTCGGCGTACAGGTCGTTGACCGACAGCTCCCGGTACAGCGAGGCGAGCCCGTCGGCGGAGAAGTCCCCGTGGTCGGCCCGGTACGGGCTGTCCGCCTCCAGCAGGGTCGTGAACAGCGACATCGTCCCGTCCCCGTTGTCCACGATCTCGATCGCCCGCGCCATCTGCGGGTGGTCGATGTGCGAGGCGGTGTTGACCTCCCAGAAGCCGCGCTCGGCGGTGCCGTGCGTGTGCGCCTGGATCTGGTTGTGGTGTGTGTGCCCGTTCACCCAGGCCAGCACGTTGGGGTAGCGCTTGAGCATGTGCACGAGGATGTCGCCGGTCAGCCGCAGGTCGCCGGGGCGTCGGCTGTCGGGGAGGACGTTGCCCATCGTCCCGCTGGTGTGGTGGGAGAAGAGCACGAACAGCTCGTCGGTGACCTGCTGGGTGCGGCGCCGCCCCCAGAAGTCGTAGTAGACCGAACTGGAGGCGCGCAGCGTCCGCTCCAGCCAGTCGAACTGGTGCTTGCCGATCGACCCGTCCGCCAGTCCGGCCAGCGTGGTGGTGTCCATGCTGACGCCGGTCACCCCGTCGGCGATCCGGAAGGTGTAGAAGCAGTCCACACCGTCGGCGTTGTCGTCGGTGAAGCCGTGGCCGACGGGCCCGGGGCCGGTGTTGGCCTCCTCCAGGTGCGCGGCGACGAAGGCCCGTGTGTCGAAGGGGGCGCGCCGGTCGTCGGGGGTGACGGTGGAGGTGACGGCGGCCGTGGAGACGGTGTCCTCGGGCGACTCCACCTCCTCGGGGACGTTGCCGAGCTCGTCCTCGTTGGTCATCGCCTCGGCCGCCTGGTCGCGCACCTCGTCGTCGGCGAACATGATCTTGCGGTCGCCCAGGTAGGCCTCGTCCATCGAACCGGCGGGCAGGGTGCCCGCCGGGGTGTCGTCGTGGTTGCCGATGGTGCAGTACCAGGGCACGTCCAGGCCGGGGCTCTCGAAGGGGGCGACGGCGGCGGCCAGGAAGCCCGGGAGGACCGGGAAGCCGCCCCGGGTCTTGTACCGGTCGGCGAGGTCGCTGTCGGGCTGCCAGTACAGCTCGCTGCCGCAGTTCTGCACGCCCTCGTACCGGGCGGGGTCTCCGGTGTTGGGGGTGAGGGTGCCGCCGTTGAGGACAGCCATGAGCCACTCCAGCTCGACGGTCTCGTGGTTGTCGGTGTTGTCCCCGGTGGTGACCATGAAGTCGAACGGGCGGCCGGTCACGGGACCGACCCGCAGCGAGTTCACCCGTTTGACCAGCGCGGACGCGCCGAGCGCCGACAGCGCCTCCTGGGGGCGGTGGGCGCTGGATCCGATCACCGGGTGGGTGTACTCGAACCGCACCGGGCTCTGGGCGTCCATGATGTGCAGGTCGGTGAACTGGACGAACGCGGCGAGGGCGGTACGCCGGTCGTCGCGGCCCGACTGGGCGGGGACCAGGTCCTCGCGGACCTCGATCGGCCATCCCGGCCCGGCGGTGAGAAGGCGGTATCCCTCGCCGACGGGCGTGGCCACCTGGGTGAGCGTGGTGCCGTCGGGCCGGGCGACCCGGGACATGGTCTGGCGGACGAGTCGGTCGTGGGCGGCGGCGGAGGCGGGTGCGGCGGACAGGCCGAGGGCGGCGGCGCCCAGTCCTGCCGTGGTGGTCGTGAGGAATCCGCGCCGGTTGAGGGGAGTCATGGGTGTGCGACGTCCTTTCGGCCCCGGCCGGGGGTGGCCGGTGGGGGTGGGGCGTCGTCATTGAAGACCGGCGGGGCGGTCAGGGGCAACGGGGGTGCGGGGGACGGTTTCCTACCCGTCGGTAGGCAACCGGAGCGGCCCGGGGTAGGGTGGCGGGTTTCGCTCCGGACGCCAGGGGCGGAGCGACCGATACGTCACACACGGTGATCGACCGATGTCCGTCCGCCCGCCGTTCGCGCGTCGCGTCGCGTTCGCCGGGACGTGGTGAAGCCGTCACAAAGGTGAGCGAATTTCATGTTTGGCCGGATCCGGCCAATGTCCCGTCATCGGCCGCCAGCGGCCGCTCCCCGCCGACTCCCCGGTGACGGACCTCAGCAGGAGAGGACGTCGGTGTCGGTGCCGCCGTCGGCGGTGACGCAGAGCATGGCCTCGTCGATGTCCCCGGTGGCGGCCTCGGGGGCGCTGACCGCCAACACCGCGGGCAGGGACGCACCCGGGAAGGAGAGGTCGAAGGCGGCGACGGGGGCGGCGGCCGTCAGGTCCGGCAGTTCGCTGTCGTCGCCGTCCGCCGGGACACCGCCGAGCACGAACTGGACCGGACGCGGCGCGTACCCGCCCTCCTCCAGGTGGTAGCGGGCGGCACCCGTGACGCGGACGCCGTCGCCGTCCCCCGCCGCGTCGGCCACGAGCAGACTGAGCACCCCGTTGCCCTCCACGTAGAGCGTCACGCGGTCCGACCCGTGCACGACCAGGACGGCCTCTCCCGCGAGGGCGGGGTCGGCGGGGGCCAGGCCGGACGGGAGGGAGGGGACCACCTCCCCGGCTCCCCCGTCCGGGGCCGCTCCGCCCTCCTCCGCCTCCGGATCGGCCCCGGACGGGGGCGCTTCGCGTGTGACGGCCCCCGCGAGGTAGCCCGCGGCCAGAACAAGCACGAGGACGACGGCGGCCACCGCCGCCAGGAGTCCGGGTCGGGACCAGAGCCGGTAGGCGAGCCCGCCCAGGGTGCGGTTCACGCGGGGCACTCCCCGTCCGGCCGCGGGGCCGAGAACCCGGCCGCCGTGTCGTAGCACAGGCGCGGGGTCGCGTACACCGGTCCCCGTTCACCGTCCAGCCGCTGCTCGAAGACGAGGGTGCCCCGTTCGGGCGCTCCGGAGAAGGCCACGGTGAACCTCCCGGGAACCGTCTCCGCGGCGAGGTCGGTGCCCGTGGCACCGGACACCCGGCCCGCCACCTCCGTGCCCGCCGCTCCTGCGGTGAAGGTCTGCGCGAACGAGCTCCGGCGCCGGACCGGACCGGGGGCCGCACGCGGCGCGCGGATCCCGGTCATCACGACGCCGTCGCCCTCGGCGGTCACCTCGCCCATGGTGATGACGAGCGTCTCCGACACGAAGGTGTCGTCGCCCAGGACCGCGGTGACCAGTCCGGTGCCCTCGTCCACGGCGACCTGCGTGAACGTCTCGGGGTCGGGTGGGACTCCGACCTCCCCGGCCGGGCCGTCCCCGGATCCGGAGCCCTCAGCGGCCCCGTCGGCGGTCCCCGCGTCGCCGGTTTCCGCGTCACCGCCCTCCGAGGCCGAACCGGACCCGGTGCCGACCCCGCCCAGCGCGTAGCCGCCGACACCGACCACGGGCACGGCGAGCAGGAGCGCCGCGGCAGCCGCCAGGGTGGGCAGCGGCGACCACGAGCGGCGGTGGGCGGCCGACGTCCTGGTCGGTGACCACTCCCGCTCCATCAACCGCGTGGCCAGGATCGTCGGCGGCTCCTCCACCAGGGTGGGCGCGCCGCCGAGCCACCGGGCACCCACCTCCCGCACCGCATGCGCGGCGGTCGGCCGACGGTCCGGGTCCTTGTCCAGGGCCGCGGTGACCAGCGGGCGCACCCAGTCGGGCAGCC
The DNA here is from genome assembly GCF_055632325.1 of Nocardiopsis sp. KDC1DS13DA1. Taxonomy (NCBI): domain Bacteria; kingdom Bacillati; phylum Actinomycetota; class Actinomycetes; order Streptosporangiales; family Nocardiopsidaceae; genus Nocardiopsis; species Nocardiopsis sp. KDC1DS13DA1. Next base: position 29,252 of record NZ_JBVMUY010000047.1, read on the forward strand.
CGGCCAGGTCCGGGGGGCCGACGAGGGTCCGGTGCACCACCGTGTCCGCGCTCCCGCCGCCGAACGGCGGCCGCCCCGTCGCCGCGTAGGCCACGAGACCGCCCCACGCGAACATGTCGGCGGCCGGAGCGGGCGGGCGGCTCCTCAGCAGTTCGGGAGCGATCCATCCCGGTGTGCCCATGAGTCCGCCGGTACGGGTGATGGCGGTCCCGTCGGCCGCGCGCGCGATCCCGAAGTCGAGCACCTTCGGTCCGTCCGGCGCGAGGATCACGTTGCCGGGCTTCAGGTCGCGGTGCACCACCGCCGCGCCGTGGACCGCGTGCAGGGCCTCGGCCACGCCCCCGGCGAAGGCCGCGAGGTCGCCCCCGATGAGCGGGCCACCGTCGCGTACCCGCTCGCGCAGGGTGGGCCCGGGCACGTACTCGGTGGCGATCCAGGGGCGGGCGGCCCCGGTGTCGGCGTCGAACACGGTGACCGTGCACGCGCCGCCGACCCGGCGCATGAGGCCGGCCTCGCGCGCGAACCGGGCGCGGAAGTCGGGGTCGGCGGCGTACTCGGGGTGCACGACCTTGACGGCGACGCACCGGCCGACCGCGTCCGCCGCGGCGTAGACCGCTCCCATGCCGCCCGCGCCGAGCAGCCCGGCCACGCGGTAGGGGCCGATCCGCTCGGGATCGGCGGGTGTGAGCTCCTGGAGCCGGTCGGGGACCGGCCCGTGGGTGAACAGGCGGGCCATGGGGTCAGACCGGGCAGTCGATGAGCATGCTCTGCTCGGGGCGGTAGTCGGCGAGAGCGAACTGTTCGGAACCCGGGTGGGCGTCGTCTCGCCAGTCCAGGGTGCCGTCGACGTCGTAGCAGTGGCCGGTCAGGTCGTGGACCAGTGCTCCGTTGTAGGCGGAGGGCCGGTAGCCGATCCCCCCGCGGTCGGGTGACTCCGGCACCAGGACGGTGACCTCCTGGACCGGGGAGCCGGGATCGAGCACCGCCACCTCCGTGAGCGGACCGCCCCAGTCCACGCCCGTCCCGCCGCGGTGGATCTGCTTGTCCGTGCCGGTGGCGGCCATGTCCTGGGCGTAGAGGACCAGGAAGTCCTCGGCGTACACGCGGTGGCTGCCCACGGTGGGGCGGTAGGTGAACCGGGCGGTGAACTCCGTCCCCTCGGGGGTGGGTTCCGCGGCCGCCCAGCACACGGTCACGACCGGGAAACCCCCCTCCAGCTCCGGCGTGGCAAGGACGAAGTCCGCGGTGTCGTGGTCCAGCAGTCCGATCCCCGGCCAGACCTCGGCGGAGGTGACGAGTTCGCCCTCGGGCACGGGCGTCAGCAGCCACTCGTAGGTCTGGGAGGGAAGCGCTTCGGGGTCGAAGGGCCGCCAGTGCGCGGCGGCCTCGTGGGCGGCGGTCCGGGCCTCGTCGTCGGGGTCGCAGGGAACCGGCTCCGCCGCGTCGGGGTCGGCGGCGTCGTCCGCGGCGACCTGTACCCCGCCGGGAGGCAGACGGCCCCAGGTGGCGTCGCGCAGGGGCGGCACCGCGACCGTGAGCGCTCCGGCCACGAGCAGGAGGGCCAGCGCCGCGGCGGTCAGCACGAGCGGGGCACGGCGCCTCCGGCGGCGCGGCGGGGGCGCGGGCGCCCACACCCGGGTGTCGGCGGGCACGGCGGCCGGGAGGGACCAGCCGGTGTGCAGCAGTCGGGTGAGTTCGAGGGTGTCGTCGGCGGAGGGCGCCCGCTCGGGCCAGGCGGCCAGCGCTCCGTCCAGCGCCGCGGCGGCCGTGGGACGCGCCGCGGGGTTCTTGTCCAGGGCCGCGCGCACGAGGGACGCAAGGTGCGGGGGCACACCGGTCAGGTCGGGTTCCTCACGGCGGGTGCGGTAGACGAGCATGTCGACGGGACCGGTGCCGAAGGGTTCGCGTCCGGAGGAGGCGAAGGCGGCGATCGCACCGAAGGCGAACATGTCCGCCGCGGGCTCGGGGACCGCTCCGTCGTACTGTTCGGGCGCCAGCCAGCCGGGGGTGCCGACCACTCCGCCGGTGCGGGTGATCGCGGTCTCCTCCATGGCACGGGCGATGCCGAAGTCGAGGATGCGCGGCCCGTTCGGCGACAGGATGACGTTGCCGGGTTTGAGGTCGCGGTGGACGATACCCGCCGCGTGGACGGCGCGCAGGGCCTCGGCGATCCCGGCGACGACGCCCAGCAGGGTGGCACCGGTGAGCGGGCCGTGGTCGCGTACGTACTCGCGGAGGGTGGGTCCGGGGACGTACTCGCTGACCAGCCAGGGTCGGGGTCCGGTGGTGTCGGCGTCCAGGACCCCCACCGCGCAGGCGGACCGGACCCGCCCGAGCAGGTCGGCCTCGCGTGCGAAGCGGGCGCGAAACTCCGGGTCGGTCGCGTACCGGCGGTGCACGGCCTTGACCGCCACCCGGTGCCCCTCAGCGGTCAGGCCCGCGTACACCGTGCCCATGCCTCCGGCGCCGAGGCGCCCGACCAGGCGGTAGGGACCGATCCGGTCCGGGTCGCCCTCGACGAGGGGTGACACACCGGACGAAGGCTGACCTGAGGGGGGTGCGGACATACGGCCTCCGGGGGAGGAATGCGGACACGTACGCATCTTTCTAGCACCGCGCGCCCGTGCCCGTGCCCGTTTCGTCGATCTGTCCGGCGTCGTCCGACGGACCTCCGGCGTCCCCGAACGGCCTCCGGTGGAGCGCTCAGGACAGGAAACCGCGCAGCAGCGCCTCGCTGCCCTCCAGATGCTCGTCCACCGCGAGCCGGGCCGCCTCGGGGTCGCGGGCGCGGATCGCGGCGACGATCGCGTGGTGCTGGGCTCCGCTGTGCTCCAGGTTCTTCACGAGCATCGGCATGGCGTCGAGCAGCCCGTTCAGGCGCATGCGCGCCTCGGTCAGCGCCGACACCAGGGAGCGCGAGCCGGTCAGCTCGGCCAGCGTGAGGTGGAAGACCGTGTCGAGCCTGCGGTAGTCCTCCACGGCCGCCCCGTCCACGGCGGCCAACCGCTCGGCCAGCAGCGCCTCCTGCTCGGCGGTGAGCCCGCGCCCGGCCAGCAGCACCGCGGACCCGACCTCCAGGGCGCGGCGCAGGGTGAAGATGTCGTCGAGGTCGCCACCCATGTCGGCCAGGACCCGCCGGGCCTCCGCACGGCTGGGGCGCGGGGGCACGTACGTGACGAAGGTTCCTCCGGAGCGGCCCCGCCGCGACTCGACGTACCCGGCCTCCTGGAGGGCCCGGATCGCCTCGCGCAGGGTGATGCGGCTGACGCCCAGGCGCGTGGCCAGGTCGCGTTCGGCCGGGAAGCGCTCGCCCCGGGCGACCACGCCCAGCTTGATCGCCGACAGCAGCCGTTCGACCGTCTCCTCGAAGGCGTTGCCCGCCTGGACCGGGCGGAACACGGCGTCGGCCGCGGGCTCCGCCGGGAGCGTGCCGGTGGCGGCCGCGGTCCCGGTCCCGGTGTCGGCCATGCGGCCCCTCCCTGTCGCGCCCGGTCGGCGTGTTCGATCTCGTACGCCCAGTCGTACAACCAGGGTACGACCGCCGTGCCGGAACCCGTTCCGGCACGGCGGTCGCGGCCCCCTCACCCCTTCGACGCGCGATCGGCCGCCGGGGCTCCCCCGGCGGCCGATCCGTCTACTTGAGTTCCGACTCGGCCTCCTCGATCAGCGCGAACTCCTCCTCCGGCGCGTTGGCCACCAGCCGGTGCCGTGAGTAGAACCAGAAGTAGGCGAGGAAGGCGAGCAGGATGGCGGCGGTGATGGCCGCCCCCACCATGTCGACGAAGAACGTCGCCACCACCGCGCACACGGCCAGGACCAGGGCGATCCCGGTGGTGACGGTGCCGCCCGGGGTCCGGTAGGGGCGCGGCAGGTCGGGCTCGCGGCGGCGCAGCGCGATGTGCGAGACCATCATCAGCACGTAGGAGACGGCCGCGCCGAACACCGCGATGTTGATGAGCAGGTCCCCGTCGGCCACGGTGGCGGCGAGCAGGAACCCGATCGTGCCCGGGACGACGAGCGCCGCGTAGGGGGTGCGGCGCCTGCCGGTGACCGACAGGAACCGGGGCAGGTAACCGGCGCGGGACAGCGCGAACAGCTGCCGGGAGTAGGCGAAGATGATCGAGAAGAACGACGCGACCAGCCCGGCCAGACCCACGTAGTTGACGAAGTCGGCCAGGACGGTGTCGCCGCCGTAAGCCTCCCGCAGCGCCTCGGGCAGCGGGTTGCCGGACTCGGCGAGCACCGCCGCCCCGGCGCCGCCGGGGGCCAGCACCAGCATGAGCGCGGCGGTCACCAGGAGCACGGACATCGCGGCGATGATGCCGCGGGGCATGTCCCGCTTGGGTTCGCGGGCCTCCTCCGCGGCGAGCGGGACGCCCTCGACCGCGAGGAAGAACCAGATGCCGAAGACGAACGCGCCGAGGATCCCGGCGTACCCGTAGGGCAGGAAGGCGCTGGCGCCCGCCGCGTCCGTGGGCGCGATGTCGAACAGGTTGGCCACCTCGAACCGGGGGACCATGCCCGCCGCGAAGACCACGAGCGCGATCACGGCGACGCCGGTGATGACGAACATCAGCCGCAGCGCCTCGCCCACGCCCCACACGTGCACCCCGACGAACAGCAGGTAGCAGACCAGGTAGACCGGCCAGGCGTTGGTGATGCCGAACAGTCCCAGCGCCTCGACGTAGCCGCCGATGAAGACGGCGATCGCGGCGGGGGCGATGGCGTACTCGATGAGGATGGCGGTGCCGGTGGCGAACCCGCCGAGGGGGCCCAGGGCGCGCCGGGCGAAGCCGTAGCCCGCTCCGGCGGTGGGCAGGGCGGAGGCGAGCTCGGCCAGGCCGAACACCATGCACAGGTACATGGCCCCCATCAGGAGGGTGGCGATGAGCAGTCCGCCCCAACCGCCCTCGGCCAGGCCGAAGTTCCATCCGGCGAAGTCGCCGGAGATGACGTAGGCCACGCCCAGCCCGGCGAGCAGGACCCATCCGGCCGCGCCCTTGCGGAGCTGTCGCTTGCGGAGGTAGTCGTCGCTGGCGCGGGAGTAGTCGGCTCCCTGCACGTGGACACGGCCGTCGGCCGGTCCCTGGGAGCTCGTGTGGTCGGAGTCTGCCATGGGCGCTTCCTCTGCTCGGTCAACCAGCCCCACCGGTCGCCCCCGACCAGACCCGGGGGACAAAGGTCTATGGTCGGTCCTTTTGATGACTGGTGATCATGCGCCGCGCCGACCGGGGTGTCAAGGGGTGTTCCGACCCTTCCCGGAAACCGGACCACAGCTGACGACGTTCCGTTTCCACCAGGTCACAACGGGGTTTCCGGGGGCGCACCCATTGACACGCCCCCGGACCCCTGGTTCTATTCACGTCATTGGTCTGCTCCTGAACCAAAGACTCGTTCGAGGCGACCGCCCACAGCCACACCCGGGCCACGCCCCGCACGCCGGACCGCGACGCGAGCAAGGAGAACCCCGTGCCACAGATCCCCCCGTTCGCCCCGGACCCGCCGTTGACCCTCGACGACCTGCGGCGCGACGCCGCCTCCGGCACCGTCGACACCGTCCTGGTGGCCTTCACCGACATGCAGGGCCGCCTCCAGGGCAAACGGCTCTCGGCGCGGTTCTTCCTGGAGGAGGTGGTCGGGCACGGCACCGAGGGGTGCGGGTACCTGCTCGCCGTGGACGTGGACATGAACACCGTCGACGGGTACGCGATGTCCTCCTGGGACACCGGCTACGGCGACTTCGTCATGGCCCCCGACCTGGCCACCCTGCGGCGCACCCCCTGGGCCGAGGGCGCGGTCATGGTCCAGGCCGACCTGACCTGGCACGACGGATCCCCGGTGGTGGCCTCGCCCCGGCAGATCCTCCGCCGCCAGACCGACCGTCTGGCCGAACGGGGGTGGCGCGCGATGGTCGGGACGGAGCTGGAGTTCGTCGTCTACCGCGACAGCTACGAGCAGGCGTGGGACCGGGGCTACCGCGACCTGACCCCGGCCAACCGGTACAACGTCGACTACTCCGTGCTCGGCGGCGCCCGGGTCGAACCGCTGCTGCGCCGGATCCGGCGTGAGCTGGGCGCGGCGGGGCTGTACGTGGAGTCGGCCAAGGGCGAGTGCAACCTGGGCCAGCACGAGATCGCCTTCCGCTACGACGAGGCCGTGCGCACCTGCGACCACCACGCGGTGTACAAGAACGCGGCCAAGGAGATCGCCGCCCAGGAGGGCATGTCGATCACCTTCATGGCCAAACCCAACCAGCGCGAGGGCAACTCCTGTCACATCCACATCTCCCTGCGCGAGGAGGACGGAACCCCGGTCATGGCCGAGGGGGAGGGCCTGTCGGCGACCGGCCGCCACTTCCTGGCCGGCCAGCTGGCGGCGCTGCGCGAGTTCACGCTGCTGCTGGCGCCCAACATCAACTCCTACAAGCGCTACGTGCCCGGGAGTTTCGCCCCGACCGCGATCGCCTGGGGCCGCGACAACCGCACCTGCGCGCTGCGGCTGGTCGGGCACGGACCCTCGCTGCGGGTGGAGAACCGGGTGCCCGGCGGGGACGTGAACCCCTACCTGGCCAACGCGGCGCTCATCGCGGCCGGGCTGCACGGGATCGACCAGGGGCTGGAACCGGGCGACCCGCTGACGGGCAACGCCTACACCTCCGACCTACCCACCGTGCCCGCCACGATGCGCGACGCCCTGGCCGCCTGGGAGGACAGCGCGCTGGCCCGCGAGGTGTTCGGCGACGACGTGGTCGAGCACTACGCCAACCACGCCCGGGTGGAGCTGGCCGCCTTCGACGCGGCCGTCACCGACTGGGAGATGTACCGGGGCTTCGAGCGCCTGTGACCGAGCGCCCGAGCCGCCATCACCACCCCTGACACCACGAGGGAGCACGATGTCCGACGAACCCACCGTCCAACGGGTGGTCGACCCCGCCACCGGGGCGGTGATCGCCAAGGTCCCTCTGGCCGGGGAGAGGGAGGTCGACGCGGCCGTCGGGCGCGCCCGCGCCGCCGCCCCCGCCTGGCGGGCCATGGCCCCGGGCGACCGGGCCCGGCTGCTGCGCGCCGTGGCCGCGAGGATCGACCAGCACCGCGAGGAGCTGGCCCGGACCGAGGTGCGCAACGCCGGGCACCCCGTGGAACAGGCGCGGTGGGAGGCGGGCAACGCGCGCGACGTGTTCGAGTACTTCGCCGCGGCGCCCGAACGGGCGACCGGGCGGCAGATCCCCGTACCCGGCGGGTGGAGCGTGACCTTCGCCGAGCCGCTGGGCGTGGTCGGGGTGATCGTGCCCTGGAACTTCCCGATGCCGGTGCTGTCCTGGGGCGCGGCCCCCGCGCTGGCGGCCGGGAACACGGTGGTGGTCAAGCCCTCGGAGCTGACACCGCTCACCGCTGTGCGGATCGCCGAGCTGGCGCTGGAGGCCGGGCTGCCCGAGGGCGTGTTCCAGGTGCTGCCCGGCACGGGGCCGGTCGCGGGTGAGCGCCTGGTGCGGCACCCGGACGTGGCCAAGGTCGTGTTCACCGGGTCCACGGCCGTGGGGCGGCGGATCATGGCCGCCGCCGCGGAGGACTTCACCCGGGTGACCCTGGAGCTGGGCGGCAAGAGCGCCAACGTCGTCTTCGCCGACGCCGACCTGGAGAGGGCGGCGGCCGGTGCGCCCGGAGGGGCGTTCGACAACGCGGGCCAGGACTGCTGCGCCCGCTCGCGGGTGCTGGTGCAGCGGTCGGTGTTCGACCGGTTCCTGGAACTGCTGGAACCCGCCGTCACCGGGATCGCCGTGGGCGACCCGTCCGACCCGGCCACGCAGATGGGGCCGCTGATCTCGGCGGCCCAGCGCGACCGGGTCGCCTCCTACGTGCCCGGGGACGCGCCGGTGGCCTTCCGCGGCTCGGCGCCCGACGGCCCCGGGTTCTGGTTCCCGCCCACGGTGCTCACCCCGACCGACCCGAACGCCCGCGTACTGCGCGAGGAGGTGTTCGGCCCGGTGATGTGCGTGGTGCCCTTCGAGGACGAGGCCGAGGCGGTCGCGCTGGCCAACGACACCGAGTACGGGCTGGCCGGGTCGGTGTGGACCCGCGACGTGGGACGGGCGCTGCGCGTGGCGCGCGGGGTCCGGGCCGGGAACCTGTCGGTGAACTCCCACTCGGCGGTGCGGTACTGGACGCCGTTCGGCGGGATGGGGCACTCCGGCATCGGCCGCGAGCTGGGCCCGGACGCGCTGGAGGCGTTCACCGAGACCAAGACCGTCTTCGTGTCCGACGACACCTGAGGACACCGGGGCGCCCGGGCACGGGAACGGCGGGGTGCCGCAACACCAGGACATCAGGACACCCGGCGCGCGAGCGTGCCGGGAGCAGGCAGGAACATCGACCCGAGGGGGGAACATGCAGCGGTTCGACGGGCGCGTGGCCGTGATCACGGGCGCGGGCAGCGGGATCGGCAGGGCCACCGCGCTGCGGCTGGCGGAGGAGGGCGCGCGGATCGTCGCCGTGGACGTCGACGAGGAGGGCGGCGCGCGGGTCGCCCAGGACACCGGAGGGATGTTCGTCCGGACCGACGTGACCGACGAGGACCAGGTGCGCGAGGCGTTCGCGACCGCGCGCTCGGCCTACGGGAGCGTGGACGTGGCGTTCAACAACGCGGGGATCTCGCCGCCCGACGACGACTCGATCCTCACCACCGGGATGGACGCCTGGCGGCGGGTGCAGGAGGTCAACCTGACCTCGGTGTACCTGTGCTGCAAGTACGCCCTGCCGCACATGCGCGAGCAGGGGCGCGGGGCGATCGTGAACACGGCGTCGTTCGTGGCCACGATGGGCGCGGCCACCTCGCAGATCTCCTACACCGCGAGCAAGGGCGGGGTACTGGCGCTCAGCCGGGAGCTGGGCGTGCAGTTCGCACGGGAGGGCATCCGGGTCAACGCCCTGTCGCCCGGACCGGTGGACACGCCGCTGCTCCGGGAGCTGTTCGCCAAGGACCCCGAGCGCGCCCAGCGCCGCCTGGTGCACGTGCCGCTGGGCCGGTTCGCCGAGGTGACCGAGATCGCCGCCGCCGTGGCCTTCCTGGCCAGCGACGACGCGTCGTTCATCACCGCGTCCAACTTCCTGGTGGACGGCGGGATCTCCGGGGCGTACGTCACCCCGCTGTAGGGCATGTCAGCGACGACCGTACGTGGAAGGGGGGCCGATGCGGCCCGTGATCGGGATCTCCGCCTACGCCGAGCAGGCCCGGTGGGGTGAGGCCTGGAACCTGCCCACCGTCCTGCTGCCGCGGGCCTACGCCGACCAGGTCGCCGACGCGGGCGGCGTTCCGGTGCTGCTGCCGCCCGTGTCGGGGGTGGCCGGAGCCGTGGAGCGGCTCGACGGCCTGCTGCTGGCGGGCGGCGGCGACATCGACCCGGGGCGGTACGGGGCGCCGACCGACGATCGCACGGCCGGGGTGCGGGGCGCGCGGGACACCGCCGAGATCGAACTGCTGGAGGCGGCGCTGGCGCGGGGGCTGCCGGTGCTGGGGGTGTGCCGGGGCATGCAGCTGCTCAACGTGGTGCGCGGCGGCACGCTCAACCAGCACCTGCCCGACCTGGTCGGGCACCACGGACACCGGGAGGAGACGGGGGTGTTCGGCACCCACCCGGTGACCGTGGCCGAGTTCTCGCGGACCGCCGGCGTCCTGGGGCGCACGGAGCTGGAGGTGCCGACCTACCACCACCAGTCGCTGGCGGAGCCGGGCGGTGACGTCACGGCCACGGCCTGGGCGGACGACGGGACGGTGGAGGCGATCGAGTACACCGACCGGTTCAACGTCCTGGGGGTGCAGTGGCACCCGGAGATGGGGAGTGACCCGTCGCTGTTCCGCTGGCTCGTGGAGCGCGCGTCCGGTGGCGACCGGGGGTGAGCGGCGCACCCGGACCGCCCGGTGCGTCCGGCGGCGCCCCGGGTGCGCCAGGATCTCCCCCATGCCCTTCACGATCAGCCACGCGGCGGCGGTGCTGCCGCTGTCCCGCACCCGGCTGCCCACGGCCGCCCTCGTCGTCGGCGCCCTCGTGCCCGACCTGCCGTACTACCTGCCGGTCCCAGTGCCGTCGGCGCACACCCACCACCCGTGGGGTGTGGGCACGGACGTGCTGTTGGGCGCGCTCGTCCTGGTGCTGTACCGGTTCGTCCTCCGGGCCCCGCTGCGCGCCCTGGCGGCGTCCGCGCAGGCCCGGCCCGCGGTGGACGGCTCCGCCGCGGGGGCGGGGGCACTTCCGCGCAGGGTGCTCCTGACCGGGGCGGCGCTGGCGACCGGGGCCCTGACCCACATGGTGTGGGACTCCTTCACCCAGCTCGGCGGGGCGGCGGTGCGGGCGTGGCCGCTGCTGAGCACCCCGATCGTCGGCCCGCACCTGCTGTTCAACGTGCTGATGTACGTCAGTTCGGCGGTCGGCCTGGCGGCGGTGGCCTGGTGGACGGTGCGCCGCGCGCGGGCCGGGGACCGGGGGGCCGACGGGCTGGGACGCGGTACGCGCGGCGCCGTGCTCGGCACGATCGCCCTGTGCGCGGTGACCGGAGCGGTGGTCACCGGGCTGGCCTCCGGGCCCGCGCCCAGCCCGTACGACGCGGTGCGTGATCTCCTGATCGGTCTGGTGACGGGTGGGTGCGCGGGCCTCGCCACCTACACGGCGGTGTGGTGGGGGCTGCGCGGCGCGGCGCTCACAGCAGCGCTTCGGCGGCCGTGACGGCGGCGGCGTCGACCTCGTCGCGGGACGGCGGCCCCCCGGGGTGCTGCGCCAGCGCGAGGACCTGGACGAACACCCCGCCGGGCAGGTGCACGAGGACGGAGTCGCTCTCCTGCTCCGGCTCTCCGGCGTCCACCGCCTCCAGGACCACGCCGTACGCGCGGGACCGGGCGGTCATGTACAGGTCGCGGTCCCGGCTCTGGGCCACGGACTCGGCGTCCGCGTCCGCGCGGTCCCGCGGCATGCTGAAGGAGACGGCCCCGGTGTGACGTCGCACGCACGCGAAGTGTGCGGTGGTGTGCGCCACCGGCGCGCCGGGCGGGGCGCACCCGGGCGCGGCCTTGGCCGTCACACCGGTGTGACGGTCGATGATGGGTCGGGAGCACCCACCCACGTCGAGGAAGAGCACCGATGCACGATTCCGAAGCGCCGTTCGACCCCCGTGCCCTGCTCGCGGGGGCGCGGCTGGGCGTCCTGGCCACGATCAGGGCCAACGGCCGACCGCAGCTCTCCCCGGTCATGCCCTTCTACGACCGGCCGTCCGAGACCCTGTACGTGTCGATGACCCAGGGCCGGGCCAAGACGGCGAACCTGCGCCGCGACCCGTGGGCGGCGCTGGAGGTCACCGCCCCCGACGGGAGGGCGTGGGCCACCGCCGAGGGGGCGGTGACGCTCATCGGCCCGGGCGGCGACCCGCACGGCCCCGAGGCGGGGGCGCTGGTGGACTACTACCGGCGCGCCGCCGGGGAGCACCCGGACTGGGAGGAGTACCGGGCGGCGATGGTCGCCGACCGCAGAGTGCTGATGACGATGACGGTCGAGCACGTGTACGGCGACAGCCTCCGCTGAGGGGGTGGAACGCCGGGCCGTCACCGTCGCCCCCCGGTCGGCCCCCGGACAGAGGGGGAACGCGTGGCGGCCGAAACGCGAAGGGGCGTCGGCGGGGTGTGCGATCCCCCGCCGACGCCCGGCGCAAGGGTGGGCCTCAGCCCTGGTCGGCGGCGAGGTTCTCCCTGAAGAACGGCACGGCCTCGGAGACGGCGCGCTCGACGTACTCGGGCACGTCGTAGAAGTCCATGTGCGCTCCGCCGTCCACGACCACGAGCCTCTTGGGGCTACGCACCCGTGAGTGCAGTTCGGTGGACATCCACAGCGACCCCGCCTGGCTGCCCGCCACGATGAGGATCGGCTGGGTGAGCAGGTCCTCGACCATGTGGAAGGCGTCGAACGTGAAGATCCTGGACACGCTCCGGGTGAACAGGAACCGGTTCTTGGCGTTGGGGTGCTGGGCGCGCGGGGTGAGGTAGTAGTCACTGGCCTCGACCAGGTCGCGCGGTGTGTTCTCGTCCGGCTCGGCCGGGACGTAGGGGGCCATGGCGGGCTCGGCTCCCGTGGCCTCGGCGGTGCGCTGCCGGGCGACGGCCTCCAGGGTCGGTACCGCGGCCGCGTCCGAGGAGGTGCCGTACCAGCCGCGGCGGAACGAGGTGCCGATGTTGAGGCCGCTGACCGTGGTGACGGCCTTGATGCGGTAGTCGGTCATCGCGGCGTTGACGGCGTAGCCGCCGCCCGCGCAGACGCCCAGGACGCCGATGCGCTCGGCGTCGACGTAGTCCAGGGACTGGAGGTGGTCGACGGCGGCGCGGACGTCCTCCACGCGGGCGGCCGGGTCCTCCAGGTGGTGCGGTTCGCCGCCGCTGTCGCCCTGGTGGGAGGCGTCGAAGGCCAGGGCCACGAAGCCCTGCTCGGCCATCTTGGCCGCGTACAGGCCCGAGGTCTGTTCCTTGACTCCGCCGCCGGGGTGGACGGTGACGATCGCGGGGTAGCTGCCCCGCGGGTCGAAGTCCGCCGGGAGGTGGAGGTTGCCGGCCATGGTGACCGGGCCGTTGGGGAAGGTGATGGCTTCCATCGTCAGTGCTCTTTCCTGTGCTGTCGTCCGCCCCGTCCGGGCGGCTGTACCCAGACTGCGGGACCGTGCGGGCCCGTGGGAGACGCCGCTTGTCAGGGGTACTGGCAGTCTCTCCTTCACCGCCCCCGACCGGCCTAGCCTCGGAGTATGGAGACCAGCAAGGACATCAGAGAGTTCCTGACCACCCGTCGCGCCAGGATCACCCCCGGGGAGGTGGGGCTGCCGCCGGGGATCCGCCGCCGGGTCCCCGGGCTGCGCAGGGAGGAGGTCGCCATCCTGGCCGGGGTCAGCACCGAGTACTACGTCCAGATCGAGCGCGGACGCGTGGCCGGGGTCTCCGACGAGGTCCTCCACGCCGTCGCCACGGCCCTGCGGCTCGACGAGGTGGAGACGGCGCACCTGTTCGACCTGGCCCGGGCCGTCGGCGCGAGGCCGGCCGGGAAACCGCCACGGGCACGCAGTAACCGGACCCCGGTCTCCGAGAGCGTCCAGAGGCTCATCGACGCCATGGTCACCGCTCCGGCCATCGTGCAGAACGCCCACCTGGACATCATCGCTGCCAACCGACTGGGCCGGGCCCTCTACGCGCCCGTCTTCGAGCGCCGGACCGCGCAGCCGAACCTGGCCCGGTTCCTCTTCCTGGACGAGCGCGCCGACGAGCTCTTCCCCCACTGGGAGAAGGCCGCCGACGACGCCGTCGCCCTCCTGCTCATGGAGGCCGCCCGGTCACCGCACTCCAAGGCCGTCACCACGCTGGTCGGAGAGCTGGCCACCCGCAGCACCGAGTTCCGGACCCGGTGGGCCGCCCACGACGTACGGGCCCACTGGAACGGCAGCAAGCTGTTCCGCCACCCCGCGGTCGGCGAGCTGACGCTGCGTTTCGACGCCCTCGACCTCCCGGCCGCACCCGGCCTCACGATCACCGCCTACACCGCGGAGCCCGCCTCCCCCTCGCACGAGGCGCTGATGCTGCTCTCCAGCTGGGTCGCGGCGGAGGAGGCGCCCGAGCCGGACACCGCCGGGGAGCAGCGGCCCTGACGCACAAGGCCGGAGAGCTCCTCGCCCGGTTCGGCGGGGAGTGGCCGGAGCGTCACCGCAGGAGGCGGGCGAAGGCCGCGTCGACTGCTCCGGGCAGGCGCGCCGGATCGTCCGCGGCTTCGTCCCGGCCCGTGTGGAAGCACGCGAGCGCGAGTTCGGCGGCGAGCACGGCGGTGGCGCGGTCGGCCCCGCGGTCGCGCAGCATCCGGTCCATCGCCTCGACGTAACCGCGGTACTTGGTGAGGCTGCGGGCGAAGAGTTCGGGGTGCTGGGACACCAGGCGCTCGTGGCGCAGGTACACCTCGTGGTCCTCGACCAGCCGCGCCACCAGCGCGGCCACGACCAGGCGCAGATGGGTGAGCGCGGCCTCCAGGGAGTCGCCGAGGGACTCCTCGGGGGGCGGTACGAACTCGCTCATACAGGCGGGGTCGGGATGCTGCTGGTCGCTGAAGATCACCTCCTGTTTGTCCCCGAAGTACCGGAAGAACGTCGCCCGGCCGACCTCGGCCCGTTCGGCGATGTCGTTGACGGTGACCCGGTCGAAACCGCGCTCGGCGAACAGGGCGTGTGCGGCTTCGATGATCGCCCCGCGGGTGCGCCGTTGCTTGCGCTCGCGAAGTGACTCCGGGCGTGGGAGCGGTCGTTCCATGTCACCATCCTAGAACTGGAGACCCAAGCCCAGAAGAGATCGAGTATCAGATGGTGGGGCTCATCGCTCTGCGCGAAAGCGCCCCCTCACCCCCATCACACTCCCCCGCCGGTGCCCGCGCAAGCTCAGGCGGCAGCGCCCAGGACGAGGGCGGCCACCACCGGCGCCGCGTACACCAGGGGAGCCGCCACGTGGGTGTACGCCCGCGCCCGGAGCACGGTGACGACGGCACCGGTGAAGTAGAGCACCAGGCCGGCCCCGGCCAGGACGCCGACGACCGGGACGAACAGGCCGACCAGCAGACCCGCCGCCCCCGCGGCCTTGGCGGCCCCCAGCCAGGGCCACCAGGAACGGGGGACGCCGTAGTCGTCCAGGGGATCGACCACCCACGAGACGCGCAGGAAGACGGAGACCGCGGAGAAGGCCACCATGGCGGCGGCCACGAGGGTGAGGACGGTGTGGGCGGTGGACATGACGGACGCTCCTGTCGGTTCGTGGACGCCCGCACGCGGTCGGTGCGGCGGGTCGCCCCCTGATCTCGATGTGATGACCCCGCGCGACGCGCCTGTGTGACAGGACGGGAGGAATGGTCCGGGATTCTTCTCCGCCACCCGCGGCGGCGCGGTCCGGACCCCTCGGGGCCGCACGCCGCCGCAGGCGAAGACGGCGCCCCGAAGGAGTTCGGGGGTGACGCCCAGCCCCGTGACGTACCCGGCCGGCGAAGGCCGCGGGTACGGACCCTTCCCCGGGTTCGCCGTCCCCCAGGCGGAGGCCGACGCGGCGCACCGGTGCGAGGAGGGTTCCGCGAGGCGGCCCCGGCGCGTACCAGGGCCCCGATCGCACGCGGCCCACGACACCCCGCACCCGAAACCCGGGTGGCCGCTTCCGGCCTTCGCCGAACAATCGCGTCCACCGGTCCCGGTAGTGCTGGCATCCTGACGCCGACGACACACGTCCGGCAGGAAGGCGCGGGATGCGGAAGAAACTGCTGGGAACCGTGTTCGAGCGCGTGAACCGACACGTGTCGGGCGCGGACCCGGCCGGACTGTGGGAACCGCAGGCCGTGGCCGAGGTCGAACAACTCCGGGAGTGGCACGAGGCCGCCCCTGACGACCTGGAGATCGCCTTCGTCCTCGGTTGGGCGCGATGGTCCCGGGCGGAGGCACTGTCCGGTGAGGAGCGCGAAGCCGAGCGGGCGGCTGCCGCCAAGCTCCTGGGGCAGCACTTCATCCTCGGCTACGAGCCGCTGCCCGGCGACCTCCTCCCCCTGCTCGCCGAACGAGCCTTCGCCAGCGCGGTCATCGGACTGGACATGGCGGCCGCCCTCGACCACGCCGCAACCGTGGACTCCGCGGTCGACCTGTGGGAGCGCATCGTCTCCGCCACCCCGCCGGAGGACGTCGACCGGGCCGCGGCCCTGGGCAACCTCGGCAAGGCCCTGAGCCTCCAGGCGGGCCGTACCACCCGCCCCGCGCCCCTGGACCGCGCCGTGCTGGTCACCACCGCGGCCGTGGACACGGCCGAGCGCAGGCCCGATCCGCCGGAGGACCTGGCCGGGCTCCTCGCCAACCTGGGGCTGCTCAGGGTCGTGCGGTTCTGGCGCACCCGGAACCACGACGACCTGGAGCAGGGCCTCAGCCGCCTCGAACAGGCCGCCGGGGCCGCCCCGGAGGGCGACCCCGTCCGGATCAGGGCCCAGATCAACCTTTGCGTGGCGCTACGCACGCGCTTCGATCACACCGGTGACGCATCCGCCCTCGACGAGGCCGTCCGGTTCGGCCGACGCGCGGTACACGCCTGCCCCGATGACCGGGCTGAGCGGGCCCTGGCCCTGCACTCGCTCGGCGGAACCCTCCACGCGCGCTACCTGTGCACCGGGGACACCGAGGACGCCGACGAGTCCGTCACCGCCCTGCGGGCCAGCGCCGCCGCGCTGGCCGAGGACGACCCGCACCGGGGTACGGCCTCCCACGCGCTCGGCGCGGCACTGGTCTCGCGGTTCGTCGGCACAGGAAACCGGAAGGACCTGGAGGAAGCGGTGGAGGCGAACGCCGCCGCGGTCACGGCCACTCCGGGTGACCACCTGGACCTGCCCGTCTTCCTCAACGGCCTGGCCCGCGCACACCTGGCCCGGTACCGCGGCGGTGACGGGGGCGGCTTGGACCAGGCCGTTCTGGGCATGCGCCAGGCCGTCGCGTTGTTACCGGACGGGCACTCCATGATGCCCGCACACCGCGCACTCCTGGCCGAGGCCCTGCACAATCGCTTCACGTACGGCGGCGACCCGGACGACCTGGACGAGGCCGTGCAGGAGTTCCAGACCGCCGTACCCGAGGGCTTCGACAGGGCTCCCGAAGGAGCCCGGGCACTGTTCGGCCTGGGCAACGCGCTGTACGACCGGTGGCGGCTCACCAACCGGCCCACCGACCGGACGGCCGCTCGCGTGGCCTTCGAGCGGGCCTGGAAGCCGGAGTCGGTGCCTGCGACCCTGCGGATCAGCGCCGCCCTCGGGGTCGCGCAGACGACGACCGATCCCGCGCAGACGGACGAGGTCCTGGACGCCGCCGTGCGTCTGCTGGTCCGGGCGGCGCCGCGCAGCCTTCGCCGTGCCGACCAGCAGAACGCGCTGGAGCGCTTCCCCGGGCTGGCCGCCCGGGCCGCCGCCGCGGCGCTGAACGCCCCGGACGGCACACCCGCCGAGCGGGCCGTGCGTGCACTGGCGGCGTTGGAGACGGGCCGGGGCGTCCTCATCGGCCAGGCCCTCGACATGCGCGGCGAACTCACCGACCTTCGGCGCGGGCACCCCGCACTGGCCGAACGGTTCGTCACGCTGCGCGACACGCTGGACGAGTCCGCGTTCGCGTCCCTCGCCCCCTCCACCCGCACCCTGGCCGCCGAACCCGCGCTGGCGGCGCTGGCGGGCGGGTCCGGCCCGGCCGACGAGGGACAGACCACAGGCGTGTGGGCGCGGGGCCCCGCACTGGACCGGCGCAGGCTCTCCCGTGAACTCGACACCCTGATCGAGCGCATCCGCGCCGAGACCGGCCTGACCGGTTTCGGGCTGCCTCCCGGACCGGACGAGCTGCTGGCCGAGGCCGACCGGGGGCCGATCGTGGTCCTGAACGCGAGCCCCGAGCGGTGCGACGCCCTCCTGCTCACCGAGTCCGGGATCCGGCACCTGCCCCTGCCCGACGTGACCCACCGCGATCTGGCCGACCGGGTCGAGGCCCTGCGACAGGTGCGTACCCCGGGCGTGCCCGGCCAGGAGGCGGCAGGCGGCACCAGCACCCAGGAGGTTCTGTCGGACACCCTGGCCTGGCTGTGGGACGTGGCCGCGGGACCCGTCCTGGACGCGCTGGGGATCACCGGATCCGAGCAGGATCCGCCGCGGATCTGGTGGGTGACCGGCGGCCTGTTCGGGCAGCTGCCGATCCACGCCGCGGGCCACCACGCCTCCCGCGCCCAGGGGCCCCCGCGCACGGTGCTGGACCGCGTGGTCTCCTCCGCCACGCCCAGTGTCCGGGCCCTGCGCCACGCACGCGGCCGTGAGAAGGCCGCGATCCTCAAGGAGAAGGAGGAGGAGGGCGGTCACGCGCTGGTTGTCGCGATGCCCGGGGTCGCGGGCCAGGCCGGAACCCCCTTGCTCAAGCATGTGGAGGAGGAGGCGTCCAAGGTCGTCGGTCACCTGCCCGGAGCGGTCATGCTCGGGTCGGACGGAACACCGATCAGCAGCGACGCGGTCCTGCGCGCCCTGCCCGACCGCGGCGTAGCGCACTTCGCCTGCCACGGCGTGAGCCACACCGATGATCCCTCGCTCAGCCGGCTGGTGCTGGCCGACGACGCCTCCTCCCCGCTGACAGTAGCCCGGCTGGGCACCGTCAGCCTCGACCGGGCACGCCTGGCCTACCTTTCGGCGTGTGAGACGGCCACCGTTCGGGTCCCCGACCTGTGGGACGAGTCCATCCACGTCTGCACAGCCTTCCAACTGGCCGGGTTCCCGCACGTGGTGGGCACGCTGTGGCCGATCAACGACGCGGTCTCCGTGATCGTCGCCGACGAGTTCTACGCGCGCCTGCGCACGGGCGGCGACAGGCCCGATCTCACCCGGGTGGCAGCGGCTCTGCGCGGCGCGGTCCGAGCGGTACGCGACGGTGCGGGCCTGCCGTCGGAGCTCGGGGGATGGGACCGCGTGGCCGCGCCAACGCTCTGGGCGGCCTATCTGCACATCGGCGCCTAGCACAGTGGCTGGTTCCGAGATCAGACCTCAGCCCACGGCCGGCGCGCTGCACCGGCCGAGGAATGCGGCGGTCGGCAGGAAGCACGGCGCCCCGGTCCGACCACGCGCGCGGTCGGGGGCGACGGCGGCCTTATCCGGGGTCGCGGACACGAGTCCGCTGGACCGTCCCCGCACGTTTGCCCCGGATGCAAGGTTCTCGTTCCTCAGGTGCTCGAGGCCGGAGGAAAGCTGGCACGCAACCGATTGGACACGTCCTGCCCGACCCGTCTGGTGAGCAACCCGTCGTATTCCACACCGAGTCGCTCGGTCAGGTCGCCCACGTGCAACCGCACGGCCGCCTCCACCAAGGTCGCGTACGCCTCGGTCGCCGCCCGCGTCCGCCACCACCCCACCATGCACAGGACCGCGAACACCCCTACCGCAGGCCACCACCACACCGCCAGGCCCAGATACAACACCCCCCACGCCACCAGGGTGATGGCCCGACCCAGACTCTGACGGGCTTCGGCGATCTCCGAGCTCACCTGGTCGGGCAGCACCAACCACAGGTGCGGCCACACCACCGCCGCGTCCAGACCGTGGTCCCGCTCCAGCCGCTGCGCCACCGCGTTCAGCCGGTCCCCGCACCAGGTCGGACGCTGCGGGCTTTCCGTACTCGTCCGAGCCATCCGGTCGTAGGCGACCTCATAGGTGTGGCCCTTTGCGGACCGGTACCGGTGTTCGGGGGAACGGGCCTGCTCAACGGCGGTGTGGCGTGCACGCCACCGCCTCTGGCGCCACCCGACGACAGGGGCCACCACACGGGGCAGAAACCAGGGCCAGGAAGCCCAGTCGGCAGCGAACCACAACCGCTCCAGAGCCGCGGACACCCCCTGGGCGAAGAGCCCGAGCAGGGCGCCGGCGGCCACCACCGCGACAAGCACGACCACCTGCCCGGCGACGGTATCGATCCGCGGGTCCTCGGCCCACGTCGTGATCTGGTCGATGAGATGATCCAGGTCCCAGGTGTGGTCCCGTCCCAGAGTCCGCGCGCCCACAGCCGCCGCCACGTACAGGGCCCCGGGCAGGGCGAGCAGGGTCAGCCACTGCTCGGTGAGCTTCTTTCCCAGCGCCGCCAGCAGTCCGCCCATCGTCTAGGTTCTCGGGCCGGGTGTCATCCGCGCACCGTCGATGTGGCAGGTGGGGGTCTCTTCGGCGGGGCTCGGTCTCCAGGACCGTGCACACCGGTCCTGGGGGCAGCGGTAGTCGGCCGGGGCTGGCCGGGCCCGGCCGATCCCGGCCGCGTTCAGGCTCCGGAGCTCTGGGGGGAGCGTAGGTACGGAGTCGAAGGCGTACAGGCCGTGTAGGACACCTGAGACCGTCAGGGCGGTGTGGAGGAGTTGCAGAGCGGAGGCCGGGTCTTGGCCCGAGCGCACCGCGTCCCCGACCTGGTCGACCAACGCGGAGCCCTGGGGGCGGTCACTGAGCCGGTCGCGCACGGCGGAGGCGTTCTCGCAGACGATGGCCAGCATGATCTGGGCTTCGTCCGGTGTGATCCGGGGGGACTGGTTCACACGGTTCCCTTCCACGCACAAGGAGTCGGTGGACCGAAAGCGGGGATGCGTACGCATCGCCAGCCTATCCGCGAAAACCCTGACACAGGGCGCCTTCCGCCATGACGATGCTGCTGTTGCCGTGAACGCCGGAACAGGGAGGACAGGGGTGCGGGAGCAGTGAGCCCTCTTCCACCCGTTTCTCGGAGCCGGGGCACGAGGACGGCAGGGGCGATCGCCCCGGACCTGTGGGCTCATCCCATGTGGGTTCTCGGTGACCCGGCCACGCGTCCGACGGCGGAACGGCTGGCGCCGGACGGGTTCGGTGCCCCTGGTACAGGGGATCGCGCCGGTCCGGCTGCGCGAGCGGAGGTCGCGCACCGCCTGGCCGGCACGGGGGTGGAGTCCTCGAAGCGGTGGGGGCGGCACCGGTGGCGGATCGCGCGCACCATGGCGTGGCTGGCCGGATGCCGCCGCCTACACCGCCGGTACCGGCCGATCGCTTCCCGGCCCTCGCCGGCATCGCCCGCACACGGATCTGTTAACGCAGACCCACCACAGGAGATGAGCTCCTAGGAGTAGAAGTGGAGGACGGAACTGCGAACGGAGCTGTTGTAGCAGATAGCAGAGGCGGTCTGTCCGATGTCGACGACCCTGCTGGTCGCAGACCTTCCATCCCAGCATGCTGCGGCGATGCCGTAGCGCCCCGTGCCACTCGTGCATACGACGTTGATCGTCTGCCCACGCGAGCCCGAAGTCCACCTCGTGCAGTTGTCAGGCGTCGCATACGCGGGTGCGGCGGTCACCAGGGACAACGTGGCCATAGTCGACACAAGGACGGCTGCGGTGAGGGCACGACGATGCCCCGCGACGCGGCGGGCGATGCGCGTGGTGCTCATGTGGTGATCCTTAGGAGTAAGGGACGTGCGTCTCGTTCGAGGGCACGGTGCCAGCACGCCCTACCTGGAAGATGTCGGAGTAGCTGGTTGTCTGGAATGCGGAGCGGACCGGCCGACCATCGGATTTCACTTACGTGGGCAGGCATCCATCCGATGGCAGGATCCTCCCAGCCGGACCTTGAACACACCTTGCGCCGATCTTGAACAGCGCCATTCCCGGTGTCCTCCTGACGAAGGAGCCTTTCTCGTCCGGTGGCCGCAGGTTCGAACCCTGCCGGGTGCGCCACAGAACCCCAGGTCTGACCGGCGCCGAGAAGACCGGGCTGGCCGCGGCGAACAAGCGCATCGCCGAGTTGCAGGCCGAGCCGGGGATCCACCGCCGCTCCGGTGAGCTGTTGGGGAAGGCGGTGTCCCCGACAGACGGTTCGGGGCGGTCGCGGTGACGGACACAGAAGGCCACCCGGTACATGCCAGCCCACCGTTGAGGCCGTGGCACCAACGGCCGCCTCTGACACGCACCCCGGGGAGATCCCGGAGAGTTCCCTGATATCCACGCGGACCCCTGGCAGCCGTTGATGCGCCCATCTAGTGTGCTGTCCATGTGGACAGTAAAAAATCCATCTGGACAGCACCTGTCGGCCGACAGCGGTCGGCTGTACTACCTCGACCACCTCAAACTCCTACTCATCGCACTCGTCGTGCTCCTCCACGCGGCACAGCCCTACGGCCCCGCCGACTGGTGGTACTTCGAGGGCCAGACCCAGGCACCCCTGCTCTCCAACGCCGCACTCGTCGCGGGCACTTTTCTGATGAGCCTCTTCCTCCTGATCTCCGCCTACCTCGTCCCCGCGGCCTACGACCGCAAGGGCGCCAAGGCCTTCCTGGGCGAACGCTTCCGGCGGTTCCTGCCGCTGGTGCTCATCGGATTCCTGGTGGTCGTCCCGGTCCTGATGTACGCCTACTACTTGAACTTCCGCCCCCACCCCGACCTCGGCTTCGCCACCTACTACGCCGACATCTACATGGGCGGCGCCGAACGACCTCAGGGCTGGTCCGGCCCCATCTGGCCGGACCGCCAGTTCGCCCACCTGTGGTTCATCCAGCACCTGCTGGTCTACGCCGTCCTGTACACCCTGTGGCGCGTTCTGACAGCCCGGCTGCCCAGCCAGGCGCCCTCCTCCACGGACACCTCTCCCCGGGCCCCCTCGACCGCCGCGATCCTGCTCTTCGTGGCCCTGGTGGCGCTGGCGACTTTCGCACTGCGGGTCTGGTACCCCGTGGACACCTGGGTCCCGCTCCTGGAATTCATCCAGGCCGAGCCCGCCGACCTGGCCCTGCAGTCCTCCTTCTTCGTGGCAGGCCTCCTCGCCTACCGGCAGGGCTGGCTCACGGCCTTCCCCGACCGCTCGGGGTATGCCTGGCTCGCCCTCGGCACGGCGCTCGCCGGAGCCCACCTGGCCTTCGGTGAGGAACTGGGCAGGTGGTACACCGCAGGCGGCTGGAACACCGGCTCCCTGCTGTGGTCGACCATGGAGACGCTGATGTGCGTCTCCCTGTCCATTGGCCTGCTCGTGCTGTTCCGCCGCCGGGCCGCCCGGCCGAGCCGACTGCCGCTCGCCCTGGCGGGGCTGGCCTTCACCGTCTACCTCATCCACGTTCCGGTGGTCGTCGCCCTGCAGTACACGGCGGATGCCCTCGCCGCAGGCCCGTGGGAGGGTTTCGCCCTGTCCGCCGTCGGCGGCCTGGTGTTGAGCTTCGCCCTGGCCTGGGCCGCCAGTCGAACCCCCTACCTTCGCCGAGTGCTGTGAACGGCACCCCGCCGGTGGGACGGCTAGGCTGTGCGCCCATGACGCACAGTGCCGATCTCACCGGCCGGGCCCGCATCCGGATGTCCGCGCTGCGCCTGTTCGCCGAACACGGCTTCTCCAGCACCTCGCTCCGCGCCATCGCGGCCGACGCCGGGGTCTCTCACGCCTTGGTCCGGCACCACTTCGGTTCCAAGGAGAAACTGCGCGAGGCCGTGGACGAGGACGTCCTGGACGCCTTCGACACGATCCTCTCCGACATCGGCGAACGGGAAGGCGAACCGGAGAGCCTCGCCGCTTTCGGCGAGGCCAGCGCCAGGCTGTTCGGAACGGACGCGATCCGGCGTGAATACCTCCGCCGCGCCTTGGCAGAAGGCAGCGACCTGAGCGCCCGCCTCTTCGCCCGTCTCCTGGAGGGGGTACGGGTACGGCTCTCGGCGATGGGCGGCACGGACGAGCGGTGGGCCCCCTACCAGGTACTCTTCCTCGTCCTGGGTCCCATGCTCCTGGAACCGGCGATGCGACCGGGCCTGGACACACCGGTCTTCGACCCCGCGGTGGTCGCCGAACGCAGCGCGGCCAACCAGCGGCTGCTCACCCACGGGCTGTTCGCCGAGGGTTGAGGTGCACACGCAAGACGAGCGCGGCCGAAAGGCCGTCCAACGGACTCGCGCGAGAATCCACCGCAACACGCCAGGACCTCTCAAGGTGCCATCGGACGCCACCGTCGGCCCGTGCGTGCTCCGTCGGTGCTCCGCGGTTTTGGAACGGGGCGGCACGGCATGTCACCGGGCGGCACAGTGGATCGGATGGTGCGGCACGGAACGTTACGTAGCGACACATCTCGGTGCGTAACCAGCGAACTTCTCATCCGGGGGCCGCAGGTTCGAATCCTGCCGGGCGCGCCACAAAAACCCAGTTCAGACAGGGCTCGCGACCTCGCCTCAGAGGACTCGCCGCACTGATGGGACCAGGGTGGGACCGAGATGGGACCAGACCCCTGTTCACACCCCGCCCCCACCCGTACCGACGGGCCCTCCCATAGTCCCGCAGCACCAACCAAGCGGGCCGCTCGACCGCCTACCGGAATGCCTCCAGCGACACAACGCCGACCGAACCCAACACCCCCTTGACGGCTACCCGGTTCTCATGAGTGACGGGAAGGCGATCCCGGCACGCGTCTTGAGAAACGTCGGTAGAGGGTCCTTGGCCCCCACACGACACCACCCACGTGTTCACGAAGGGCGGGATTCTAGTAACTCTTAGTGATAGCTTGAGCGCATGCGCAGCCCTAAACACCCCCGGCCCCACCGACTCGCTGCCGTAGTGATCGCCATAGCAATGAGTTGCGGGCTGGCCACACCCGCCCACGCCCACGCCCAAGACCAGGATGAGGCCACCCCTGGCCTCCCGCGTTCCGAAGCCCCCTACACCGCCGTGGAACGGGCCCAGCAGCCCAGCGGAAACTGCGGGATCCAGGTCAACTACCCGCACTACAGCACCCGATACAAAGAGATCCACACCCGGGTCACCAGCTTCTGCAGGGACCTTGTCCTGGTCTCCAACACCGTTTCGGCCAAGACCTACCGATCACGCTGGTTCGGCTGGCAGCGCGTCTCCACTCTCGACCCAAAAACGAAGACCAGCGGCAACGTGCAAGAGTACCGCCGAACGATCACCACACCGTGCGACCAGGGCAGCCAATACCGCTACCGCACGGAGGGGTTCGGAGAGGTCAGCACAGGCACGCAGACCTTCTCCGCCGCATCGTATGAACAGAACGACAACGCGATCACATGCGGCTGAGAGCCTTCGCCCACCGAGCATGGCGTTGCGTGGGGGCTTGTCTCCTCCTCACATCATGCTCTGTTCCTCCCTCCCCCGCCTCCCCCGAAGGCGAGACAGTGCCCGGCACCGTCTGGAGACAAGTGTCTGAACGCACCCCACCGCCCGAACCCCCGCTCCTGGAGATCGGGGACCTGGAACTCACCCCGTTCCTCTCCACCCTGGGCCGGAACCCGAAATCCACCCCAGAAAGCCTTGCCTGGCCCGAACTCGAAAACGACACAGGACAAGCCAGAATCCTGACCGGCAACTCGCCCATCCGTGTCGTCCTGCTCTCCTTCCCCCACGTCGACGAACGCGGCATCCCCGACGAATCCACATCCACCGAGGAAAGGTGCGTGGAACAGCCCCAACCACATACGGGGGTCTCAGCAGGAAAAGTGTGTGTCTACCACCCGTTGGGCGACGACGCCATCCACGTACAGACCCGACCTCACAGGTGCTCCGCCTACCACGTCCTCCAGGCCACATGGATCAGGCCAGAGCAGCCCCCTGACGGCCCCGTCGAGGAGTACGTCTCATACGCCTGGAGGGACTCCACATCCACCTGAATGGGGGAGGGAACATCTCATGGCCGAAAGTAACCGGATCGCAGCCGCGAGTGCTCTGGCTCGGCTCGCCACCACCGCCGCCCTACCCGCCCGCGGCCTGTTCATCGCCGAGGCACACCAGGCCGCGCCAACGGTGACACCGGAGGGAGAACCACGGCGCGGTTTCGCCCCCTACGTGGACCACGGCAGCAACGAGTTCACCCACCTACGACGTCAGGTGGAGATCGAACGCCACGACGTGTGGACCGTGCGAGCACACGACCGAATCATCAGCCGCTGCGGAGACACCATCCACTTGCGACTGGGCGAGGACACCACCGAACAACACATCGACCCGCAGGCCGTCCACGAGGCGGACTGGGCCTTCTGGGCAGGAGACTGGTTCGCCGAACTCATCGAACCCCACAGAATCATCGGCCTGCTCACCGACGTCACAGCAGCAGCCGACTCCACGGAAACCGCGCTGAGCGCGACCCCGAACCACAGGACCCCCTCTCCCTACGACGGAGCCGCCGCCGACCACATCACCAGACTGGAGATCACCCCGGAAACGAACGCCCCTCGCATCAGCCGGATCACCGGCCACCACGCCGACGGTCAGCAGGACACCTACCGCCTGGTCGAAGTACACGACTCGAGAGATCCCAAGCCTTCCGAGCAAGGTAACTGACAACAAAGCCAGCCATCCATCGGACGCCGCCCACCCCCGGTTCGTGCTCCGTTTATGCTCCGCAGTTCCGTACTGGCACGACACCAGGCGGCATCATGCGGCCTCAGACGGCACGGAGGATCGGATGGGGTGACACGAAACGGCACGAAAAGGCACGGAGTAACACCAGATCACCGGACTTCTCATCCGATGGCAGTGACAGGAGTCCGGTACACCCGCGGGGATGCACCACAGGACCAGACCCCGCGCACCCGGAGGGTGCACGCCTTCCAGCGGAACGCGGGGCGACCCGGCACACCCCGGTCGGTACCTTCCCCACCACCTGTCGATTCTCTTGCTTTCCCGGGTCGAGGAACTCACCGGCCGCGGTTCGCGGCCCCACCGGCCACCGGGGAGGAGCGGACCGAACGGCACCCGGATGACACGGCCCTCCGTCCTCAGGGAGCGCCCCACGCGGTTGACGTTGACGAGGATGGCGGGCGGCAGCCGGTCGTCCCTCCCCCGGTGCTCGGAGGCGGCCCCGGTCAGCACCGACACCCCGGTCAGCGGGGGTTCCGGACGCCCGCCGAAGCGGTGCGAGGGCGAGGCGGTAGGCATGGGAGAGACCGGAGGACTCGTCCTCGGACCGGAGCCAGTCGGCGGCGGTGCGGAGGGCGCCCCGGCCCCTCATCCCGGCGGGGCCGCCGACACGGCGGGTGACGGAAGCGGGGCCCACCACCCGCCGGGGGCGGACGCGGCTCACTCCCGGTTGTCGGAGCTGCGCCTCCGCAGCAGGTAGCGCTGGATCTTGCCGCTGGGTGTCTTGGGCAGGCTCTCGGTGAAGTGCACGGCCCTCGGGTAGGCGTGGGCGGCGAACCGGGTCTTGACCAGGTCGCGCAGCTCGTCGGCCAGGGCCTCGTCGCCGACCGCCCCGGGGCGCAGGACCACGTGCGCCTCCACGACCTCGCCGCGCAGTGCGTCGGGGGCGCCCACCACCGCGGCCTCGGCCACCAGTGCGTGCCGCAGCAGCGCGCTCTCGACGTCGAAGGGGCCGATGCGGTACCCGGCCATGATGATGACGTCGTCGTCACGGGAGGCGAAGTAGAAGTGGCCGTCCTCGTCACGGGACCCGGAGTCGCCGGTGAGGTACCAGCGGCCGTCGGCGGAGAAGCGCTCGGCGGTCCGGTCCGGCGCGTCCGCGTAGTGCGTGAACCACATCAGCGGGCTCCCGTCCGCGCGCAGGGCCACGCGGCCGGTGGTCCCCGGCGGGGCGGGCTCGTCGCGGTCGTCCAGGAGGACCTCCGCCGACCAGCCCGGCATCACCTCACCCATCGACCCGGGGCGCACCGGTGCGCGCACGGCGTCGGCCCAGCCGTTGACGACGACCATGCCGTGCTCGGTCTGGCCGTAGTGGTCGCGCACCGTGGCGCCCAGCGCCTCCTCCGCCCAGGACACGACCTCGGGGGTGAGCGGCTCGCCCGCGGAGGAGGCCGCGCGCAGGCGCACACCGTCGGGGACGGGGGCGTCGGCCCCGCGCAGGGCGCGGTAGACGGTGGGGGCGGCGGCGAAGTTGGTCACGCCGAACTTCGCCATCACGTCCCAGGTCAGAGCGGGAGAGAACCCGGCGTGCAGGAGCAGTCCGCGCCTGCCGGCGGCCATCGGGGCGAGGATGGCGTAGTAGAGGCCGTACGCCCAGCCGGGGTCGGCGGCGTTCCAGAACACGTCGTCGGGGCGCACGTCCAGGCCCAGCTCCAGGTAGGCCTGGAAGGAGGCCAGCGCCCGGATCGGCACCGGTACCCCCTTGGGTGTGCCGGTGGTGCCCGAGGTGAACAGGCGGACGAACTCCGCGTCGCCGCCGCGCGCCACCGGGGCCGCCTTCGGCTCGTCGCCCCGGTGGGCGTCCAGGAGGCCTGCGAGCGACAGGTCGTCCCCGGTGGGCTCGCCACCCGCGACGACCACGCGCCACGGAGGGTCGGCGGGAAGGTCCTGGCCGGGGCCGAGCTTGGGCCGCTGGTCGTGGTCGACCACGACGACACGGGCCGCGCTGGCCTCCAGCCGCAGTGCGATCGCCGGTGGGGCGAAGGCGGTGAACAGCGGAACGTGGACCGCGCCGCGTCGCCAGATGCCCAGGAGCGCCACCAGCAGGTCGGCGGACTTGCCCATGAGGACGGCGACGGCGTCGCCGGGGCCCACCCCGAGTTCGGCCAGGGCCGCGGCGAAGCGCGCCGACTCGCGGGACAGCCACCCGTAGGTGAGGTCGCGCGAGGACAGGTCCGACTCGACCACGGTGAAGGCGACCGCGTCGGCGGGGTGCCGGTCGCACAGGAGCTCGGACACGCACGCGTCCGGTGCGTCGAAACGGCCGATGAGCTCCCGCACGCGTTCGGCGGCAGCCGTGGCCGGTGTGTGGTCCTCCTGCTGGGAAACCGTGGGGCCGGTGTGGGTCACGCCCCTCCCCCTTCGTGTCCGGGTCTGTCGAAACCGACGAGTGTGTTACACCCCCGTATGCTCCATGTCACACGAACGGCTGGATACCCCCGAAAGGGTGTGGTTCGGTGAGCGCGAACCGGGACGACTCGATGCGGCCGGATGACGGGGACGCCTTCCGCCTGGCCCTCAGGACGGCGCGGCGCAGGGCCGGGCTGCCCGTGGCCTTCGGCGGCGCGGCGGCCGGGGACGGGATGCGCCTGACGCAGTTCATCGGCGTGCGCACGAACGGGCTGCGCGGGCTCCGGGTGGCGGCGGCCTCGGGCCTGGGCGGCCGGGTCCTGGTGTCGCGGCGGCCGGACGCGGTGGACGACTACGGTTCGGCCGCCTCCATCACCCACGACTACGACGGCCCGGTCCTGGCCGAGGGGCTGCGTTCGGTGGTCGCGGTGCCCGTGGTGGTGTCCGGCGCGGTCTCGGGTGTGCTCTACGGCGCCTCGCGCGGCGCGGTCCTCGGCGAGCGGGCCACGGACGCGCTGGTCGCGGCCGCGCGGGAGCTCGGCCGCGAACTCGCCGTACGCGACGAGGTCGACCGGCGGCTGCGGTTGCTCCGGGCCGAGCGGGCCAACGGTGGCGTGCTGCCCGACGCGACGGCGGCCGAGGAGGTCCGGGAGCTGCACGCGAGGCTTCGCTCCCTGGCCCGGCGGGCCGACGACGAGGGGATGCGCGACGAACTCCTGGACGCCGCCCGACGGCTGGCCGGGCTGGGTGGCGGCGGGCGCGGGGGCGCGCCCGCCGCCACCGTCGGGGCGTCGCCGTTGTCGCCGCGGGAGGTCGACGTCCTGGCGCAGGTGGCGCTGGGGTGCAGCAACGCCGAGGCCGGAACCCGGCTCTCGTTGCGCCCCGAGACGGTCAAGGCCTACCTGCGCTCGGCCATGCA
Organism: Nocardiopsis sp. KDC1DS13DA1; assembly: GCF_055632325.1. Classification (NCBI taxonomy): domain Bacteria; kingdom Bacillati; phylum Actinomycetota; class Actinomycetes; order Streptosporangiales; family Nocardiopsidaceae; genus Nocardiopsis; species Nocardiopsis sp. KDC1DS13DA1. Next base: position 58,447 of record NZ_JBVMUY010000047.1, read on the forward strand.
CAAACTGGGCGCGGGTACTCGGCACGAGGCGGTGGTGACCGCCCGCCGCCGGGGGCTGCTGCCCTGATCCGGGGTCAGGCCGCGGCGGTGTCGCCCGCCCGGCGGACCAGGTCGAGGCGGTGGCGGACGTCGGCCTCCGTGAACAGCCCGGCGAAGAGGACGCCGCCCGGGTCGAGGGGGGCGGAGTCGGCGAGGGTGCCGAGGTCGACGGGCTGGAAGCCGGTGTCGCGGATAAGGTCGGCGACCTCGGCTCCGGCCCGCGCGTCGTCTCCCGCGTAGGCCATGGCCACCGGCATCGGCGAGAAGGCGCGGGTCTCCAGCAGTTCCTCCACCACGTGGGAGAAGGCGCGTACGACGGCCGCGCCCGGAAGCCGCTCGGCCATGCGCGACCCCGCGGTGAGGCCCGCCCCGAGCGCGGAGACGACCCGGCCGTCGGCGGACACGGTCATGGGGTTGGTGGCGTCGATGACGGTCGTGCCGTCCACCAGGTCTGCGACCTCGTCGACGAGGGCGTCGACCCCCTCGTAGGGCACGGCGAGCATGACGACGTCGGCGTCGGCGACCGCCCCGCGCCAGTCGGCCGCCCGTGCCCGCTCGCCGAGGGAGTCGACCAACTCCGCGAGCCGGTCGGGGGTCCGGGAACCGAAGGTGACCGTGTGTCCGGCACGGATCCAGTGCCGTCCGACGGGGCGCCCGATCCGTCCCGCCCCGAGGATCGCGATGCGGCGCGGGTGCGCGGTGGTGTGGGAGGACGTCATGGTGGCTCCGTTCGTGGGATGCGGCTGGGGCGGGCGGTGTGACCCGACGGAAAATCATTACAACTCGAACTATTACAACTGTCAACATCAGGTACCCTCAACCCATGGCCACCGACGACCCGCCCGCCGAGGACGACACGCGGCGCACCCGCGCCCTGGTGAACGAGCTGGCGCGGCGCTTCGACGCGCACATCCGCTCCTGCCTGGACGGGTTCGACCTCACCCGGACCCAGGGCGGCGCCCTGCGCGAACTCGGCGAACCGCTCACCATGCGCGAACTGGCCGCGCGGATGTGCTGCGAGCCGCCCAACGCGAGCTACGTCGTGGACCGCCTGGAGCGGAGCGGGTGGGTCGAGCGCAGACCGCACCCCACGGACCGCCGGGCCAAGCAGCTCGTCCTCACCCCCTCCGGAACCGAGCTGCGCGAGCGCCTCATGGCCCGGCTGGCACGGGGCGGCCCGCTCGCCCACCTGTCGGGCGGGGAGCGCGCCGCCCTGGAGGAGGCACTGCTCAGGGCGGTGTGCGAGGAACGACCTCAGGACACGCAGGAGGGGCAGACACCGACGAGCTCGAAGGAGTAGTCGAGCGAGCCGAAGCCGCTCGCGCGCCCGAGGCGTTCGACCAGCGGCGCGAGTTCCCCGGGCGCGGGCACCTCCTCGACCTCGCCGCAGATCCGGCAGACCAGGTGGTGGTGGCGGGCGTCGCTGCCGCAGAGGCGGTACAGGCGCTCACCGTCGGACGACTGCACGGTGTCCAGGACCCCGTCGTCGGCCAGGCGGCGCAGCGCGCGGTAGACGGTGGACAGGCTCGGCGGACGGGCGGACCGGGACCGCGGCCCGGCGACGAGCGCGTGCACCTCCTGGGCGCTGCGGAAGCGGGGGTCCCGGCCGAGGGCGCCCAGGACGGCGGCGTCGTGCCTGGCCATGTCAGTGCGTGTGCGCCGCGTGCGCACCGGGCACGTCCCACCCGGGGAAGGGGTCGGGCAGGTCCTCCCAGGGGGCGGCGAGTTCGGCGTCGGTGAGCAGACAGGCGCCCAGCGCCGCGGTCGGCTCGGCGTGCCGCAGCCCGGTACCGATGGACACCAGTTCCTGGCGCGGGGAGACGGCCTCGCCCGGGGCGGGCTCCGCACGGGTACGGCCAGGCAGCGGCGCGTCGGCGGGGTTCCACGTACCGGAGGGTGCGAAACGGGCGACCGAGCCGGCCTGCGACCACAGTCCCGTGATCCGGGCGCGCGTGAGGAGTCGGAAGGAGCCCTTGGAGCGCAGCACGCGGCCGAACGCGCCCCCGACCAGGCGGTCGGCGACCAGGCCCCACAGCAGACCGGGGCGGAAGGGCCGGTCCGCCAGGAACACCGTGCTGGTGATGCCGTACTCCCCAGTCTCGGGCACGTGGTCGCCGTTGGGTTCGGCCACCCGGCCGGGGGCGCGCGAGGCGCGTTCGGAGTCGACGAGGGACACCATCGTGTCGGGTGCGGCGCGTTCGAGCCGGGGGGCGCCGTCCGCGGCGAAGGTGGCGGCCACGGGCATGGGCTCGGAGATGCCGCTGGACTCGATCAGCAGGTGGTCGAGGCGGCCCTCGGCGGCCAGCCGGTCGACCTCCTCCAGCAGGTCGCCGCGCAGGGTGCGGCAGATGCAGCCGTTGGCCCTCTCCACGAGGCGTTCCCCGGTGCGCGACAGGGCGCCCCCGCCGCGCACGAGGTTCGCGTCGATGTTGATCTGGCCCATGTCGTTGACGATGACCGCCGCGCGCAGCCCCCGCCGGTTGTTCGGCACGTGGTTGAGCAGGGTCGTCCTGCCCGCCCCGAGGAACCCCGACAGCACCGTCACCGGCAGCCGCCCTGCCTTCGTCGTCGTCACGCCACCCGCCCCCGCCTCACAGCGCGGACCCCGCCCCGCGTCCGGGGTCGCCGGAACGGGACGGAGCCTTGATTGAGAATGATTACCATAACCAATCAAGGCGGAGTATCGCATCCCGCGAGGCGGGACGGGATGGACGGCCACCGGTCGCGGCACGCGCCCACGGCGGAGACGGGGCGGCCCGGGCGGCACAACCCGGACCGGGTCCGACGGAGACCGGCCGACGACGGCTCAGGCCGGCGTGTAGGTGAGGCAGTCCACCTGGTTCTCCACGTATCCGACGGCGATACCCGGGGCCTGGCACTCGAGTCGGACGTTGTGCTGGCAGTCGGACATCTTGCAGGCGCCGACGTGCCCCGTGGCGACGGGGTCGCCGCCCTGGGCCGGAACCCTGACGTAGGTGTCGCACTGGGCGTGCTCGGTCTCGCCCACGGTGATGGCCTGGGCGTGGCAGTTGTGGTCCGTGTTGTACGAACACGCGTCCGCGCTGCACGAGTTCACCAGGGGCAGGTTCGCCAGGGGCAGGTTCATCGCGGTTCCTCCAGTGTGTCGACGTACACCAGAGCCTTCCAGTGATCACACGCAGCTTCCAAAAGAACACTCCGTGTCATGGAAATTCGGCGGTGAGACCCCGAACCGTGCCTGCGCGCCCCGGGACGCGAGGACGCCCACCCGGGGCAGGCCGGGCGGGCGTCTCTCACGGGGGCCGGGGGCCGGGGGCCTCGGGGCTATCCGACGAGCTCCTCCTGGCGGGCGCCGGACTCGTCCTCGCCGCGCAGGTGGGCGAGGAACCGGGCCAGCTCCCTCTTGACGACCGGCGCCAGCAGGTACAGGCCGAAGATGTTGAACAGCGCCGCCGCGAAGACCAGCGCGTCGGCCAGGCTCAGGACCGAGCCCAGGGTCAGGACCGAGCCGACCACCAGGAACGCGCAGTACACGACCAGGTAGACGCGCTGGCTGCGCCGGCCGTTGCCGAACAGGTGCGTCCAGCCCTTGAGGCCGTAGTAGCACCAGGTGATGACCGTGCTCAGCGCGAACAGGATGACCGCGACGGTGAGGACGTAGGGGAACCACGGCATGACGGTGGCGAAGGCGTCCGAGGTCAGGCTCACGCCGCCGGGCAGCTCCGCGCCGTCGGCCGCGGCCTCGCGGGCGTCCAGCCAGGACTGCGGGGAGGCGATGACGATGGCCAGCGCCGTCATCGTGCAGATGACCACGGTGTCGATGAAGGGGCCCAGCATGGCGACCAGACCGGCGCTGGCGGGGTAGTCGGTCTTGACGGTGGCCTGCGCGATCGGCGCGGAACCGATTCCGGCCTCGTTGGAGAAGGCCGCGCGCTGGAAGCCGATGATCATCGCGCCGACGGCGCCGCCCGCGACACCGGCCGGGGCGAAGGCCCCTTCGATGATCGAAGCCATCGCGCCGGGCAGCAGGGAGGCGTTGGCGCCGATGACGACCAGGCAGCCCGCCACGTAGAGGAGCGCCATGCTCGGCACGAGCTTGCTGGTGACCTTGGCGATGCTGGTGATGCCGCCGATGACCACGAAGCCGACGAGCACCGCCAGGACCACGCCGAAGGCGAAGGAGCCGAGGCTGCCGCCCAGCGGGCCGCTCTCACCGCCGGTGACCGTGCGCAGCTGTTCGAGGGTCTGGTTGGCCTGGAACATGTTGCCGCCGGCCACGGCGAAGATGAGGACGAACGCCGCGGTCAGCCCGGCCAGGACCTTGCCCAGCGGCGCCCATCCGCGCTCGGCCAGCCCCTTGGCGAGGTACTTCATCGGGCCGCCGCTGACCTGTCCGTCGGGGCCGATCTCGCGGTACTTCACACCCAGCGTGCACTCGGCGAACTTGACGGCCATCATCAGCAGACCCGCGAGGACCATCCAGAACGTGGCACCGGGGCCGCCGATGGTCACGGCGATGGCCACACCCGCGATGTTGCCCAGTCCCACGGTGCCGGAGATGGAGGCGGTGAGCGCCTGGAAGTGCGTGACCTCGCCCGGAGCGTCCTTGCCGAGTCCGTGCCGGGCGATCCTGACAGCGGTGAGGGGCTTCCGGAACTGGAGGAACCCGAGATAGACGGTGAAGACCACACCGGCCGCGATGAGCCAACCGACGATCCAGGGGAACTCCGTCCCGAAGACGGGGATCTTGGCGAACACGACGTCGCTGAGCAGCGTCGCTATCGGGTCGAACACGGCGTCGACTGCGCCTTCGACGGTCTCGCCGATGCTCTGCTGCTGGGGTACGGCGTCAGCGCTGGTCATGGAGCGCACCTTTCGGCCGGGGAGGACGCGGAACGGTTCCGTGCGCCCGGTGGTCGGGCCGCACGGGACCCTCCGTCCGCCTCGTGGGCGGTCGGTTCCGGTCCGTCGAACGGGCTTGCTGAATCCGGTCCCCGCCGGCGAGCGGGGGTTTAGCTTCCCTACGGGGAGGCTTTAGCCGAACTTCACTTTCGGGATCCTAAGCCCGCAAGAGTGGCAAGCAACACAAAAGCGGCGAAGCTTTACTTTTGACCCATGCGCCACACCAGATCGCGACGGTGTGTCATCAGTGTTTACACGAGAGTGTCCGGGAACGCGCCAAGCCCGACGGCGCGGGGCTTCCCGCCTGCCGTCGGGCGCCGACCGCCGCCACCGCCCGGCGACACCGCGCCGAACAGTGGCGTTATTCATTCGTTACTCCAGCCGGTACACCTGCCGCCCGCCTCCGCGTCCTCCGGAGGCCGTCCCGTCCACGGTGGTCCAGACCGGGACGGGAACTTCGCCCCGGGCTCGGCCGGTCCGGGTTCGGTTCCCGCGCTCAGGTGTCCTGCGCCGCGCGGACGAGGACGTCGTAGGTGTCGGTCGTGTACTCCAGCTCCACCCCGAGCCCGCGCGCCCAGGCGTCCATCCCCGCCTGCGTCGCGGGGCCGTCGCGGTCGTCGTCCACGACCACCTCCAGTTCCAGGAACACCCCCAGACCCTCCACCCGGTCGACGCAGACCAGCATGTCGCGCAGCACTCCGACTCGGCGGTCCTTGACGATCCGCAGACTGGGCGCGTACCCCATCCGCACGACGGCCGCGTGCATCTGCCCCCGGTCGGCGACGGCCGTCTCGTGCTCGGTGCACTCCATGGGGTTGGCCGTGGGCGTCTTGGTGGTGAAGACGTGCAGTCCGTCCTGGGTGCGCAGACGGCAGAACGTGCGCCCGGTCCTGGGCATCCCCGGTGCCCACCCCGCCGGGGCGTAGGCCTGGTCGTCCTGGAGCACCGGGTCCCCCAGGATGACCCCGGCCTCCCCCAACGCGGCCAGGAGCGCGTCCGGGTCCACCACCCGGTACTTGGTCTCGATCTCCCGCATGGCGGTCCCGCCGTCACCAGCCCGCGTCGGCGGCGAGCCCGCGCAGCGCGGGGCGTACGGCGTCGAGCACGGTGGGGAACCACACCGAGAACGGCCGGTCGCCCGTCATCCGCTCCAGTTCGGCGGGGCCGGCGAACACGGTCTCCGCGATCTCGGCGGGGTCGGGCCGCGGAGCGTCGCCGACCGTCCCCACGAACAGGTGGTTGTACTCCCGCTCGACCAGCTCCGAGTCCGGGTCGCGGTGGTGGTAGCGCACCGTTCCGGCCTCGCGCATCAGGGCGGGGGCCGCCCCCAGCTCCTCCCCGACCCGCCGCGCCGCCGCCGCGAAGGGCGGCTCGCCCGGGTAGGGGTGACCGCAGCAGGTGTTCGACCACACGCCGGGCGAGTGGTACTTGCCCAGGGCGCGGCGCTGGAGCAGCACCCGCCCCCGGTCGTCGAGGAGGAAGACCGAGAAGGCCCGGTGCAGCCGACCCGGCGCCCGGTGCGCGGACAGTTTCTCGGCGGTGCCGATCGTGGCACCGGCCTCGTCGACCAGTTCGAGCATGATCGGCTGTTCGGGGCCGCCGCCGGGAGCGGACCGGCCGGCGTACCCGGCGGCTGGAGTGGTCGTCATCGATGTCCTTCGTAATCGGCTGTGGGCTGGACACGGGTCCGGGGCCGACCCGCGGCCCCGGACGGGACGGGCGCCCGCGGCGGTGGCCGTGGGCGCCCGCGTCGGCTCCGGACTACACCCGGTCGGCCGCGATGAGCAGGTAGTGGAAGCTGCCCTCCTTGTAGGCGGTCAGGAACGGGTCCTCGACCCCGGTCGCCACCGACGACCGCGCCCGCAGCTCCCAGTACGGGATGGTCTGGTCGGTCAGGTCCACGACGTTGATCGGCACGAGGTTGTTGGCCGCCATCGCCCGGAAGTACGCACTGCGCGGGTGGATGTTGCAGGTGTAGTGCTCGTCGATACGGCTCACCGCCTTGGAGCGGCCACCGGTGACGTCGTTGTAGCAACCGGTGATGGTGACGTAGCGGCCGCCGTACTCCAGCAGGCGGGCGTGCTCGCGGAACAGCTCGAACAGGTCCACGTACATCGTGGACTCGTTGTTCCAGCTGGCCCGCAGCGAACCCGACGCGAAACCGGTGTCCAGCATGTTCCGGAAGTGGAAGGCCACCTTGTCAAAGACGCCGCGCTCCCGGGCCTGGACGTTGCCGAAGTCCACCTGCTTCTGGGAGATGCTCACGCCGTCCACGTGGCAGCCGAAGCGCCGGTTGGCCATGAAGCTCGTACCGCCACGGCCGGATCCGGTGTCCATGACGCGGTCGTCGGGGCCCACGTCGCCGAGGTGGTCCAGGAGTACGTCGGCCTGGGCGGTCTCCAGCCGGTGCATCTCCTCGATGATCCGCTCGTCGCGGGTCTCCTCCGGCCCCTCCAGCACGGACGGGTCGTAGTCGCCGATCCCGTAGTGGTGGTGGAAGAGACCGTCGACCTCTCCGAGACGGATGTTGACGGGGTCCTTCTCGGCGTTCCAGTACGCGGCGACGGACTTCTGGTAGTCGGTGCGCAGGACCTGCTCGGAGGAGGGCATGGTCGACGTCATGTCGGGGAAACTCCTTGTCGTGAAACGAACGGCCCGGCGTTCTGCCGGACCGGGTCGGGGGACGCGCCCCTCGGACGTTCAGTCGTTGCTCGTGCCGTGGTAGCGGCCGCTGGAGGAGTGCCACTCGCGGCTGCCGCCGAGCCAGGCCCAGGTGCCCGCCAGGAACCGGCGCAGCTCGGGTGACCCGGCGGCGGCCAGGGCCGAGGCCTCGGCCTCGAAGGTGTGCATGAGCTCGTCGTGGATCTGGACGGTCTGCTCGACGGCCTCACTCAGCGAGCAGTCCTCCTCGGTGGCGATCAGCCGGGGCAGGCTGAAGTCACCGGGGTCCTCCTTGGCCATGGAGTACAGGTCGTTGACGATCACGGTGGCGGTACCCGCCAGCGTGAACGCCCGGCGGACCCGGGGGTCGGCGAACTCGCCGTAGGGCAGCTCGTAGCCCGCGATCGCGTCGATGAGGACCATGCACGGGATGAAGCTGTTCTCGTGCCGGTGCATGAGGAACTCCCACACCGGCGGCCGCTGCCCCCGGGCCTGCCAGACGGCCTCCTGGTTGTAGGCGACGAACATGATGGCCAGTTCGTGGCGCAGCCTGCGCACCTGCGACGTCGTCGCCATGGTGGACAGGTTGTCGATCGCCGAGCGCAGCGCGACGCACACCGGGTCGTCGCGCACCACCCTCTCCAGCTGCGGCGCGTACCGGAGCGGCAGGTGGGCCTGGTCGATGACCGAGTGGGCGATGGCCAGCCGCTGGCCGAGCAGCTCCGGCCGCGCCTCCTCCACCTCCCCGTCGACGTAGTGGTCGTCCACCGACCACTCCGACAGACCGCACTTGGCCGCCGCGAGCAGACGGTCGGGGTCGTCGGTCTCGGGGTGGGCGAGCATCATCAACCGCCCGAACCCGGCCTTCCTGACCTTGTCGAGCTGGCCGGGGTAGATCCCCACCTCCTCGGCCCACGCGACCAGGCGGCGGTCGACCTCCTCTCCCAGGGCCGGATCGTCGCGCATGGCCGGCGGGCAGTACAGCACCAGGTCCTGACGGCCCTTGCGCGGCCGCGGCTCGACGGTGGCCGCGGCCCTGCCCTCAGCGATCTCCCCGACCCGACCGCCGGAGCCGCCCGGCAGCGTCGGTCCGGGCGGGGCGGCCGGGATCCGGAGTACCGCCCCCCGTCTGCGGGGGGCCGGCGCGCCGCCCCCGAACGGAGCCGGGACGGCGCGCCCGGGGAGCAGGGCCGTGGCGGCCGCGCTGCCGAGCCCCGCGGGCCGGGCGGCCAGCCGGGTCCCGGCGGCGCCCTCCCCTCCCTCCCGGGCCGGGGCGGTCGGCGGCGCGAGCAGGTCCCGCCTACCAGGCCGTTGCGGGTCACGGAGCAGGAGTTCCACCAGGTCCACCGCCGAGTGGGTGGCGGTGGAGGCGGACATCCGGGACAGCAGTGACACCGTCTCAGCCCTCCTTCCCTGTCAGCGGCGAACGGTCAGTCACGCGGCCGGACCACGACGTTCTCCAGGACACCGAGGGCGTCCGGAACGAGGACCGCGGCGGAGAAGTAGGTACTGACCAGGTAGGAGATGATGCCCTTCTCCGAGATGCCCATGAACCGGGCGTTGAGGCCGGGCTCGACCTCGTCGGGCAGGCCGGTGTGGTGCAGGCCGATGACGCCCTCGTTGTCCTCACCGGCACGGACGGCGATGATGGAGGAGGTCTGGTGCGCGGAGATCGGGATCTTCCCGCAGGGCAGGAGCGGAACACCGCGCCAGGCGGGCAGGTGGTGGCCCTTGACCTCGACGGTGCCGATGGGCAGGCCGCGCTTGTTGCACTCCTTGCCGAACGCGGCGATCGCCTTGGGGTGGGCGAACAGGAACTGCGTGTTGCGCCGCATGGTGATGAGGTCGTCGAGGTCGTCCGGGGTGGGCGGCCCCTCCTGGGTCTGGATCCGCTGCTTGAAGTCGGCGTTGTGCAGCAGGCCGAAGTCGCGGTTGTTGATGAGCTCGTGCTCCTGGCGCTCGCGCAGGGCCTGGATGGTCAGACGCAGCTGCTGCTCCGTCTGGTTCATCGGCTTGTTGTAGAGGTCCGCGACCCGGCTGTGCACCCGGAGCACGGTCTGCGCGACGCTCAGCTCGTACTCGCGGGGCCTGAGCTCGTAGTCGGCGAAGGTCGCGGGCAGGTCGGGCTCGCCGACGTGGCCGGAGGCCAGCGCGATCTCGGCCTCGCCGTACTTGTTCTGCTGGTGCCTGGGCAGGCTCTGGACGCGGTGGATCTGGGCCTGGAGGCTGGGCGAGTCGTCCACCAGGGAGATGAACTGGTCGCGCGGCAGTTCCAGCAGCGTGCCCGCGGTCGCGGCCTTGACCGTGAACTCCCAGTTGGGCTGGGTGTCGAGCAGGTACCGCTCACCGAACTTGTCACCGTCGGCCAGGACGCCCAGACGGGTGGTCTCGCCGTAGGGGCCCTCGGTGGTCTTGTGCACCTTGCCGTGCGCCAGCAGGTACAGGTGGGTGGCCGGGGTGCCCTCCTGGGCGAGCACGTCGCCGGGCTCGAACTCGCGCTGGGAGAACCGGCCCGCCAGGGAGTGCAGGACCTCCTCGTCGTCGTAGCCGCGCAGCAGGGAGAGCTCCGCGAGCTCCTGCGGGATGACCCGGACCTCGGATCCGGTCTGGTTGAACTCGATCCGGCCGTCGCCGACGGTGTAGGTGAGCCGCCGGTTGACGCGGTACGTCCCGCCGTCGGTCTGCACCCACGGGAGCATCCTCTGCACCCAGCGGGAGCTGATCCCCTGCATCTGGGGTGCGGACTTGGTGGTGGTGGCCAGGTTCCGCGCCGCCGCGGTCGCCAGGCTCTGCTGCTCCTCGGTTCGCACCTCAGGAGCTGAGTCGATCGACATCCGCCGTGTCTCTCCTCGTCGTTGGTCGCGGGTCCGTCCCGCGCGGTCCTGTCGGGGCGCGGTCAGGAGGTCCTCGGGGGTTGCTCGCGGTCGGCTCACGTGTGCAAGACAGCCGTCGTGACTGGTCAGACGCGCTCCGTAAACCGCTGGACACACTAAGAGGCCGAACTCTGGTCACACAACCGATTCGCGATTATTCACCGGGGGCTCCCGACCGAGGGCGCACGCTTCCCCGTCCCAATTCCAGGAGAGCGGCCTGGAACCGGAAACGGACCGACCGGGCTCCACCCGGGAAAATCCTTCCGGTTTCAACGATGATCTGCGACTTCACCATGGTTCCGCGGTGCCGGAAACCCGGGGGAGCCGAACAGCAAGTATGGTCGTTTTGTCTTTGATATCAGGAAATAGTTACTGAAGAGGGAGCGGATGATCCGGCGAATTACGGCCACCTGAAGAAGCCGCCTTACGGCTAATCCACCAAAATCACACAAGACGAACACGAACGGCATCCGGCCGGAGAAAACCGGGTGTGTCCGCGCGCACGCGCCCGCTCCGGCCGTCAGGCCGGGTCCGCCGATCGGTCGATGCGCGCATCAACCGATCCGGTGGCCGGGCGGGGGATCCGCGTGCCCCGCGCCGCGCGCGATGCTCGACCCATGCCGATCATCGACGTCAGGAACCTGCACAAGCGCTACGGGGAGAAGGTGGTCGTCGACGACGTGAGCCTCTCCGTCGAGGCGGGTCAGATCTTCGGGGTTCTGGGAGCCAACGGGGCGGGCAAGACCACCACCGTCGAGTGCGTGGCGGGCATGCGCGTCCCCGACGGGGGATCCGTCTCCGTCCTCGGTCTGGACCCGCGTCGGGACCGCGCCGAGCTGCGCCGACGGCTCGGCGTCCAGCTCCAGGAGGCCCGGCTGCCGGAACGGCTGCGGGTCGGGGAGGCCCTCCGGCTGTACGCCTCCTTCCACCCCTCCCCCGCCGACCCCGACGACCTCCTGGAGATGCTGGGGATCGCCGACCAGCGCGCCACCCAGTACCGGCGGCTGTCCGGCGGACAGCGGCAGCGGCTGTCCATCGCCCTGGCCCTGGTGGGGTCACCGGAGGTGGTCATCCTCGACGAGCTGACCACCGGACTGGACCCGCAGGCCCGGCGGGACACCTGGGAGCTGGTCGAACGCGTCCGCGAATCGGGGGTGACGGTCGTCCTCGTCACGCACTTCATGGACGAGGCGGAGCGGCTGTGCGACCGCGTCGCGCTGATCGACGGTGGCCGGATCGCCGCTCTGGACTCCCCGGACGGCCTGATCTCCCGGGCCGGGCCCGGCCAGTGGCTCGACTTCCGGGTGTCGGCGGAGCTCGACGAACGCCTCATCCTTGCGCTGCCCGAGGTCGGCGAGGTGCACCGGGACGGCCCCCACCTGCGGGTCGGCGGCGACGGCGACCTCCTCCACGCGGTGACCTCCCTCCTCGCCCGGGAGCGGGTCGCCCCCGAGGACCTGCGCGTCCGCCAGACCAGCCTGGACGACGCCTTCGTCACCCTGACCGGACGGAGGCCCGCCCCGTGACCGCCACACCCCGGAGGAGCTCCACCGTGTCCCTGTCCGCCCTGCGCCACCTCATCCTGGCCGAGGCCCGGCTGCTCGCCCGCGAACCCGCGGCGGTCGGCATCGGCGTCGCCCTGCCGACCGTGATCCTCCTGGGTCTGGCCGCCCTGCCGATGATGCGGGAACCGACCCCGGAGTTCGGCGGGCTGCGGTTCATCGACACCTGGGCCCCCACCGCGCTCGTCCTGGGGATGGGCATCCTCGGTATCCAGTACCTGCCCTCCTCCCTGGCCGCCTACCGGGAGAGCGGGGTCCTGCGGCGGATGTCGACCACCCCGGTGCATCCGGGCATGGTCCTGGCCGCGCAGCTGATCGTCGTGCTCACGGCCATGGTCGCCTCGGCTGCGCTCCTGCTGCTCTCCTCCTGGCTCGTCCTCGGCATCGCCCCGCCGGAGGAACCGCTGCTGTTCGCCGGGGCGTTCCTGGTCGGAGCCGCCGCCCTCGTCGCCCTGGGCGTCCTGGTCGCCGCGCTGGTCCCCACCTCCCGTGCCGCCAACGGCGTGTCGATGGCGGTGTACATGGCGCTGATGCTCGTGGGAGGGGTGTTCCTCCCGAGGGTCTTCCTGCCGGACTTCCTGGTCCGGATGGGCGAGTTCACGCCGCCGGGGGTGCAACTGCTGATGGACGCCTGGTCCGGCGCGGAGGCGGCGGGGGCTCCGGCCCTCGCGCAACTGGCGATAATGGCGGGGATCGCCGTGGTGGCCGCCGCGGTGGCGGCGCGTGTGTTCCGCTGGGAGTGAGTGATGGGCCGACGCTGCGGCGGGGCCGGTGCCGACACCGACCGCGACTGGGACCGCTGGTGGGAGCGGTTCGTCGTCCTCGTCCCCTGGGTACTGCTGGTGCCGTCCGCGGTCATGGTCCTCACCCAGCCGGGCCGGGACTGGACCGACCAGGCCACCGGGCTCGGCCTCGCCCTGTTCGCGGCGGGCTGGGTCCTGCTCGGCCACACGCTCGCCACGCCCGAACGGCGCGGGCGCCCGGTACCCGCGACCGTCTACTTCGTCGGCCTGCTCGTGTCGTGCGCCCTGCTCATGGCGCACGACACGCTCTTCCTGGTCTTCGCCATCACGCCGTTCTTCCACGCGACGGTACTGCCGACGCCGTTCTCGTTCGCTGGAATCGCGATGACCTCGATCATCCTCCACAGCAGGACGATGGGCATCCCGGGCCCCGGACCCGAGCCGCCCACCCTCCAGCAGGTGTTCCTCTTCGTCAGTGTGGTCGCGATCCAGACCGTGGCCATCGGCGGTGGTTTCGTGGTCGCGGAGAAGAGCACCGAGCAGCACCGCGAGCGCCGCCGGATGGTGGCCAGACTGGAGGCGGCGCTGGAGGAGAACGCGGAGCTGCACGCGGAGCTGGTCGGTCAGGCCCGCAGGGCCGGGGTGGTGGACGAGCGCCAGCGCATGGCCCGGGAGATCCACGACACCCTGGCCCAGGGGCTCACCGGGATCGTGACCCAGATCCAGGCCGCGCAGCGCTCCTGGCAGTCTCCCGACACGGCGCGGCCGCACGTGGACCGCGCGCTCTCCCTGGCCCGGGAGAGCCTGACCGAGGCGCGCAGGTCCGTGCGGGCCCTGCGGCCCCGGCAGCTCGCGCAGAGCCAGCTCCCCGAGGCGCTGGGGGAGCTGTCCCGGCGCTGGGGCGAGCAGTGGGGGCTCCGTCCCGACCTGCGGATCACCGGGGAGCGCGTCGCCCTGAGCCCGGCGATCGAGGTCTGCCTGTTCCGGGTCGCGCAGGAGTCGCTGACCAACGTGGCCAAGCACGCCGACGCCTCCCGGGTGGGCGTCACCCTGTCCTACCTCGACGACGTCGTGCTCCTGGACGTGCGCGACGACGGGCGCGGCATGGCCGGTGGCGGCCGCGACGGCTTCGGGCTCGCCAGCATGCGTCAGCGCGTCCGCGGGGTGGGCGGCCGGATGGAGATCGAGTCGGAGGAGGGCGGGGGCACGGCGGTCAGCGTGACCGTCCCGGCCATCCCCGTGGAGGAGGGGACCGCATGATCCGGGTACTGATCGCCGACGACCACCCCATCGTCCGCGACGGTCTGCGCGGTGCGCTCGCGCCCGAGGAGGACATCGAGGTGGTGGGGGAGGCCGCCGACGGCCGCGAGGCGGTCGAGCGCGCCCGGCGGCTCGGCGTCGACGTGGTGCTGATGGACCTGCGCATGCCGGTGATGTCGGGGGTCGAGGCGATCGGGCTGCTCGCGCGCGAGGCACCCGGGGTACGCGTCCTCGTGCTGACCACCTTCGACAGCGAGACCGACGTCCTGCCTGCGATCGAGGCGGGGGCCACCGGGTACCTGCTCAAGGACGCCACCCCCGACGAACTGGTGCGCGCGGTGCACACGGTCGACCGGGGCGGATCCGTCCTGGCCCCGACCGCGGCCAGGCTCCTCATGGACCAGGTGCGCCGACCGGTGGGGCCGGGGCTGAGCGACCGCGAACTGGACGTGCTGCGGCTCGTCGCGGACGGGGCGTCCAACCGCGCCGCGGCCGCGCGCCTGTTCATCAGCGAGGCGAGTATCAAGACCCACCTCCAGCACGTCTACGCCAAGCTGGGGGTGCGCGACCGGGCCGCGGCGGTCGCCGAGGCCTACCGGCGGGGGCTGATCCGGTAGCGGACCGGCGAAGCCGGAGCGAAGCGGGCCCGAAGCCGGGCGTGGCACCGTCCTCGCGGTGTCCGGGTGAAGCGGGCACCGGCATCGAGGATGGCAGCCCGCGTGTTCGGGACGTTCCGAACCGCCGCCCTGGCCGTCGGTGACCTCCCGGGCGACCGGCCGGTCCTGGAGCACCGTCCTGGGGTGACCGGCCGGGCCGGGTGAGCCGCGGGGCCCGGGCCCGAAGGGTCAGGCCAGGGCGCGCAGGGAGTCGACCAGCGGGGTGGTGGGACGGCCGATCAGGCGGGACAGCTCACCGCTGGTGTCGGCCAGCTCTCCGTCACGCGTGTTGCCGTCCAGGGCGACGACGAACCGGGCGGTGCCCTCGTCCACACCCGCGTCGGTGAGGACGGCCAGGTGCTCCTCGGGGGTGAGGTTGGTCGCCGCGACCGCGCGGCCCAGGGCCTCGCCGAGCGCCGCGGCCAGGTCGTCCAGGTCCCAGGCCGTGTCGCCGGACAGTTCGTACACCGCGCCCGCGTGCCGTGCCGGGTCGCGCAGGACGGCGGCGGCCGCGGCGGCGTAGTCCCGGCGCGCGGCGCTGGCGACGCGGCCCTCTCCGACGCTGGCGACGACGGCACCGGTCTCCCGCGCCTGGTGCAGCTGCTGCCCGTAGTTCTCGTGGTACCAGCCGTTGCGCAGGATCGTGTACTCCAGGCCCGACGCGGTGAGGATCTCCTCGGTCGCCTTGTGTTCGGGGGCCAGCACGAGGCTCGTGGTGGTGGCCCTGGGCGCGCTCGTGTAGACGAGGTGCCCGACCCCGGCGGCGCGGGCGGCCTCGATCGCGTTGCGGTGCTGCTCCACGCGCTTGCCGAGCTCGCTGCCGGAAACGAGCAGGACGGCCCGGGCCCCCTCGAAGGCCGCCTTGAGCGAGGCGGGGTCCTCGAAGTCGATGCGGGCGGTGGCCACGCCGCGCTCGGCGAGCGCCGCCAGCCGCTCCGCGTCGCGCCCCGCGGCGGTGATCCGGTCGGCGGGGTGCCCGGCACCGAGGAGTTCCTCGACGACGAGGCGGCCCAGGTGTCCGGTGGCTCCGGTGACGACGACGCTCATGGTGGTGTTCCTTCCAGGGACGGACCGGGCGGTTCCCGGTCGCTGTCCGGTAGCAACCGGGCACGTCGTCGGCACATTCCAAAAGTGGTGTACCCACCTTTTGGTAAGTTGGAAGCATGAGCGACGAAGCACCGCGGACCGCCCTTGGCGCGTGGCCGCGCGGCAGGGCCCTGTCCGCCGACTGCCCCTCCCGCCGGCTGCTGGGCGACATCACCAGCAAGTGGGGGGTCCTCGTCCTGGTCTCCCTGCACGGCGGCCCCCGGCGCTGGAGTGAACTGCTGCGCGGCATCGGCGGCATCAGCGAGAAGATGCTCGCCCAGACCCTGCGCACACTGGAGGGCGACGGCATCGTCCTGCGCGAGGCGCGGCCGGTCGTGCCCCCGCACGTGGAGTACCGCCTCACCGAAGCGGGGCGCGAGGTCACCGGCCTGCTCCTCCCCCTGCTCGACTGGGCCGAGACCCACGTGCCGCTGGTGGCCGGCGAGGACGGGAACCCGGTCGGCGAGGGATAGACCCCGTATCGACGAAAAGAATTGGTTAGGCTAACCTAACGACGTGCGGTCGGTGTCGGCCGCGTCCCCCGTCGAGGAGAGAGGCCCCGTGCGCGTCGAACAGCCCAGCCGCCGTGCGATGCTCCGAGCCCGTGTCGTACGCACGGAGCGGACCAGCAAGCACTTCGTCACCGTGACCCTGGGCGGTGCGGACCTGGCGGACTTCCCCCATCTCGGGCGTGACCAGTTCGTCCGGATCTTCCTGCCGCGTGAGGGCCAGGACCGGCTGCACATGCCCACGAGCGCCGACCGCAAGTGGGTCGTCCAGCTCTACGCCATGGCCAGGAGCAGACGCCCGCACGTGCGCAACTACACCGTGCGCCGCTTCGACCCCGAACGCTGCGAGCTCGACATGGAGTTCGTCGACCACGGCGACGCCGGCCCCGCCTCCGCCTGGGCCGGGGCCTGCCGCCCCGGCGACGAGATGGGCATCCTGGCCGAGGGCGCCTACTACCAGCCCTCCGAGGACGCCGACTGGCACCTGCTCGTCGGCGACGAGAGCGCCGTGCCCGCCCTGCTGTCGATCCTGGAGCAGGCCCCCGACGACCTGCGCGCCCGGGTCTACATGGAGGTTCCCTCCGCGGACGACGTCCGCGACCTGGCCGCCCCCGCGGGCGTGTCCGTGCACTGGCTGCCGCGCACGGACCCGCACGCCGTCCCCGGCGCCCTGGCCCTGGAGACCGTCAGGAACGCCGACCTGCCCGAGGGCCGCCCCTACTGCTTCGTGGCCGGGGAGAACGCCCTGCCCACCGGCCTGCGCCGGCACCTGGTCCGCGAGCGGGACGTACCCAAGGCCGACATCTCCTTCATCGGCTACTGGCGCCACGGCCGCGCCGCCATGGACTGACGCGCGGCGGCCCGCGCGCCGGACACCCCCTGGGAGACGGCCGCGGCCGCGTGGTAGAAGAAAGGGACCCGCGGTCGGTGCGACCGCGCACGGACAACGCGAACGAGGGGACGGGACACCCGTGGGCGAAAGCCTTCCCGAGCGCAGCCGTCAGGTGGCCCGGGCGCTGGAGCGCGCCGGAGCCGCGGGGACGGTGCGTGAGCTGCCGGCCTCCGCGCGCACGGCGGCCGAGGCCGCCGACGCCCTGGGCTGCGAGGTCGGTGCGATCGCCAACAGCCTGGTGTTCATGGCCGACGAGCGCCCCCTGCTGGTCATGACCAGCGGGCGGCACCGGGTCGATCCCGCCCTGCTCGCCGGGCGTCTGGGACGGGGGCGCGTCCGCCGCGCGACCGCCGAGGAGGTGCGCGCCGCGACCGGTCAGGCGATCGGCGGCGTCGCCCCCGTGGGCCACCCGGCCCCGGTGGAGACCGTGGTCGACACCGCGCTGGAGGACTACCCGCGCCTGTGGGCGGCCGCGGGCACCCCGCGCACGGTGTTCCCGACCGACTACACCGAACTGGTCGCGATCACCGCCGGGACCCCCGCCGCGGTGAACTAGCGGCGCGCCCCGCCCCGCCCGTCCACCCCTCCCACCTGGTTCCCCGCCAAGGCGCGCGGTGGAACAATGCGGAGTGTGACACACCAGCACTCCGCACAGCCCGACCCCGCCCAGGACGCCCCCCGGGTGGGACCGCCCAAGAAGAGCTCCGTCGGCCTGCCCGCCGTCATCAACAGCGTCCGCCAGGTGGGGGAGCACGCCGGGGTCCGGCGCGGGGTTCCCGCCATGCTCGCCGTGAACCAGAAGCGCGGCTTCGACTGCCCCGGGTGCGCCTGGCCCGAACCCGAACGGCGGCACCGGGCGGAGTTCTGCGAGAACGGCGCCAAGGCCGTCGCCGAGGAGGCCACGGCCAGGGCGCTGACCGCCGAGTTCTTCGCCGAACACCCGGTCGCCGAACTGGCCGGGCGGTCCGGGTACTGGCTGGGCCAGCGGGGCCGTCTCACCGAGCCCCTGTACCTGGCCGAGGGCGCCGCCCACTACGAGCCGGTCACGTGGGACCGGGCGCTGGACCTGGTGGCCGAGGAGCTGCGCGGTCTGGACTCACCCGACGAGGCCGTCTTCTACACCTCCGGCCGCACCAGCAACGAGGCCGCCTTCTGCTACCAGCTGTTCGCGCGGGCCCTGGGCACCAACAACCTGCCCGACTGCTCGAACATGTGCCACGAGTCCTCCGGGTCGGCGCTGACCGAGACCCTGGGCGTGGGCAAGGGAAGCGTGTCCCTGGAGGACCTGTACCAAGCCGACCTGATCATCGTCGCGGGCCAGAACCCGGGCACCAACCACCCCCGCATGCTCAGCGCGCTGGAGCGCGCCAAGCGGTCGGGCGCGCGGATCATCACGGTCAACCCGCTGCCGGAGGCGGGGCTGCGGGACTTTCGCAACCCGCAGACGGCGCGGGGCCTGATCGGGCGCGGCACCGAACTCACCGACCTGTTCGCGCAGATCCGCCTGGGCGGCGACCTGGCGCTGTTCTCGGCGGTGAACCGGCTCCTGCTGGAGGCCGACCTGCGCGGTGAGGACGTGCTCGACCGGGCGTTCGTCGACAGTCACACGCACGGGTTCGAGGAGTTCTCCCGCGAGCTGCTGGCCGAGCCCGAGGAGGAGTTCTGGCCGCGCGTGGAGCGGGCCACCGGGCTGGACCGCGAGCTCATCGAGCGCATCACGCGGATGGTGACCGGGTCCGAGCGGATCGTGGTGTGCTGGGCGATGGGTCTGACCCAGCACAAGCACTCGGTGCCCACCATCCGCGAGGTGGTCAACTTCCTGCTGCTGCGCGGCAACGTCGGACGGCCGGGCGCGGGCGTGTGCCCGGTGCGGGGGCACTCCAACGTGCAGGGCGACCGCACGATGGGGATCTTCGAGCGCCCCGCGGAGGCGTTCCTGGACGCCCTGGGCACCGAGTTCGGGTTCGACCCCCCGCGCGAACACGGCCTGGACACCGTCGACTCCATCCGCGCGATGGCGAAGGGCCGGGTGCGGGTGTTCCTGGCGATGGGCGGCAACTTCGTGGCGGCCACCCCGGACACCCTGGTCACCGAGGACGCGATGCGCCGCGTGGGGCTCACGGTGCACGTGTCCACCAAGCTCAACCGCTCGCACGTGGTCACCGGCACGCGCGCGCTGATCCTGCCCGCGCTGGCCCGCAGCGACCGCGACCTGCACGACGGCCGCCCCCGGTGGGTGACGGTCGAGGACTCCATGGGGATGGTGCACGCCTCGCACGGGGTGCTGCCGCCGCTGTCGGAGGGGATGCGCTCGGAGGTCGACATCATCCGCGACCTGGCGTCGAGGGTGCTCGGCGAGAGCCCGGTGGCGTGGTCGGAGCTGGCCGACTACGACCGGATCCGCGACCGCGTGGAGGCGGTCGTGCCGGGGTTCGGGGACTTCAACTCCCGGGCGCGGCGCCCGGGCGGGTTCACGCTGCCGCACGCCCCGCGCGACGACCGGAGGTTCCCCACCGCGACGGGGCTGGCCAACTTCACCGCCAACGGCCGCTACGCGCCGGAGGTCCCCGAGGGGCGGCTGCTGTTGCAGACACTGCGCTCGCACGACCAGTACAACACCACGGTCTACGGGCTCGACGACCGCTACCGGGGTATCCACGACGGCCGCCGGGTGGTGCTGGTCAACCCCGAGGACGCCCGTGAACTGGGGCTGGCCGACGGCGCCTACACCGACATCGTCGGCGAGTGGCACGACGGCAGGGAACGGCGCGCCCCGCACTTCCGGGTGGTGCACTACCCCACGGCGCGCGGGTGCGCGGCCGCCTACTACCCGGAGACCAACGTGCTGGTGCCGCTGGACTCCACCGCCGAGGTGAGCAACACGCCCACGTCGAAGTCGGTGGTGGTGCGTTTCGAGGCGGACTCGGGGGCGGCGGCCGTCTGACCGGCCGGGGGTCGCCGTTCGGGCGGCGGCAGGGTGCTCATGGATGGGGCCGCGCCGTAGGCGTCCGTCGAGGGTGGTGGTGGGCGACGGGTGGGCGGGGCAGGCCGCGGAGCGAGGAACGGGCGACAGGCGCAGCCGAGAATGAGGCGTCCCTGCCTCCGGGGACGCCCGGCCCCGGGCCGAGGCGCAGCACAAGGCCCGGAAGGGCACAGCCGGTCAGCGCCGGGTGGCCGCGACCGCGTTCGCGGTGACGATCACGGCGACGGCCGCCCACGAGGCCCCGTCCAGGTGCTGGCCGAGCACCACCATGCCCACCAGGGCCGCCAGCACCGGGTTCACGCTCATGAAGACGCCGAAGTACCGGGCGGGTACGCGCCGCAGGGCGAGCAGGTCCGCCAGGAACGGGACGGCGGAGGAGAGGACGCCCGCGGCCAGGGCGCAGAGCAGCGCCGCGCCGGTCGGCGGGTGGTGCCACAGGGCCAGGGCGCCGACCGGCAGGTACAGCACCCCCGAGACGACCGCCGCCGCGGCCGAACCCTGCGCTCCGGGCAGGCGGGCGCCGACCTCGCGGTTCAGCAGGATGTAGCACCCCCAGCACACGGCGGCCAGCAGCGCCAGGGCGAGACCGACGTGATCGCTGCTGGGCTGGGGACGCACCAGGACCGCGACCGCGCCGACCGCGGCCAGCGCGAGTCCGACGTCGGCGCGGCGACGGGAGGCGGCCAGGGCCACGGTCAGCGGCCCGAGGAACTCCAGGGTGACCGCCAGGCCGAGCCCCACCCGGTCGATCGCCGCGTACAGCGACAGGTTCATGGTCGCGAACACCACGGCCAGTCCCAGGACGGGGCGCCACTGCGCGGCGGTGAACGTCCGCGGCCTGGGCCGCCCGACGCACAGCAGGACGACGGCGGCCACCCACTGGCGAACCGCCACCGTGCCCACCGGTCCCATGACCGGGAAGGCGAGCGCGGCGACGGACGCCCCCACCTGGTTGGACAGTCCGCTGCCCAGCATCAGCACCGTCCCGGACCAGCGGTCGGAGCCGGTCCCGGGCCCGGCGGCGGTCGTTGTCGAGTCGTGAGTGGCCATGGCACGACTCTCGGCGCCCCCGACCCATCCGCAAAATGCATCCTGCGCGCGTTCTATACGCTGAGCGTATGGAGGGGAACACGAACCTGGAGCTGCGGCACCTGCGCTGCCTGGTGGCGATCGTGGACACCGGGGGGTTCAGCGACGCCGCACTCGAACTCGGGGTGTCCCAGGCGTCGGTCTCGCGCACACTCGCGTCCCTGGAGCGGATCCTGGGCGTGCGCCTGCTGCACCGCACCAGCCGGGTGTGCACCCCGACCACGGCAGGGGTCCAGGTCCTGGCCCGGGCGCGCCACCTGCTCGCGGAGGCCGACCACCTGCTGCGCGAGGCGGCGAGCGGCCACACCCGGCTGCTCGTCGGGCACGCGTGGTCGGCGATGGGCCGCCACACCGCCGAGTTCCAGCGCCTCTGGCACGAGCGGCACCCCGACGTCGCACTGCACCTGGTGCGGAACAACTCCCCCACCGGCGGCCTCGCCGAGGGCACGTGCGACCTGGCCGTGGTGCGCACCGCCGTCGACGCCCGCCGCCACGACCAGGCCGTGGTGGGGCACGAGGCGCGCTACGTGGCCCTGGCCGCCGACGACCCGTGGGCGCGGCGCCGTTCGGTGGGCCTGGCGGAGATCCGCGCGCGCACGCTCGTGGTGGACCGGCGCACGGGCAGTACGACGGTGAACCTGTGGCCGGAGGACGACCGTCCGGCGCTGGAGTACACGCACGACGTCGACGACTGGCTCGCCGCGATCTCCACCGGCCGCTGCGTCGGCGTCACACCGCGCTCCACGGTGACCCAGTACCGCCGCGACGGGATCGTCTACCGGCGGGTGCGGGACGCCGCACCGGTACCGGTGCGCCTGATCTGGCGGCGCCACGACCCGCACCCCGCCACGCACGCGGCGGTCGCCCTCCTGGCCGACCTGTACCGCGGGCACGCCTGAGTCAGGGGGCGCGGCCGGGCTCAGTCGGGGCGGTGGCGGCCGAACAGGTGGGCCAGCGCGCCGTCCAGGCGGGGATGGCGGAACACGTGCCCGAGGGAGCGGAGGCGTTCGGGGACCACCCGCTGGTCGGCCAGGGCCACCTCCTGGGCGCCCTCGCGGCCCAGGAGCAGCGCCGGACCGAACTCCGGGACGGGTACCAGGGCGGGACGGCGCAGGGTGGCGGCCAGGGTCCGGGCGTGCTCGGCGCCGCGCACCGGGTTCGGGGCCACCGCGTTGACCGGGCCGGACAGGCGCTCGTCCAGGACGGCCCGGACGTAGACGTCGGCGAGGTCGTCCGCCCCGATCCACGACATCCACTGGCGGCCGTCGCCGATCCGGCCGCCCAGACCGGCGGCGAACAGCGGGTACTGCAACCCCAGCACGCCGCCCGCCGGGGTCTGCACGATGCCGGTGCGCACCAGGACGCAGCGCAGCCCCGCCTCGGCGGCCGGGCGGGCTGCGGCCTCCCAGTCGGCGACCAGGTCGGCGAGGAACCCGTCACCGCGCGGGCTGTCCTCGGTGAGCACCTCGTCTCCCCGGTCCGGACCGTAGTAGCCGATCGCCGAGGCGGTGACGAACACCCGGGGGCCGTCGGCGGCCGCCGCGGCGACCTCGGCCAGGGCCCGGGTGGGGCCCACCCGGCTGTCGCGCAGGGCGGTCCGGTGGGCCTCGGTGAACCGGCCGAACAGGGGCTCGCCCGCCAGGTGCACCACCGCGTCCACCCCGTCGAGCAGGTCGGCGGCGGGGGCCAGCGGGTCCCAGCGGCGCTCGTCCGGGGATTCCGGCGCGTGGCGCACCAGGCGGACCACGCGGTGTCCCCCGGTGGTGAGCAGGGCGCACAGACCGCGCCCCACCAGCCCGCTCGCCCCGGTGACCGCCACCGTCACCGGGGCGTCGTGCCAGGAGCGGGCGCGGGCCCAGGCGGCGAGGTCGTCGGCGAGTTGGGCGTGCCGGTAGACGAACATCGGCCGCAGCAGCGTGTCCGGCAGCGTGGTGGCGACCCGGTCGGTCACCCGTGTGGCGCCGTCGGCCTCGACGTCGAAGTCGTGGACGTGGGTCCAGTTCAACAGCGGCGCCAGGGGCCGGGAGACCAGCCGGTCGGCGAACCGGCGCGGCGGGTCGTAGCGCTCGGGCAGATGGGCGGCGACCCACCGCATCCCGCCGGGGAGGCCGATCACCGTGGTGCCGTCGCGCAGGGAGTCGGCCTCGGCCAGAGGGCGGAAGAACTGCCAGGGCGGTGCGAGCCGGGTGAAGGCCCCCGGCCGGGTGTGCCAGTCGAAGACCTCGTCGCGCGGTACGGGCACCACGCTGGAATACCGGAAGACCATGCCCCTCCCTCGGTGAGACGGTGGGACCACCGTAACCCGTCGTGTCCGGGGAACCGTCCGCCGCCCGCCCCGGCGAGGCGCCCGACCAGCCGGGCCCGGCGCGGCCCGCGGCGCGGCGGCTACACGCTGAGGGAGTCGACGAGGGCGCGGCCGACCCGGTCCGGGGCGTTCTCCGTGGGGATGTGCCCCGCCCCGGGGATACGCAGGAGCGTGGTGTGCGGGATCTCCAGGGCGAACCGCTCGGCGTACTCCACCTTCTGGAAACCGTCGTCCTCACCCCAGATCAGCGCCGTGGGCGTCGTGGACCGCGACAGGTCGGGAACCAGGTCCAGGGTGTGGCGGCTGTCGGCCGCTCCCGCCATGGCCATCCAGGAGCGGCGGACCCGCGGATCGGTCCACGGATCCAGGTAGTCGGCGATCCGCCGCTCGGTGGCGGCACCGGCGAGCGCCGTCGTCACGGCCTGTCGGCGGGCGGCGAGGAACTCGGCGGCGGTGGTCGCCGCGACGGTCGCGGGGTCCCGGAACCGGGCCACGCCCGGCACCGGCCAGGAGTCGTAGGTGACCGAGTTGACCAGGGCCAGCCGGGACACCTCCAGCGGACCGCGGGCACGAAGGTGCTGGGCGACGGCACCGCCGATGTCGTGACCCGCCACGGCGACGGGCCCGGCGATCCCCAGCGCGGAGGCGAACCGTGCCACCCACTGCGCGAGGGCCGGGACCGCGGCCGTTTCCAGGGTGAGCTCGCCTCCCGAGCGCCCCAGTCCGGGGAGGTCGACCGCGAGGGGCCGCAGCCCCGCCCGCGCCAGGCGGGGCAGCACGGGAAGCCAGACCCGGCTCCAGTACGTCCCGTGCAGCAGCAGCACGGCCGGGCCCTCGCACTCCACGGTCAGATAGCTGGCCCTCGCGCCGTCGACCAGGACGTCCGTCCTCAGCACACCCGTCTCAGTGGTTTGGCTCATGCGACCACTATGGCCGGGGCCGGCACTCGGGCCGAGAGTCCAAAAAGACACTCTTGGGTACATTCCTGCCATGAACCTCCATCGGGTGGTGGCCCTGCTCAACCCACCCCAGTCACCCTTCGAACTCGCCTGCGCCGCCGAGGTCTTCGGTCCCGTTCCGCCGGAGGTACCGGCCCGCTACAGCTTCGGGATCTGCGCCGAGCGTCCCGGCCCCCTGCGGACCACCGCCGGCTACGCGATGCTCGTCGACGCGGGGCTGGAGGCCCTGCGGGAGGCGGACACCGTGGTCGTCCCCGGCCAGCAGCCGCCCGGCGCACCGGTGCCGCCGACCGTCACCGACGCGCTGCGGTCCGCCCACCGCAACGGCGCCAGGATCGTCGCCGTCTGCACGGGGGCGTTCGTCCTCGCCCAGGCGGGGCTGCTCGACGGCCGCCGCGCCACCACCCACTGGCGGCACGCCGACCGGTTCGCCTCCGCCTTCCCCGAGGTGCGGGTGGACCCGGACGTGCTCTACGTGGACCACGGCGACGTGGCGACCAGCGCCGGAACGGGCGCGGGCATCGACCTGTGCCTGCACCTGGTACGTCGCGACCACGGCGCGGCGTACGCCGCCCAGATCGCCAGGAGCATGGTGCTGCCACCGCACCGGGAGGGCAGCCAGCTCCAGTACGCGACCCAGCCCGCCCCGGCCGGGGCGGACGGGTCGCTGGCGCCGCTGCTGGAGTGGGCCCTCGCCCGGCTGGACACCCGGCTGACCCTCGACCGGCTCGCCGAACGCGCCGCGGTATCCGGCCGGACCCTCGCCCGGCGGTTCACCGAACAGCTCGGCACCAGCCCCGGACAGTGGCTGCTCGCCCAGCGCCTCGACGCGGCACGGGTACTGCTGGAACGGACCGACCTTCCCGTGGAGACCGTCGCCGCCCGGGTCGGGCTCGTCTCGGCGGTCAACCTGCGCCGCCGCTTCCGGGCGAGGTTCGGCACCACGCCCGGCGCCTACCGACGGGCCTTCGGCGAAGCCCGCCAGGGACCGGTGCGCCCGTCCCCCCGGTCCGTACCCGGTCACCCCTCCGGGTTCCCGGGGTGACCGCACGCGGTCCGCGGGCCGCGGTGTCCGACCCGGTTCGGCCGTCCTCCCCCCGGGAAGGCCCGGCTCCGGACGGTGGACCCGTCGCCCCGAACCGGGTACGGATACTCACGACAGGGCCGTGACCGTGCCCGAGCATGGGGACACACCACGCCTTCGGGGAGAACCGATGAACGCCCGCCCTCTCATCCGTCTGACCTTCGCCAATCCCGTCTCGGTCGTCTACCTCGGGATCGTCGGCGGCGCCGTCGCGGTGGCCGCGGCCGTCACGGTGTCGGTCCCCGACTCCGCACTCGTCTGGGTGTGGCCCATCCTGTTCACCTTCCCCGCGTTCATGGCCGTGCCGGTCATCGAGGAGGCGATCTGGGCGACGGGCGGGCCCGCCTGGTTCACCCTCGCCGGGATCATCGTGTGCGCCCTGGTCCAGTCCTTCCTCCTCGGAGCGCTCCTGGAGGGTCTGCGGGCGCTGGTCCGCCGGCTCACCCGCGCGGACCGGGACTGACCCGCCCCGGTTCACGCCCGGTTCGTGGAGGCGCGGCGGACAGCGTCCGCCGCACACGCCCTGGTTCTCCAGAGCCGGATCTGGACGGCTTGCAGACGCAGGCGCCGCGTGAAAGGGCGTGGCGGCGGTCCCCGCGTCAGAAGTCCGGTTGCCGCCGGAGCCCGCTCAGGGCGTCGGGCACCGGCCGCTCGACGAACTCCCAGCCGGGGAAACCGCCCCAGTCCACAGCGACCCGCAGGTACTCCACGAGCGTGACCCCGGGCCGGTACATGACACCCCGCAACACCGGGTCGGCCCCCGTGTCGGGAATCTCGATGTCGTGGCTGCCTCCGCCGTAGCCCAGCTTGAGGACCTCGTCCGGTGCGAACGGCAGACGGAAGGGGTGCCCCGGATCGCGGCCATCGGCCTGGTGCTCCCGGGCCTCCTTCCAGTGGTCCTTCCACTCGCCGTCGGGCCCCTCCGGGCCGGGCAGGTCGAGGGGATCGCACAGCGGCACCCGGCCCCCGGCCGGAAGGTCGGCCCAGTCGTCGTGGTGGAGCCCGATCTCCGGCCAGTCCCCGAGCAGGCTGAAACGGCCGATCTCGCCCACGCAGGCGACCAGGGCCGCGGGCAGGCCTCCCACGTCGCGGCCCATGTCCTCGAACACCGCGCGCCCCTCGGCGGTGGCGGGGGTGGGGCCGCAGGCGTGCAGGGGCCTCAGGCCCGCCGCGGGCGCGTCCTCCGCCAGCCGCCGCAGGTGCGCGGCCACGCGGCGCATCGTCTACGTCGCGACGTCGGCCGCGTCCTCGCGCAGGCGGTCGGGCAGCGCCCCGAGGGCCCGTAGCTCGTTCCAGACGGCTTCGTGCTGTCCGGCGGCGTACCGGCGAGCGTAGGTCGTCATGGCGTGAGCCTAGACGAGTGGATCCGAAGTTCGGGCCCGTCAAGGGGGCGAGGGTGTCGATGATCCGTGTGTGACGACAGACCTGATCACCCTCCTGACCGCACCGCGCGTGAGGCATCGACGACGAGACCGGAGAAAGTCGACGCCTCGGCAGGCCGCCGCCGCTCAGCGGCTCCGCTCGGCGCTTTCACCGGTCCAGCGCTTGACCCGGGAACTCGCGACGGACAGCGACTTCTGGACCGGCACCGCGCGGATCACCGGCTCCGCTCCGGTCCCGTGCGGGAGACGTCACCCCCGACCCTCCAGCGATCGAACCCGGCGGGCCGGGCCGGCCACCGGTGCGGCCACCAGACCGCAGCGCGCAGGCACCACGTCAAGCGGCGCCTGCGTCTGCACGTCATCCAGATCCAGCCATGCAGTACTAGCAGGAGCGGCGTTCGGCGTCGCGCCGCAGGACCGCCCGGAGCCCCAGCTCGTAGCCGAACACACCGCACCCGGCGACGTACCCGGCCGCCACGGGGGCGGTCACGGAGGTGTGCCGGAACTCCTCCCGGGCGTAGACGTTGGAGATGTGCACCTCCACCACCGGTGCCTCGACGGCGTCGATCGCGTCACGCAACGCGATGCTGTAGTGCGCGTAGGCCCCCGGGTTGAGGACCACGCCCGCCCAGTGGCGTGCGGCGTGGACGCGGTCGACCATGGCCCCCTCGCTGTTGCTCTGCGCGCAGACCACCTCCACCCCCAGTTCCCCGCCCAGTTCGACCACGCGCCGCTCGACCTCGGCGAGCGTGGTGGTGCCGTACTGCCCGGGGTCGCGGGTGCCCAGCAGGTTGAGGTTGGGGCCGTTGAGCAGCAGGACGGTGCGGGAGTGGTCGGGGCCGTCGGTCATGGGGGTGCGTACTCCTTCGCTCTGGTCGGAACCCTCAGCCTAGGGTGTCTCCCGAGCTCCGCACCGGCCGGGTGACCCCGGTCACGGCCCCGACCGGCGATGCGGATAACATACCGACCAGTCGGTTGATGATGTTGAGGAGGCAGCCCGTGGCATCCACCCTGTTGTCCGCGCGAGACGTGCGATTCCTGCTCTACGAGTGGCTGGACGTGGAGGCCCTCACCGAGCGCCCCCGCTACGCCGAGCACTCGCGCGAGACCCTCGACGGCGCGCTCGACCTCGCCGAGCGCGTGGCCGCCGACCACTTCGCCCCGCACAACAAGGCCAGCGACGCCTCCGAGCCGCACTTCGACGGCGAGCGCGTCCACGTCATCCCCGAGGTCCGCAAGGCCCTGGAGGTCTACGCCGGGACGGGGCTGGCCGCGATGTCCATGGACGCCTCCGTCGGCGGCGCGCAGATCCCCCACGTCGTCGCCGGCGCCTGCAACGCCTACTTCCAGGCCGCCAACCTGGCCACCTCCGCCTACCCCTTCCTGACCTCGGGCAACGCCCGCCTGCTCATGGCACACGGCACCCCCGAACAGGTCGACACGTGGGTCCGCCCCATGGTCGAGGGCCGCTTCACCGGGACCATGTGCCTGTCCGAACCCCACGCGGGCAGCTCCCTGGCCGACATCACCACCCGCGCCGAGGACGCGGGGGACGGCACCCACCGGATCTTCGGCAACAAGATGTGGATCTCGGCGGGCGACCACGAACTGACGGAGAACATCGTCCACCTGGTGCTGGCCAAGCTCCCGGGAGGCCCCCCGGGGGTCAAGGGCATCTCGCTGTTCGTCGTGCCCAAGTACCTGGTGGCGGAGGACGGGTCGATCGGGGAGCGCAACGACGTCGTCCCCGCCGGCCTGAACCACAAGATGGGCTACCGGGGCACGGTCAACGCCCTGCTCAACTTCGGCGAGGGCGCGCACACCCCCGGCGGCGCCCCGGGTGCCGTCGGCTACCTGGTCGGCGAACCGCACCAGGGCCTCAGGTACATGTTCCACATGATGAACGGCGCACGGATCGGCGTGGGCGCGGGGGCCGCGGCCGTGGGGTACACCGGCTACCTCAAGTCCCTGGCCTACGCGCGCGAACGCCTCCAGGGCCGCCCGCTGGACGAGAAGGACCCCGCACGGCCGCAGGTGCCCATCATCGAGCACACCGACGTGCGCCGGATGCTGCTGGCCCAGAAGAGTTACGTGGAGGGCGCCCTCGCCCTGGTCCTGTACTGCGCCCGGCTGGTCGACGAGACCGCCAGCGCAGCCGACGACGCGGCGCGCGAACGCGCGCGGCTGCTCCTGGACGTGCTCACGCCGATCGTCAAGAGCTGGCCGTCCCAGTGGTGCGTGGAGGCCAACGACCTGGCCATCCAGGTGCACGGCGGATACGGGTACACGCGCGAGTACGACGTCGAGCAGCACTACCGGGACAACCGCCTCAACGCGATCCACGAGGGCACGCACGGCATCCAGGCCCTGGACCTGCTCGGCCGCAAGGCCGTCCAGGACGGCGGCGCCCGGCTCGGGGTGCTCCTGGAGACCGCCCGGGAGACCGTGGAACGGGCGCGCGGCCTCGGCGGGACCGAGGCCGACTTCGCGGACCGGCTGGGCGCGGCCCTGGACCGGGTCGCGGAGGTCACCGCCGACGCCTGGGCGGACGGCGACCCCGCGGTGGCCCTGGCCAACGCGACCCCCTACATGGAGGCGGTCGGCCACGTGGTGGTCGCGTGGCTGTGGTTGGAGCAGCTCGTCACGGCGCACGGCCGCGAGGGCGCGTTCTACGAGGGCAAGCGCGCGGCGGGCGCGTTCTTCTTCCGCCACGAGCTGCCCCGCACCGGGGCGTGGTTCGACCTGGTCGCCTCGCGCGACCGCACGGTGCTGGACGTGTCCCCGGACGTGCTCTGAGGTTCCGGGGACCCCAGGGCCGCCGGAGCGGGTCGCCCGGGGAGCACGACGTCCTCCCCGGGCCCACTACCCTCGTGGCGTGAGCAACGACGAGGACGAGGTCGCCCGGCTGCTGGTGCGCCTGATCAACATCAGCAACCGCCTGGGGCGCTACGCGGCGCACGCCACGGGCGAGCGCACCTCCCCCGCGACGTGGCGCGCCCTGAGCGTGCTCCAGGAGAAGGGGCCGCTGCGGCTGGGCGTGCTGGCCGAGAACTGCAGGGTGCGGCAGCCGACGATGACGGCGGTCGTGGACCCCCTGCTCTCCTGCGGGTACGTGCTGCGCCGCCCCGACCCCGACGACGGCCGGGCCCAGCTGCACGAGCTCACCGAGGCGGGTGAGGCGGCGCTGGAGGACTGGCGCTCACGGGTCGGGGCGGCTCTGAGCCCGCTCTTCGACGACCTGACCGGGGACGAGCGCGCCCTGCTGTCGGAGTCGGTGCGCCTGCTGGACGACCGCCTCCGGCGCGGCGAGGCCTGACCCCCGCACCCCGGCACCGCTGACCGGTGTGACGCACGGATCACCCCCGGGGTGGTCCGGCGCGGCGATCCGATGATTAACATAGGTTACCTATGCTGTTTGGGGCCACGACCGATCCGGCCGCCGCCCTCCCCACTGCGACCGACAGGAGTCACGCACCATGGTGGTGGAGACCGCTCCCCCGCACACCGACGGACACCGCGGCGAACCGCCGGCCGCCTCCCTGCTCAGACAGCCCCGCGCCGTGTGGGCGGTCGCCTTCGCGAGCGTGATCGCCTTCATGGGCATCGGCCTGGTCGACCCGATCCTGCCCGCGATCTCCGCCGGGCTGAACGCCACACAGACCCAGACCTCACTGCTGTTCACCAGCTACCTGCTGGTCACCGGCCTGGCCATGCTCGTCACCAGCTGGGTCTCCAGCCGCATCGGCGCCAAGCGCACCCTGCTGGTCGGCCTGGCCCTGATCGTGGTGTTCGCCGCGGCGGCCGGGGCCAGCGGGAACGTGGAGTCGGTGATCGGGTTCCGCGCCGGATGGGGCCTGGGCAACGCGTTCTTCATCTCCACCGCCCTGGCCACCATCGTCGGCGCCGCCAGCGGCGGGTCCTCCTCGGCGATCATCCTCTACGAGGCGGCCCTGGGCCTGGGCATCGCCTGCGGCCCGCTCATGGGCGGCCTGCTCGGCAGCCTCAGCTGGCGCGGACCGTTCTTCGGCACCGCCGCGCTGATGGCGGTCGGCTTCGTCACGATCACCGCCCTGCTCAGGGACGACAGCGTGCCGAGGAGCGTACCGGTCCCCCTGTCGGCGCCGTTCACCGCGCTGCGCGAGCGGGGGCTGCTGGTGCTGGCGTTCACGGCGCTGTTCTACAACATCGGGTTCTTCGCGCTGCTGGCCTACACGCCCTTCCCCCTGGGCCTGGACGAGATGGGGCTGGGCCTGGTCTTCTTCGGCTGGGGGCTGGCGCTGGCCGCCACCTCGGTCCTGCTGGCGCCCTGGCTGACCCGCCGGTGGCGGCGCACCCGCCTGCTGTGGACCGCGCTGCTCCTGCTGGCCGTCGACCTGGTGTGCGCCGGAGCCCTGATCGACTCCACCGCGGGCCTGATCACCTGCATCGTCGTGGGCGGGCTGCTGCTGGGCGTACTCAACACGGTGCTGACCGAGTGCGTGATGGAGGTCAGCGACCTGCCGCGCTCCGTGGCCTCCTCGTCCTACTCCGCCATCCGCTTCCTCGGCGGTGCGATCGCTCCCCCGGCCGCCTCGGTGCTGGCCGCGACCGTGTCACCCGGCGCGCCGCTGTACGCGGCGGCCGCCTCGGTGGCACTGGCCGCGATGGTCGCGGTCGCGGGCCGCGCGGCGCTGCGCCGGGTCGACGACGGCCCCGAGCCCCCCGACGTGGAGGCGCGGGCCATCACCCTGGGGGAATGACCGGTGGAGGGGAGGGACGGCTCCCGGGGCCGTCCTCCGCGGAGGACGCCGCCGCCCGCGCAGGACCCGGCGGTGGTGTGCGGGCGGCGGCGGGTGGGTAACGACGGGGCGAACACGTTTCGGAACCGGAAACCCCACGGCCGACTTCTCCCGGGAACGGAACTTCGCGTGTCCGATTCGCGTAAGAAAGTGATGACCCCTCCCCCGTCATCTCCCGCAGAGAGACCCCCATGCCTTCGCACCACCGCGTGCTTCTCGCCCTGCCGCCGCTGACCGCCCTCGTCCTGACCGCGGGCTGCTCGCCGGGACCGCGCCTCGGCTCCAGTGAGCACCTCGACGCCCTGCTGCCCGACACCGACGCGTACCCGGAGGGGTTCGCCGTCCGGAGCACCGACGTCGGCGGCTTCGGCGCGGACGCGGCACCCGCACCGGAGGTGGACCGCGTCGAGCCCGCCGGGTGCGAGCGGGTGCTCGACGCGGGAACGGCGGCGCTGCCGGGCAGGGCCGCCGAGGGAGCGGGGCAGACCGCCGTCTCCGCCACCCCGCCCGTGGTGTACACCTACACGCTGGCCTCGGGCGGTCTTCCCGAGGAGACCACCGACCCGGAGTGGGCCGACCTGGTGGACCGGTGCTCGGAGATGACGGTCGTCATGGGCGACGGGCTGGAACTGCGGGGCGGGCTGGCCGAGGCGGACTCCCCGTACCTGCCCGACCGAGGCGGCATGGTCGCGCTGGACCTGGTCCACAACGGGATGGACATGTCGGCGCTCATCGCCTGGGGCCGGGTGGGCGACGTCCACTTCGTCCTCACGGCCCGGGACCTGGACGCGGCTCCGGCGGTCTCGACACCGGACCTGGTCGACATCTGCGTCGAGGTCCCCACCGACTTCGACTGCGTCGAGGTACAGCGGGAGGAGCGGGCCGCGCAGGCCCGCGCGGAGGCGGCCGAGGAGTTCGGGACGGTGCTCTTCAGAGCCGTCCGGGCCCTGGAGGAGGGGGTCTGAGGGGCGGCCGCCTGCACGGAACCACCCGTTCCCTGTGCGCGTCGGAGGGAACCGAACCCCGGCGCCTCCCGCGGAAGGGTCCCGACGCCTCCGGCCCGTGCACGCCGCCCCCTGCCCTTCCTCCTCCCCCTCGCCGCACTGGCGGCGACCGTCGGCTGCGCACCCCGGATGGAACTGCGAGGCGCCGCGGACCTGGCGCCCCCGCTGCCGGAACCCGACGCCTCCCCGGAGGGGTTCCCGTTCGAGCGCGTCGACCTCGACGCGCTGAACGAGATGTCGGTGTCCGCCACCCGGCCGTTCGACGGCGTCGATCCGCCCTCCAGCGCGGACGCGCTGCACCGCGGGACCCGGCCGTCCCCCGAGGGCCCCGCCCGGGCCACCGGGCAGCGTGCGCTCTCCTACGCGTCCCCCGCCGTCCACTCCTACGCCCTCGTGTCGGGAGCGACCGTCGCGCAGTGGACCGACGCCTCCGACGGGGCGCCCCCGGACGGCTGCTCGAACGTGCGCGTGACCCTGGACGGCGCCGGGATGAGCGCCGCCGTGGACGCCCTGGTGGCCGGGGCCTGAGCCGCCTCGGCCGGCACCGGCCTCACAGTGCCGCGCGCCGCTGCAGGTAGGAGAAGGCCCCCCACCCCGGCAGCACCGGGAACCAGAAGGTGAGCACCCGGAACAGCAGGACCGCCGGGAGCGAGACCGCCGCCGGGACCCCCGCGACGGTGGTCAGACCGCCGATCAGCGCGGCCTCCACCGCGCCCAGACCGCCGGGGGTGGGCGCGGCCGAACCGATCGCGTTGCCCGCCAGGAACACGACCGCGACCGCGACCAGGCTCACCCCCGGCCCCGGCCCGGCGAAGGCCAGCACCGAGAAGTACAGGCACAACACGAACGCCACGGTCAGCAGTACCGTCCCGCCCAGGCCGAGCGCCAGGCTGGCCGGACGTTGCAGGGTGTCCAGCAGCCGGGGCAGCACACCCCTCAGGTAGGGCCCGACCCGCTCCGCGACCCGGTGCCGCAGAGCGGGGAGGAGCAGGACCGCGGCGACCACGGCCGTGCCCGCGATGCTGACGCCGATGACGGTGGGCGAGGGGGTGAAGCCCGTCCAGTACGAGGTCCCCGTCAGGTAGGCGCACACCAGCAGGAGCGGAACGTGCACCAGGAACCCGACGAGCTGGGTCAGGCCTACCGCCGACAGCGCCAGCGGCGCGGGCACGCCCGCCCTGACCGCGAAACGGCTGTTGATCGCGATCGAACCCAGCCCGGCGGGGGCGGCGATCCGCACGAAGGAGCCCGCGTACTGCGCCATGACCGTGCGCCACCACGGCAGCGGGACGGGGACGAACCCGATGAGCACCATCGCCGCGGCGACCATGCACAGGGTCGCCATGGCGAACGCGGCGGCCGTCCACCCGGGGTCGGCGTCGCCGATCCCCCCCAGGTCCACACCGGCGAGCTGGTAGGCCAGGACCAGCCCGACCGCGGTCGCCACGATCACGCTGACGATCGTGCGCGGCCGCATCCGCTCCAGACGCGCCGGTGCGGCCGGCGCCTCGGGAGCGACCTCGACGATCCTCGCACGCAGGTCGCTGAGCAGGTCCTGCCGCGACCGCAGCCGCGCGCGCAGGGCGTAGGGCAGCCCCGCGGCCTGGAGCAGCGGCAG
Source organism: Nocardiopsis sp. KDC1DS13DA1 (assembly GCF_055632325.1). NCBI lineage: Bacteria > Bacillati > Actinomycetota > Actinomycetes > Streptosporangiales > Nocardiopsidaceae > Nocardiopsis > Nocardiopsis sp. KDC1DS13DA1. The sequence goes on from NZ_JBVMUY010000047.1 coordinate 92,811, forward strand.
GGCGCGGGCGGTGGCGGAAACGCCCAGGGCACGCACGGCCGAGTCGACGGCGCGCTCCGGGCCCACCCGCAGCGCCAGGAGCGTCACCATGGCGGCGGCGTCCAGGGAGACCGTGAGCTGGGGCGCGGCCACGGTACCGCGGTCGACTCCGGTCAGGGCCACGGTACCGGAGCCGTCGTCGAGAACCCCCACGGTGGCCGGGCCGAGGTTCCCGTGGGCGACGCGGCGTCGGTGCAGCGCGCCCAGCACCGACCAACAGCGGTCGAGCAGGGCGTCGGTGAGGTCGGCCTCCTCCAGCGTGTCCAGGGTGCGGACGGGGAGGAGTTCGCGCACCAGGAGGACCGTTCCGGGGCCCGCCTCACCCACCGCCCGGACCCGGGGGACGGTGACCCCGGCCTCGCGGGCGGAGAAGCTCATCAGCGCGGCGTGTTCGGCACGGCGGCGGACCCCGTAGAGCATCCGCGGCGCGACGGGGCCCCGCAGCAGGAGCAGGTCGCGCAGGCGCCGCCAGAACCCGGCGGTGTTCTCCGAACTCATGACCGCCACCTCCACGCGGGTGCCGTCGTCGAGGTCGGCGACGTGGCGGGGGTTGCCCTCGTCGTCGGTGCCCGCCTGCCGGATGCCGGTGGTGGTCATGCCGAACCGGTGCATCTCGGCGTGGATGCGCCGGTCGGCGCGCGGCGCGGGTCCGGCGCCGACGGCGTAGCGGGCCAACGCCGCGCAGACGAGGCCGACCAGCACGGTCATGACGAGCGCGAGGACGCTGGTGACCAGGGCCAGCAGGGAGCACACGGCGACGACGGTGATGCCGGTCCACAGCAACGAGCGGACCCGGGGCTGGCCGGAGGGCATCGTGCGGGCGAAGGCGATCGCGGCGGCGACGTAGCCCAGGGTGGCGTTGGTGAAGACGTCGGCCGGTGTGCCGGTGAGCGTGTCCAGGACCTGGCGGGAGCCCAGGAGGGCCGCGAGGAGGGCGTTGATCAGCGAGGCCAGGGCGTAGGCGCTCACCGCCGCGGTGACCGAGCGGGCCAGGTCCCGATGGCGGCCCTGGAGCAGGGTGCGCAGGACGACGAAGCAGACCAGGACGATGATCAGGAGGTTGGCGGCCACCGCGACGAGGAGGAGCAGCCCCAGGGGCAGCAGTGCGCGCAGGTCGGCCGGTCCGGTGACCGGTTCACCGTCGGAGAGGACGCGTACGGCGAGCAGCATGGCGGCGACGGCGAGCAGACCGACGGTGCCCACGAGCAGGTCGACGGGTCTGCGCGGGGCACGCGCGGTGTGCGGCCCCGGTGCGGGGGTCTGCGCTTGGGTTGGGGTTGTCACGACCCCAGGGTGCCCGACCGGCGGCGGTCCGCCGACCACGTGGCCAGGGTGTTTCGCGGGGCGTGTCCCCCGCCGGAGGCGGGCGGCACCGCCGGTGGGCGCGGACGCGCCGGGGTGCGTGGTGGCCGCGCCGGGCGGGGGCGAACAGGTCCCGCGGCGGAGGGCGGCCCGGAGACCGCGGATCTCACCAGCCCTCGGCCAGGGCCCACCGCCGTTCCAGCTCCGGCGCCAGGGTGCGCATGAACGTCGCGCCGACGTGGCCGCTGTCCCAGTACACGAGGACGTTGCCGACCACCGGGCGGCACACGTCGGGTGCGCAGAACCGGTCGGTCAGGTCCAGCGACGTCACGTTCTCGGGCAGCTCGACCTCCTCCAGCGGTGACACCGGCGCCATGGACTCCTCCGGGGCCGAGGTGCACTCCCCGGGTGCCGCCTCGGCCAGGCAGCCGGGAACGTCGAAGGCGAACCTCGGGGTGTCGCGCACGGCGACCACGTCGATGCCCATCTCCCCGAGTTCGCGCCACCGGTCCACATAGCCGTCCACGACCTGCTCCCGGCCGTATCCGGCCGAGGTGTCCAGGCTGGTCGTGGTGCCCGTGGTGAAGACGGTGTCGGGCCGCAGCCGCGCGAGTTCGGCCATCACCCCGCGGTTCCACTCCGCGCAGGAGGTGTAGGGCTCCCCCCTGTAGGTCTGCGGGGCGTCGGTGAACAGGCAGGCGCCCTTGACGATGTTGACCAGTCGCCAGTCGTGGGCCCGGGCGACGTCCTCCAGTGCGGGGAACCAGTGCGCCGCGTGCGAGCCGCCCACCAGCGCCACCGTGCGCACCGGGTCGTCGACCCCGTAGACGCACGTGATCACCTCGGCGTCGGCGGTCGTCTGGTTGCAGCCGTCGTCGTAGGTCACGGGGGCGTCCTCGACCGCCAGGGCCGGTGGCGGATAGACCGGCAGGTCCGGCAGGCCGTCGCCGTCGGCCACGGCCGCACCCGGGTAGCTGTCGCCGTCGGCGATCAGCCTCTCCCACCGGGCACGTTCGGCGGACTGGAGTCCGGACCAGGCCCCCGCCGTGAGCAGGACCGGCAGCGCACAGGCCAGGGCCACCGCCGTGCCGCGCCGCAGCGCCCGGCCCCCGCCCCCGCGCCCCAGGGCGGCCAGCCGGTCGGCCACCGGGGTGGTCACCGCCGCCAGGAGGACCGACACCGCCAGAACGGCCGCACCTGCCCACGGGGTGGCCAGGCCGCGTCCGGTGGCGGAGAGGTAGAACGCCAGCAGCGGCCAGTGCCACAGGTACAGCGCGTAGGAGATGGAGCCCAGGTAGCGCAGCGGCCGCAGGGTGAGCAGCCGGTCGGCCCCGAAGGGGGAACCCGAGGTACCCGCCACGACGACGGCCGCGGCGGCCAGGGTGGGCCACAGTGCCGCGTACCCGGGGAAGACCGACGACACCCGCAGCAGTGCCCCGCACAGCACCAGCGCCGCCAGACCGCTCCACCCCAGCGCCACACGCACCGCCCGCGGCGGCTCCGCCCTCGACAGCAGCAGGGCCAGCAGCCCGCCGAGCGCGAACTCCCACAGCCGGGCACCGGTGTCGAAGTAGGCCCACGGCTGGTCGAGCCGGGTGATCAGCACCGAGTAGGCCAGCGAGAGCGTGAGGACCGCGGACAGGGCCAGGACCAGCGGGCGGCGCGGATCGCGGCCACCGCGCCGGGCCGCCCACACGACCACCCCGACCAGCGCCGGCCACACCAGGTAGAACTGCCCCTGCACCGACAGCGACCAGAAGTGCTGGAGCGGATCGAGGTCGCCCGTCCGCGCCAGGTAGTCCACCGAGCCCAGCGCCAGGCGCCAGTTCGTGTGGTAGAGCAGGGCCGCGGCCGCGTCCCCGGGCGCCTCGCGCCACAGCGTCTCGGGCAGGAGCAACCGCGTCGCGGCCAGTGTCGCCAGGACGACGACGGCGGCGGTCGGTACCAGGCGCGCGGCCAGCCGGGCCAGGAAGGCGCCGTAGCGGATCCCCCCGCCGGTGGCCGCGCGCACCAGGGAGGCGGTGATGAGGAAGCCCGTCAGCGTCAGGAAGACGTCGACGCCGCCGGAGACCCGCCCCAGCCAGACGTGGTAGGCGGCCACCAGGAGCACCGCCACGGCCCGCAGGCCGTCGATCTCGGGACGGTGCCCGCCGGTGCCGGCGACGGCACGCCGCGCGCTCCCGGTCCTACCGGAAGTCAGGGGAGGGGACACGGGCGGGCGCTCGCTTTCACGGGGTCAGGGCATGGGGAGGTCGGCCATTGTGCCCGTCCCGGATGACCGCGGGACGTACTCCGGTTGAACTGTGCGCCACCGCCACCGCCGCCGTGCCGTACGGACGGTGGTACGCGCACGCCGGTTCGGGGGCAGCGGTCGGTTCGCGGGCGGGTCCCGTCCCTCCCGCCGCCCTCCGGCCCGCCCAGCATGTCGGGCATGGATACGGGTCAGGTCCGTTCCGCGCGGGTCGGCGGGCGGGAGGTCGCGCGTTCGGTCCGCGCCGGGGTTCGGCGGGACGCGGACGTGGTCGGTTTCCGCGACCGGGTCGGCGCGGGGCTCGACATGCGCGTGGTCCCCGAACCGCTCGTGACCGCGGTGCTTCCCCTCAACGACGAGGCGCTGGCCGTGGACGGCGGCGGCACGGGCGCGCACCGTCCCGCGGGCGTGGCCGTCGGACTCGCGGCGCCATCGGTGCGGATCACCGGGCGCAACGTGGAGTGCGTGGAGGTGCGCGTGCCGCCCACGGCCGCGTACGCGCTGCTCGGTGTGGCACCGGGGGAACTGCACGGCGCCGTCGTCGGCCTCGACGACCTGTGGGGCGGCCGGGCGTGGCGGCTGCGCGATCAGGTCGGGTCGGCACGGGGGTGGGAGGCCCGTCTGCGGGCTGTGCACGCGTTCCTGGACGTCCGCTCCCCGAGGCCGTGGCGCCTGGACCCCGAGGTACGGGAGCTGGCGGGGGTGACGCCCGGGGCGCTGGTCGACGGCTGTGTCGCGACCGGGGGCGTGTGCAGGCGGGACCGGGAGGAACATGCGTTCAAGACCGCCGCCACCGGGGCGAGGAGGGTGGAGGGGACCCGATTCCGACCCGACCGGCCATGCCCCAGGAGCCCCACGGTGGCACGGACCCCGCCGCCCCCTTCCGTCCCGGCTGCCGGCGGCATCGTCGCGCTGGTCGTCCTCGGACTCACCGTCCTGCTGTGGGGAACGGTCTTCGCGCTCGTCCTCCTGGCGGTCCTCGCCCACCGCGCCTGGACCCTCGTCGACCACGTCCTGACGTTGCGCAGGTGCCGGGGATCGCGTCCGGACGTCCTCGAACACGGTGCGCGGGTCACCCTCCAGGGGGGACGGGTGTTCGATCTCCCCTGGCGGTCCACCACCGTCCTGGCGTACCGGATGGTGGTACGGGGTGTCCCGATGCCCACCTACACCCTGGTCGGCGCGGACGGCGTCGTGATGACCTTCGGTGTCGCAGGCAGGCCGACCGGCGTGGTGGGGGCGTCACTGTCGGCCAGGGGCCTGCTGTTCGAGGCCCCGGCCGAGTGGGCCCGGCTCATCGACGGGGCGATGGTGCGGACGCACCTGCCCCCGGCGCTGCGAACGGTCGACGGGGGCGGGACCGTCTCCTTCGGTCCGGTCGGGGTGAACCGGGAGGAGGTGGCCGAGAACGGCGGGAGGACCCCCGGGCCCGGGTGGAGAGATCCCGGACCTCCCCCGGCCACGGGATCGAGGTCCGCGCGGACGGCACGTGGCACCCGCCGACATTGCCCACCGAAGGGACCGGGTCGATGACCACGACGCCACCCGGCACGGACGCGGACCTCGGAAGGCGGGTGTTCGGCTACGCAGCCGAACACCCGCCGTGGACCCTGACGTTCCTGTCCACCGCGTTCCCCATGCCGTTCTCGTGGTTGAGCACCGTCTCGGCGATCTCCGGGAACGCCGACGCGGTCGCGCTGGGGGTGCTGTTCTCCTGGGACGCCACCGCGGTCGCGGGGTCAGCCGCTGAGACGCCCCGCCCCGACCGCCGTCCGCCCCCGGCCGGGAACCGGTCCGGGGGCGGCGGTTCGGTCACCGCGTGGGCCCGGGGCCGGTCAGACCGGCGGCGCGGGCAGCAGGCCGCGCCGGTGGGCCCGCACGAGGTGGCGGGGGACCAGGTGGTCGCGGCCGTCGAGGGTCACGGGAACCAGTTCGGGTGCCGTGGCCCTCCACCGCGCGCGGCGCTTGCGCGTGTTGGCGCGGGACGTCCTCCGTTTGGGTACGGCCATGGGGTGGTCCTTCCTGTGGGGTACGGGGGCGGCGCCCCCGCCGGTGGTCAGCGCTGGTAGCGCCGCTTGAAGCGCTCCACGCGCCCGGCGGTGTCCACCACGCGGGCGGTACCGGTGTAGAACGGGTGGCTGGCGCTGGAGATCTCGACGTCGACGAGCGGGTAGGTCCGCCCGTCGCCCCACTCGATCGTCCTGTCGCTGGTGGCGGTCGACCGGGTGAGGAACGCGAAGTCGGCCGCGCGGTCGCGGAAGACCACGGGGCGGTAGTCGGGGTGGATTCCGGGTTTCATGTCGCCTCCTGGCGGTGGGTCAGCGCTCCTCGCGGAACTCGACGTGTCGGCGGGCGCGCGGGTCGAACTTGCGCAGGACCAGGCGGTCCGGGGTGTTGCGCCGGTTCTTGCGGGTCACGTACGTGTAGCCGGTCCCGGCGGTCGACCGGAGTCTGACGACGGGTCGTAGTTCGTTGCGTGCCATGGCTCCTCCTCCTGTGTCCGCCACTGGAACACAATGATAACCGTTTTCATTCCCACTCCGAACGACACGCGCACACACGGGAACCTTCACCCGGAAAGTCACCGACTGTGCTTTTCTCGTCACTTGAAGCAGGGTTCGCGGCCGGTGCGGGGACGCACCGAAACGAGGAGAGGGCCATGGCGCACCGCACGAACGACCACGCGCACCCCAGCCGCAGAGCGGCCCTGCGCACCGGGGCGGGACTGGGTACGCTGGCCGCCGCCGCCCTGGCCGGGGTCCCCCTCTCCCCCGCCCACGCGGCACCGGTGGACGGTACCTCCGTGACCTTCTCCCCCGTCCCCATCGCCCGCACCGACGACGTCACCGTCCCCGCCGGGTACACCGCCCACGTCATCGCCCCGTGGGGCGCACCGCTGCACTCGTTCGGCCCGACGTGGCGGCCGGACGCCGGCAACACCGCCGCCGAGGCGCGGATCCAGATCGGAACCGGACACTCGGGACTGCACTTCCTGCCCGTCAACCCCCGCCGCGACGGCACACGCAGCGGACTCCTCGTCATCAACCACGCCTCGGCCGACCCCGTGCTGCTGCACGCCGACGGCGGCCGGGCGGCCACCCCCGACCGCACCGCCAAGGAGATGGTCTCCCTGGGCGCCTCGGTGGTCCGGGTGAAGCTCTCCAACGGCCGCTGGAGGATGGTGGGCTCGGACGTCAACCGCCGGATCACCGCGTCGTCGCACGTCACCTTCTCCGGCCCCCTGCACGGACACGACGCCCTGACCGCGGGGTCCGACGCGCGCGGGGCCCTGGGCGGCACCGCGCACGCGGTCACCCCCTGGGGCACCTACCTGACCGGGGAGAACACGGTCTCCGACGTCTTCGGCACCCGGGAGCGGAACTGGCGCCCCAGTGGGGTTCAGCGGCGCTACGGGCTGGCCGCCGACGGCTCCGCCTACGACTGGCACCTGCATCAGCCCCGGTTCGACCTGGCCGAGTCGCCGGAGGAGCCGTACCGGTTCGGATGGACGGTGGAGATCTCCCCCTGGGACCCGGTCTCTCCCCCGGTCAAGCGGACCGCCCTGGGCCGGATCGCGCACAACGGCGCCGCGGTCACCGAGTCGCGCGGGCGACCGGTGGTCTACATGAGCGACACCAGCCACGTGTACAAGTTCGTCGGTGAGCACGACTGGAAGGAGGTGCGGACCGCGACCACCAGCCCCCTGGACGAGGGAACGCTGTTCGCCGCGCGGTTCGACGACGACGGCACCGGCGAGTGGATCCGGCTCGAACACGGCCGCGACGGCCTCACCAGGGACCAGGGGTTCCGTGACCAGGCCGACGTACTCCTGCGGGCCCGGAAGGCGGCCGACACCGCCGGCGCGACCGAACTGCGCTCGCCCGGCCGCCCGACCGTGCACCCCGAGACGGGCGAGGTCTACCTGCCCGAGGCCCGGGCGGGCCGCGGCGGCAGGGTGCTGGTCCTGAACGAGGGGTCGGGCGACCACGGGGCGACGGTGCTGGGCTGGCGGGAGTTCACCCGGCCGAGCTCCTCCGACGACTCCGACGGCGCCCGGTTCGCCGCCCCGGACGGGGTGTACTGCGCGGACGACGGGCGGCTGTGGATCACCACCGACGTCGTCCGCCTGGGCGACGCCGACCAACGCGCCGACCTGGGCAACAGCGCGCTGCTGTGCGCCGACCCCGAGACCGGCCGGGTACGCCGGTTCCTCACCGGACCGCGCGGGTGCGGGATCTCCGGTGTCAGCACCGCCCCCGACCAGCGGACCCTGTTCGTGAGCGTGCGGGGACCGGGGTGGTCGGGGTCGCCGCTGGGCGATCCGACGGCGGCCGACCCCCGCGCGGTGAGCAACTGGCCCGAGCACGCACGGCGGGGGCGCCCCCGCTCGGCCGTCGTGGTGGTCCGCCGCGAGGACGGCGGCGTCGTCGGCACCTGACCTCTCGTCTGGGGGTCGCGGCGGTCCATCCCCGCATGCGCGGGGAGCAGCCGGTAGCACCCTGGCAGTCGGTGAGACCGTGAGGTCCATCCCCGCGTGCGCGGGGAGCAGCCCTCCTGAACTGGGCTTTCATTCTCTCAGCCAGCGCGAATTTGCATGTTGTTGAAAACAAGACAAAAATAATAAAATGAAAAAGATTCGCACAAAGTGACATAAGATACAAAGTATCGCCCATAATCATAGGGTCCGCCCACTCCGATCACCTCACACCATCCTCGGAGTGGCAACCTCACCAGAGAACATACTTGACACCCCACCGGCACCAAGAACCTCGCGAGGCCCCATCGGACGCCACCAACCGCCGATTCGTGCTCTGTTCGTGCTCCTCGATTCCGTACTGACACGGCACCAGGCGACACGGCGGTTGGAATGGAGTGACACGAAAAAGCACGCGGCGGCACGCATCAACCGGACTTCCCACCCGATGGCCCCAGTTTCCAATCCTGCTGGGCACGCCACAAAACCGCATTTCAAACGGGGTGCGCGAGTCGAACAGGCGAGGTGTGAGGCCCGCATAGGGCGAATTTCACCCCCGTGCGCTCACCAGTGCGAGGTCCGGTACAGGTGGGCACCCGTCTCGCGGAGCATTGTGCCGCTCCGGGACCGCGCCAGGGACGGAGCGCGTTCGCCCCAACGATCCGCTCCCCACCCCCGGAAACACCAGGGAGTGTCAACCGCCCCGCGCCCCGGCACGGGCAGCCCGTCATGTGACACCCGGGGCGCCATCGGTCCTCGTTACCCTGCCGGGGCAACCGGGCGACACCCGCCTCAAGAAGCCACGACCGACCACATCCAGGCCGTCGTCGACGCCTGGGCACTGTTTCTGGACGTGTATGGTCGCACAACCAGACCCGGATCGAGATCACCTGCACGCTCCCGCCGAAGATCGCGGCTCGCCTGTCATAGCGGGTCGCGACAGTCCGGTTCTGCTCGAGCAGGTTGATCGCCCGCTCTACCGTGTTGCGGTCGCGATAGCACCGCTGGTCGAAAGCCGCAGACCGACCGCCCGCCGACCCATGACGCCGACGGTGTTCACACTGGCCAAGGGGTTGATCAATGGTCGCCTTGATGCGACGCGGACACATATGGGCCCGGTTTGCCCTGCTCGAGTGAATTCTGTCGCCCGGCACACGGTCAGGGCGGGTACGCAGTCGTCCGATGCGTCACGGCAGACGCAGAGCGCCCATCAACGGCTCGAACATCGGCCTGTCCCCGCGCTGCCCGCTCCGTTTCCCGACGAGATCCGTGGCTGGTACGCCGCCACGGAACACGACACCCGCATGCGTTCCAGGAGACCTTCGATACGATCGGATGACGGCCCCCGGTACGGGAAATCCCAGGCCAGCGCGGATGAACCTCCCGAGTGTCCCAGGGTTGTTTCATTCTCGGTGGGCGGTGATGTTCGTGCTGTTCACGGGAGTCCGATCACATCCGAAGAGCGAGTGAACACCTCGTGCGACACCCACCGCATCGTGTCGGGCAGCGTGTCCCGGCCCGACCGCCCAAGAGACAGGACGGCGACGGAGCGTAGTACGGCCAGGTTGCCGGAGGCGCGTGCGGAGCGGACCCTGCAGGCGTCCTCGCCCAACGAGACGTCCTTGACGTGGTGCCAGGCCTCGATGTTCCAGTGCCCCCGCACCACAGCGCCGATCCGGGCAGCCGTTGCCCGCCCGACCTCCAGCGGGGTCACCGCGTACGCCACGGTCCACGACGCCTTCCCGGCGCGCAGCTCGGTGACGTGGCGGCGCACGCGCACCGCCTGGACCACGCGCGGAAAGCCGGTGGCCCGGCCGGGGCGATGGCTTTGGCGGTGCGGGTCCCGGCTCGCCCGCGGCCGCGGTGCCGGGTGGTGCCCAACGTGGGGCCCTGAGCCCAGAAAAGTGCTTTGAACTCGACGAACATGGTCTGGCGGCGTTTGACGGTCAGCGCGTAGTCGGCGTGCAGGTCCTGGACCAGATGGGCGGCGGGTCGGTCCGGGTGTGCGGGGCGTCGGTGGTGAGCACCGCGGCGGCCAGGGCACACAGCAGGACGCCTGCCAGGAGGGGACTGCGTCCCCGACGCGGGCGGTGATCCTCCGGATGCGCACCCCGGTGCCGACACCGCGTTCGGCCTCCGCCGACTCCCTCGGCAGACGCCGTGTCCTCAACGCCTGCCGGATCGGCGACCCGAACCTCCGCCTCTGTCGCCTCGTCAGCCGAGCGGATCAACGCTTTGACGTGACCGAACTGGGACCGGGCCCCATCCTGGAGCGCGCGCCCGACGCACCTGGCGGCGCGCCCCGCACCGTACGGGAAAGTTCGAACTGGAACGCCCACTCGGCGTGCCAGGGGTTCCACGCCCCGCCCTCGCGCCACAGCTTCGGGCACTTCCACCCAACGACGTGGTGGTGGTTTCGTGGCGGCATCCGCAGCGTTCGGACACCGACCCGTTCCGAGAGGCCGTCTGGTCCGGCCCCGGTTCGGTGGACAGGCGTCCACTCCCGACCATTGTGCCGTCAAGCGAGGAGACCGCAGCGCCAGAACCGCCCCGCGTGTACTGGCAGGATCCCGCGTCCCCCGGGCAGCCGGGCGTTCTCCCGACGCGGGCGGTCCGGTCCTGCCTGTCGTCGGCGGACCCGGGCGGAGTCGGCCCGCCCGGGAGCCCGTCCTCGGGAGCCCCGGGTAGGCGAACGGTCGTGTCGACGTCGCATCGACACGACCGCATCCACACCGCGCTCCCCGCGACCGTGGGTCGAAACCCCAGGCAGAAGGCCCTGACCGGCACCCCGGAGTCCGCCCGCCCTCAGACGTCGAGGGACAGGCAGCCCTCCACCTCCTCCAGCAGACGCAGCGCGGTGGGCTCCTCGAAGAAGCGCGCGGCGTCCACGGACACACCGAACTCCTCCTGGACCGCGGCCACCAGCTTGATGAGCTGGAGACTGTCGCCGCCGAGTTCGAAGAAGTCCTGCGCCTCCCCCACCTCAGCGCCCGGCAGTACCACCTGATAGCAGTGGTCGATCAGTCGGCGCAGCAGCTCGGAACGAGAGCTCGCATCCTTCGTGTCCACCCTTGCCCCCATGCAACTATAGTGATCAACTATAGTTAGAATAACAGTCAACTCGCATGGCAGTCGAGGCTAGTGAGAAGGAGAAGAAACTACACCAAGGGCACATATCGACCACCCGGCAAAACAACAGGCATGAAGAACCGCGCGTCTCGCATCCCACCCGGCGGCCGTCGGGGACTGGCAGACACCAGCCCCTGGGTCCCGCGGTGGAGGAGGTGTCTCGGCGGCAAGAGAACGGTGCACAGCGCATGAACCAAGAAGGTTCACCCTTCCATCCCCCGGCAATGGAACAGAACATCGACATCTCGCAGCCGGAGTTCGGCCTCAGGCTCCGCCGTCTGAGAACAGACAAGGGCATGGCCCAGCGCGACCTGGCGGGCAGCCAGATCACGTCCAGCTACATCTCCCTGATCGAGTCCGGCAAGCGCGTCCCGACGCTCAACGTGGTCCTGCTCCTGGCGCAGAAGCTCGACGTGCCGGTGAGCGTCCTCCTGGATCGCCCCGCCGAGCAACTGGCCCCGCGCAAGGAGCCCCGTCACGACCTCACCTCCACGTTCCAGCACGCGCTGAACACCCTGGAGATGGACGCGTACGAGGAGGCGCTGCCCCTGCTCCAGGAGGCCTACCGCGAGGCCCTGCGCACCGACGACGACCGACACCTCGTACAGGTCGGGAACACACTGAACCACGTGCTCCAGGTTCTTCACCTGCACGACAAACGCGTCACTCTGTATCGCGAGATGCTGACCTCGCCCCGGATCAACCACCAGCCGACCCTCAGGATCTCCGCCCTGACCGGGCTGGCTGCGGCCCTGCGCGATTCCGGCGCGTTCCACGAGGCCAAGGAGATCGCCCTCAAGGCGCGGCCCATCGCCGAGGAGCCCCAGATCCGGGGCAGCGTCGAACACATCAAGCTGCTGGGAATCCTGGTCTCGATCCTGTGCGAGCTCGACGCCGTGCACGAGATCCCCTCTCCGCTCCGGGAACTGCTCGAACTGTCGCGGGCACTGGGCCAGAAGGGAGTCGTCGGGCGGTCCAACTGGGTGTCGAGCCGCGCCTACGCGATCATCGGTGACCACGACGCCGCCTACACCTCGCTCCAGGTCGCGCTCGAGAACCTGAGGTTCCAGGACATGTCCACGCGCGAGTGGATCCGGTTCAGCCGCTCCATCGCCGCCACCCTGCTGACGATCGAGCGCGACCTGCCCCTGGCCGAGCGCTGGCTGCGGAACGCGGAGACGGCCGCGGAGATGCTCCTGGCCGACGACGAGAAGCCCGCGATCCAGGTCATGCGGGCCAGGCTCAGGCTCCTGGGCGATGAGCCCGGGGAGGTCGTGAAGATCCACCAGGAGCTCGCGCTGCGGCCCGACGCCCTGCCCGACCGCCTATGGGCCGAGCTCCAGGAGACCGCGGCCGAGGCACTCCTCCGCCTGGGGGAGGCGGACGCGTGCGTCCGGATGCTCCGCGACTGCGCCGCCTCCTGGGAGGCCGCAGGCGACTACCAGCGCGCGGTCGCCGCGTGGAAACGGATCGACCAGGCCACCGAGAACGAGGACCAGGGGTAGCGACGCCCCCGAGAGAGGAGATCGGCCATGACCGAACGAGGACCTCGCAGCACCCGCCCTCCGGGGCCCGCGTCCGCCCCCGTCCCGCGACCGGACCCCGCGGCCCCGGTCCCTCTCTCCCATCCCCAGGTCCGGCTGTGGTTCGCGGACCGGGCCGCTCCCCGGCCCGGTTCGCTGAACGACCCGGTCGCGCTCCGGTTGCGCGGCCGAGTCGACCCCGGACGGCTCCGGAACGCCCTGGCCGCCCTCGTGAACCGGCACGAGGCACTGCGGACCGTGTTCCCGACGGACTCGACCGGCCCCGCCCAACGGGTCGCTGCGTCGGTCGAACCTGACCTGGAGACCGTCACCGGTCCCTTCCCCGACGACGACTCCCTACGGGAGGCGGTCTGCGCGGAGGCCGCCCGGCCGATCGACCTGGAGTCGGGCCCCCTGCTGCGGGCCCGGCTCTTCACCGTCGGGCCCGACGACCACGTCCTGCTGCTGGTGCAGCACCACATCACCACGGACGCCGAGTCCACCGGGCTGCTGCTGGCCGAACTGGCCGGACACTACCGCGGCGCGGGGCCCGCGGAACCACTGGAGGTCCAGTACCCGGACGTCACCCTCTGGCAGCACGAGCGGCTGTCCGGACCGCACCTGAACGCCCTGCTCTCCTACTGGCGTGAACGCCTGGACAGGGCACCGAACCCTCCCCTCCCCGCCGACATGCTCCCCCAGCGGCGTACGAGTGCGGGCGCCCTCCTGGTCCGCTCCCTTCCCGGGGACCTGTCGACGCGCTTCACGGAGGTCGCCAGGGAGCAGCGGGTATCGCCGTTCGTCCTGGGCCTGACCGCCTTCCGCGTCCTGATGTGGCGCGCGCTCGGCCGGTCCGACCTCACCGTCGGCGCCCCGGTGACGGACCGTTCCCACCCGCTGACCCAACCGCTGATCGGCTGTTTCCTGAACCTGCTCGCCCTGCGGGGCCGGGTGGATCCCGACTCCTCCTTCCAGGACCTGCTCTCCGCTGAGCGGGGAAACTTCCTGGGCGCCCTCGCCCATTGCGAGGCGCCCTTCGACCTGCTCGTACGGGAGCTGTCCCCGGACCGCTCCTCGGGCATGCCGTTCTTCCAGACGACCTTCTCCCTGGAGCGGCACGGGGAGCCACACCTGGACCTGCCCGGCGTCGACTGCGAGCCGTTCGCCTTCGAGGGAACCGCCGCCGCCTTCCCCCTCATGTTGAAGGTGGTCGCGGGAGAGGACGGACTCACCTGCCACTGGGGGTACGACGACGGGCTCTACCACCGGTCAACCATCGCCGACCTGGCCGAACGCTACGAGCGGGTGCTGGAGGTGCTGGTCTCCGATCCGGGGGCCCCGGTGGCCTCGCTCCCGGATCCGCCGGTGATCGGGGCAGCGGCGCCCGCGCCCGACAGGGCCGATGAGGCGGACGGGCTCTGGGACGACCTGGTGTGGGACCTAGACGACGAGGAGGGCTTCGTCCCCGTCACTCCCGCCGAGGAGGCCGTCGCCGACATCTGGCGTGAGCTGCTGGGGACCGCGGGAGCGCCCGGGGACGGGCTCTTCGACCTGGGTGGCCACTCCCTCACCGTGGCCCGTCTGTCTCTGCGGCTGGAGGAGGAGGCCGGGGTGCCCGTCCCGGTCGCCGACCTGTTCGCGCGCACGACCGTGCCCGAGCAGGCCGCTCTGGTGGACGAGCTGACCCGCCTCTCGCTGTCCCGGCTGGACGAGGACGAGGTGCTGGCGGCCCTGGCGCCCACGCCCTGACAGGTGAACGGGGGGGCGCGGCGCGGCCCCGCCCCCCCCGTTCGTGGCCCCCGGGGACTCAGGCCAAGGCCGCAGCGATCCCTCGGACCCGCTCACAGGCGCGCAACAGCTCACCCACGGCGTTCGGGGGGTACATCTGCGGACCGTCCCCGGGCCGGTGGACGCGCTCGGGGCGCACGTGCGACTCGATGAGCAGCCCGTCGGCTCCGAAGGCCGCGGCGGCGAGGGCGGCCGGGGCCACGGCCCAGCGCCGACCCGTGCTGTGGCTGGGGTCGAAGACCACCGGCAGTCCCGTCCTGCGGCGCACCTCCGCGATCGCCCCGAAATCGGGCTGGAAGGCGAGTGAGTCGTCGAAGGAGGCCACGCCCCGCGCGCACAGCACCACGTTCGGGTTCCCCCGGCTCACCACGAACTCGGCCGCGCGCAGCCACTCGGTGACCGAGGAGCGCAGGCCCCGCATGAGCAGGACGGGCCGGTCGCATCCGCCCAACTCTGCGAGCAGGGCCCGGTTGACCATGTTCCGGGTGTCCACCTGGAGGCAGTCGGCCACCGCGGCCACATGCTCGACGTCCCGGGGGTCGATGACCTCGGTGACGACGGGCAGGCCGACACGGGAGCGCACCAGCTCCAGGTCCGCCAGCCCCTCCCGGCCGCGGCCCTGGAAGTGGTAGGGGCTGCTGCGGGGTTTGAAGAGGCCCATCCGCAGGGCCGCGGCCCCCTGCTCGCGGACGAGGGCGGAGGTCTCCAGGGCGTCTTCCACGTCCTCCAGCGCGCAGGGCCCCGCGGCGCACCAGAAGCCGCCGTCGCCGACCGCGCCAGCGCCGACGCCGACCGGCCCGGACAGGACCCTGTTGTCGGCCGCGACCAGCCAGTAGCCGCGTTCGAGGGTGCTGTGCGCCGCGGCCACGAGGGGGGAGTCGACCGGGCCGACCAAGGATTCGTCGCCGCTGACCACGATGAAGGAGCGCGTGCCGAGGCTGACCGGCCAGGCGGTCACGTCGGGGTGGGCGGCGAGCCGGGCCGCCAGGGACCTGACCCGGGCGACCGGGGCGTCCGGGGTGAGTTCGACGATCACGCGGCCGCCCCCTTCCGGCCTTCTTCGGGTGCCTGCCGTACGGACTCGTGTCTCATGTGCGGGGTCTCCTCATCTCGACCTCCCAAAGATATTGACTGCAGTCAATAATTAGATCAGATATTGAAACAATAGTTAAGTTGCGAGTACGCTCAGACTGTCAACTTCCACCCTGACCGAAGGAGACCCCCGTGATCGAGGCCACCGAGGACGAAACCATCCGCTACACCGTTGTCCACAACGACGAGGAGCAGTACTCCGTCTGGTGGGAGGACCGCTCCCTTCCCGAGGGCTGGTACCGGTCGGGCTTCCTGGGCACCAAGGAGGAGTGCCTGGCCCACATCGACACGATCTGGACGGACATGCGGCCCAAGAGCCTGCGCGCGTTCATGGAGACCGGGGAGGAAGGCGCGGCCGCCGCGGAGTCGCGCGCGTGATCCGCGCCGTCCTCTTCGACGTGGACGACACGCTCGTCCGCTTCAGCGAGGCCATGGACGCCGGGCTGGCCGAGCACCTGCGCGTGCTCTCCCCCGGCGTCACCGAGGCAGGGGTGCGCGAGGCGATCGAGCTGTGGCGGGAGCTGTCCGAGACCCATTACGGACGCTTCCTGCACGGCGAGCTCACCTTCCAGGAGCAGCGCCGCGCCCGGGCCGTCGATTTCTGCGCACGGACCGGGCTGCGCATCGGGCCCTCCCGGCGTGAGCGGGACGCCTGGGTCGCCGACTACCTGCGCCGCTGTGAACGCGCCTTCCAGCTCTACACCGACGTCCCGCACGTGCTGGACCGGCTGCGCACCGCAGGAGTGGCGATCGGCGTGGTGTCCAACAGCACCCACGACTACCAACAGCGCAAGCTGGACCGCCTCGGGGTGGGTGACCGGTTCGCGGCGATCGTGTGCTGCGACGACGTGGACGGCGCCGCCAAACCCGACCCCCGCATCTTCGACGCCGGGTGCCGCGCCCTCGGGGTGCCGGCCTCCGCGACCCTCTACGTCGGGGACCGCTGGGAAGCCGACGCCCTGGGTGCGGCCCGGGCGGGGCTCCACGGGGTCTGGCTCGACCGGGACGGCACGGGTCCCCCTCCCGGGCCGCGTCCCGCGCGTGTCACCACGATCCGCTCCCTCGACGAGGCGGCCGACCTGTCGACCGCCTCCTGACGAAAGGTCTCCGCACCGTGCACGCCACCGTTCAGCTCCCCGGGTTCCCCGAACGATGGGCGGCGCTCGCGGCCGAGCGCTCCCCCCTGTGCCTGGGTGTGGCTCCCTCCGACCGATGGCTCACCGCCTGGGGGTTGGATCCGGGCCCCGCCGGGGCCCGCGCCTACTGCTCGACCGTCCTGGAGGCCGCCGGGGACTCCCTGGCCGTGTTCAAGGTCCAGACCCCCTTCTTCGCGCGCTTCGGCCCTCCGGGCCTGGATCTGCTCCGATGGTTCACCGACCGGGCGCACGACCGGGGCTCGCTGGTCCTCATGGACGCCAAGGTGGGGGACGCCGACGACACGATGGAGGCGTACGCCGACCTCTACCTCGGCGCCGACAGCGTCCTGGGAGGGGATGCCGTCACCGCTCAGTGCTTCATGGGCCTCCCCTCCCTGGCACCCCTGCTGCACCGGGCCGAGGAGACGGGCGCCCAGGTGTTCGTCCTGGTACGGACCTCCAACCACGCCACGGACGCGACACAGCTCGCCCGCCGCGGGGCGGGCACCGTGGCCCAACACCTGGCCGACGAGGTGAGCGCGTGGAACCGACGGCGGGCCCCCGACCTGCCGATCGGCCCGGCCGCCGCCGTGGTCGGCGCGCGGTCGCCCGAGTCCGCCGGGTTGTACCGCAGGCTGGCGACCTCTCTGGTGGAGGTCCCCGGACTGGGACGGGGGGACCGCGTCACCGCTGAGGTCCTCGGGGCCGCGGCTCCGCTCCGGGACCGGGCGCTGTTCACCGTCACCACCGGTGTCCTGCGCCACGGCCCCGACCGGGGGGCACTGCGCTCCTCGCTGGACCGGTGGCGGTCGGTCCTGCTCCGCGGGGACGCAGGGCACGGCGATGCCCGGCTCCCGGGCGGGGTGTAGCGAGCCGTCCTCCCGCCGGTTCCCGCGGCGGGAGGAACCGGGGCCGGACGCGGGTCCGGCCCCGACCGCCTCAGGCCCCGCGGACGGCCCCGGCGCAGTCGGCGAACCCGCCGAGCACGGTCCCGGGCTCCTCCACCGCCAGGGTCAGGATCCGCACCACAGCGTCAAGCCAGGACCGGGCCCCGTCCTCAGTCCACAGAGCGGTGCTGTAGCCCAGTTCGAGGTCGGTTCCGGCGCCGGTGCGCGTGGCGGTCAGCGACAGCTCGTTGTGGATGGCCCCGCTCGGAGTGAACCCGACGTTGACCACGCAGCCCTCCAGCTCCAGGTCGGAGCCGGACCGCTCCTGCCACTCGGAGGACACCTGGAACAGAGCGGTGCGCCCCGCGCCCCGGTCGGCCCCGGCCAGCCGCAGCAGGGTGGACATCGGCACGCCCTGGTGCCGGTAGGCCTCCCGCGTCGTCCGCTCCGCCCTGCGGACCACCTCAGCGAAGGAGGGGGCCCCGGACAGGTCGATCCGCAGGACGAGGGAGCCGACACAGCAGCCGACCAGGCTCCCCGAGCCAGGCAGGTGCCGGTTCTCCGCCGGAGTGCCGATCGGTAGGTCGGTCTCCCCCGTCAGGGAGGACCACAGGACGCACAGGGCCGCGGTGGTGACCGCGAACGGGCTGACGCGGCACCGGGAGGCCAGGGCCGCCAGCCCCGAGGCCAGAGCGTCGTCGAGCCGGTGGCGGACCGAGGCGCCACCGAACCCCTTCCGGGGGCCGCGGGGCAGCTCGGCGGGTACACCCGGCCGACCCATGTCGCCCAGCCGCTCGGTCCAGTAGGCGACCAGGTCCTGCTGGCCACCCGCGATCCACTCGCCCTCCCAACGGGCGTACTCGTCCCAGGTGGGTTCGGGCTCGGGCAGGCCGGGATCCGCACCCTCCAGGGCCGCCCGGTAGGCGACGCCCAACTCGTGGCAGAACGCGGAGAAACCGACCCCGTCCATGGCGATGTGGTGGAAGGTCAGCAGCAGCCGGTGCCGACGCTCGTGCTGTCTCACCACGACGGCCCTCAGGGGCGCCTCCTGACCGAGGGAGAAGACGTGCCGGGCCTCCCGCGCGGCCAGTCGGTCGACCTCCCGCCCGGTGTCGTCGGCCAGACACGACAGGTCCAAGGTGCGCAGGCGCGGATGCCCCGATCCCGGACGGAGACGGACCAGGGCCCCGGAGCTGAGCGAGAAGGTACTGCCCAGCACCTCGTGGCGGGCCACGACGGTGTCGAAGGCGTGCTTGAACGCGTCCACGGACAGCGGGCCGTCGATGGTGACGTCCATCGGCACGTTGTACACCGGGACGTCCGGGGAGAGCCTGCTGACCACCCACATGTCCGCCTGGGCTGCGGTCAGCGGCGCCCCCTCGCCCTCCCCGCCGCCCGCACGGCGACCGTCCTCCCCGGCAGCGGTGCCGGGTCGCACGGCGCGGGTGAGCGCCTCGGCCAGGCCACGCGGTGTGGGCGACCGGAAGAACAGCTTGAGCGGGACGTCGATCCCGTGCCGGAGGCGGAGCGTGCGCACCAGGTTCGCGGCGAGCATGGAGTACCCGCCCGCGGCGAAGAAGTCGTCGTCGGGCCCCGCCGAGGGGTCCTCCAGGGCCTCGCGGAACAGGTCCAGGACGATCCCGAGCGTTCTCTCGGAGCTTTCCTCCCGGTCCGCGGCGGGGGCCGTGTCCGCCCCCGCGCCACCGATCACGACCAGGGTGGGCATCGCGTACCGGGGGAGTTTCTCCGCCAGGTACTCCTCCAGTGCGGGGGTGACCCCGGTGCCCGGGGACGAGGGCCTCAGACGGGCGACGATCGTGTCCCTCCCCCGCTCGTCGCGCTCGACCTCCACGTCACAGGAGCGCACGTCCGGGTGGACGGCCACCACCGCACCGACCACGTCCAGGGGGACCCTGATCCCGTTGACCTCGGGGATGCGGTCGGCCCGGCCGACCCGGACCGTCTCGCCGGCCGCCGTCCGGTGACCCAGCTCCCATTCGGGTTCGAAGGCACCACCGGGCGACGGGGCGTCGGCCGGGCCGGGGGTGTACCGGTGGACGAGGCCGAGGAGCCGCGGAGGTGCGACCGTGCCGGCGTCGTTGAGGACGACGTCCACGGGGCCGTCGCCATGCGCCAGGGTGGGGTCCTCCTTCGGCACCAGCATGGGCACCTCACCGATCGGGGTCCCCGGGGCACGCAGCGCTCCGGTGAGGAATCGGGCGTAGTGAGCGCACAGGGAGCGCACCCACTCCTCGTCGAACAGTCCCGTGTCGTACTCGACCCAGGCCCGCAGCCCCCGGGGGGTGAGCTCGGGTTCGAGGATCAGGTCGAACCGGGAGCGCAGCCGGGCGGCCTTCTCCTCGGCGCGCACCGACAACACACCGGGCACCAGTTCGCCCGCCATCGGCTCGATACGGGAGAACATCACCTGGACCAGGGGGCCGTGGCTGGGGCCCCGCTCCGGCCGCAGTTCCTCGACCATCTTGCCGAAGGGCACGATCTGGTGGTCGAGCGCGTCGTAGAGCGTGTCCGCGACCTGGTCGAGGAAGCCCTCGAAGGACAGCCCGGCCGACGGGCGCAGCCGCAGCGGCAGCGTGGTGGCGAAATAGCCGATGGTGCGCTGGAACTCCGCCCCGGGCCGACCCAGGCCGGCCGTCCCCAGGACGAGGTCGTCGCGGCCGGTGTAGCGGTGTAGGACCGCGGCGAAGGCGGCCATGAGAACGCTCGTCGGCGTCGCCCCGACCCGGCGGGCCAGCCGCTCGATCCCCGGCGCGGCGTCGGCGGGCAGATCGAGGTCGACTCCGACCCGTGCCCCGGCCGTGCCCTTGCGCGCCGGGCGCAGCCGCCCCGGGGTCAGGTCGAGCAGGCTCGGAGCGCCCGTGAGGTGCGCGCGCCAGTGGTCGAGTGCCCGCTGCCACCGCGGACCGTTCTCCTGCTCGCGCTGCTCCCTGGCGAAGTCCGCGTAGGGGGCGGGCGGCGGGCCGAGCGGCTCGGACGTCCCCGTGAGACGGCTCCGGTAGGCGCGGCCCAGGTCGTCGACCAGGATCGACAGCGAGTGCCCGTCCGAGACGATGTGGTGGACTGCCAGGAGCATGGTGTGCCTGCGCGGCCCGAACCGCAGCAGGGAACAGCGCAGCAGCGGCCCCGACTCCAGGTCGTAGGGGCGCTCGGCCAGTTCCTGGGCCAGGCGGGCGACCAGGGCGTCGTGCTCGTCGTCGGGGAGGTGGGAGAGGTCGATCACCTCGCCCGGAGTGACGCCGGAGACCTTGCTGACCCGGGCGCGCGGCCCGTCCCCCACCACGGGGAAGGAGGTGCGCAGGGAGTCGTGGCGGAGCACCACGTCGTCCAGGGCGGCCGCGAGGGCAGCCGTGTCCAGTTCGCCCTCCAGGCCCAGCACCCAGATCTCGTTGTACAGCCCTTCGCCTTCCTCCACCTTCTCCACGAGCCACAACTGCTCCTGGAGAAGGGAGAGGGGCCCGTCGCGGCCCTGGTCCGTGTCGGTGTCCGAGCCAGCCGTGCGTCGTTCGAGGACCTCGGTCACGCCTTCTCCTCCCCACCGCCGGAGGCACCCTCGGGCACGGCGTCGGACGGCGCGTCGGGGCCGTCGATCTCACGCACGTCGCGCACCTGGGAGAACAGCAGCAGGACCAGGGCGAGGGGGACTCCCCCGGCGGTGACCAACAGGGTCTCCCGCAGACCGACCAGGTCGCCGATGATCCCCGACACCGCGGCCGCGATCGGAACCAGCGCACCGATCAGGAACCGGAAGCTGGCGTTGACCCGGCCCTGGAGGTCGTCGGGGGTGACGATCTGACGCACGGTGATCTCGGCGATGTTCATCCCGACGATGCCGTACCCCGCCACACCGTAGGCCAGTGCGAACAGGGCGGTGGCCAGCGTCGGGGAACCGCCGACGAAGGGCACAGCGACGATCGCGACGATGCCGATCAGGTATCCCAGCAGGATGAGGCGGCCGTAGCCGATCCGGGAGAGCAGGAAGCCGATCGAGGTCGCCGCCAGGAACCCGCCGATCCCGAACGCTCCGAAGACGACGCCGATGTGCCCGGCGGACATGTCCATGGAACGCGCCGCGTAGACCGCGAAGATCGTCAGGTGGATCGTGACGAAGAAGTTGAAGATCGCCGCCGAGACGGCCAGCGGGCGCAGCAACCGGTGGGAGAAGGCGAACCGCAGGCCCGCACCGATGTCGGAGAACATCTCGCGCACCGCGCCCTCGCCGCCTGTCTCCTCACGCCGGGGCCGCGGCTCGGGGGTACGGATCGTCCAGACCGCGACTGCGGAGGCCAGGAAGGAGGCCGTGGTGACGATCAGGGCGAAGGGCGCTCTGAGGAGCTGGACCAGCACGCCGCCCAAACCGGGCCCCGCCACGTCGGCGATGGAGTCGGTGGCCTGGAGTTTACTGTTGCCGCCCAGCAGCTCGTCGGATGTCATCAGGGTGGGCAGGTAGGCGCGGGAGGCCAGGTCGAAGACGACGGTCAGACAGCCCAGCAGGAAGGCCACCACGTACAGGACCGGCATGCCCAGCATGCCCAGCGCCGCCAGGACCGGGACGGCCAGCAGGACGGCGGCCCGGCCCAGGTCGGCGGTGATCATCAGCGGTCGCCGACGCATGCGGTCGACCATCACACCGAAGAACAGCATCGGGAGCAGGGCCGCCAGTTCCCGCGCCCCGCCCAGAAGGCCGACCTGGGTGGCCGAGGCGTTCAGGTAGATGATCGCGACCAGTGGAAGGGCCAGTGTCGTGACCTGGCCGCCCATGGCGGCCACCGCCTGTCCGAACCACAGCTTGTTGAAGTCCGAGCGCCGCTGCGCCGCGCCGACCGCGTCCTCATCCTCCGTGAGGGTCCGGGGCCTTTCGTCGATGGTCATGTGTCACCTCGTGTCGTTCTGTCCCGCGGGCCCGTCAGAGCGGGCGGGCGGGGGCGGTCAGGGCCGGAGAGGCCGGGAGGGGGCTGACGTCGTCGGGTCTCGCGCCGAATTCCAGGAGGCGGCCGCGCAGCCCCGAGAACCGGTCGGTGGCCACCGTCAGTCGGGAGGTCGCGAAGGCTCTGGCGTCCGGGGCGGCGAAGTGTGCTCCGCGGTGGGGAACCTCCGCGGCCCAGAAGCGCGCGGTGAGCCGGCCTTCGAGTTCGGGGCGCCGGTGCATGTCGAAGAGCGGGACCCCGGTAGCCATCGCGGCTATGCGCATCGTCCCGCAGATACGGGGGTTGATCTCCAGCACCCGGACGGCGCCGTCGTCCCCGACGAGGTACTCGACCTCCACGAAGCCCCGCGTGTCGGCCGCCACGGCGATCGCAACGCCCAGACGCGTGATCTCCTCCTCCACCGCGTCGGTGATGCCCGGGTCGGGGCACAGCCGCAACCGCTTCCACGGCGGCAGGAGGGTCTGCGAGTTCCGCCCCTTCCCGATGGGCGGGAAGACCGCGGTCCGGCCCTCGCCCCGGTAGACGAGGACGGAGTACTCGCACCCCTCGTGATAGGCCTCGGCGAACTCGTCGGGGGACAGCGGCTCTCCCGAGCGGCCGAGTCGCGTCCCGCGGCTCTGGGTGCCGCCCCGGGACTTGACCACTACGGGGGCTCCGACTGGAACGGGGGCCCCGGACCATCCGGTGCCGGTGGTCCAGTCGGCCGTGGGGAAGCCGCGCCCGCGCAGGAAGCGCTTCATGGCGAGCTTGTCGGCGCCCAGGGCCGCGCACCGCTCCGACTGGGCGGAGACGTCGTGGCCCAGCAGGATCAGCCGGTCGGCGATCTCCCGGTCGCGTTCGAGGGTGTCGTGACTGGAATGGACGACGACCGTGCGGCCGTCCCCGAGGGAGGAGCACTCGTCGAGGATCCCGGTGAGGTCGTCCTCGACGTCCTCACCGATGACCCGGACCAGGTCGCCCTCCCGGTGACCGGCGAAGTGGTCGAACCAACCGACGAGGCTGCGCGGGGAGACGACGTGCAGGGTGGGCCGGGGGCGGTCCGGGAGCGGCCGGGGGGCCGCCCCACCCCTTCCCAGGTTGTTCAGGACCCGGGTGAGGGCCTGGACGTAGGCGGGGACCAGTGCCCCCTTCCCGTCGTTGAAGAAGGTGCCGGGCAGGCTGATCCACCGGTCGTGCGCCGCCGACGCCGCGGGCAGGTCGCGGTCGGTCATGCGCAGGTGGCGTCGGCGCACCTCGTCGGTGTAGGGCAGCACATCGTCGGCGGCGGTGTCGCCGCCGAAGACGGAGGTGCGGTGCAGCGGGGCGGTACGCGGCACGCGCGCGCGGACCCCCTCCTCGCACAGGGCATCCAACAGGGTGTCGCGGTCGAACCCGGCGCGCTCGGGGTCCACGTCGATGACGATGTCGTACCAGCCGCCCATGGTGTGTTCGGGTCCGGGACCGGGTACTCCGATCCCGTCCAGGTCCAGGGGCTCCAGGATCCGGGACGCGTTGCGGGCCTTGCTCGCGACCAGCGTGTCCAGTCGGTCCAGGTGGGCCTTGGCCAGAACCGCGGCCACGGGGCTGATCCTCAGATTGCCGCCGAGGCCGACGTCGGCCAGGCGGCGCAGGCCGGGGTCCGTGACGGTGGCGGCACTGCGCTGCTGGAAGCTGCTGAGCAGGCAGGCGATCTCGTGGTGGCGGCGGTCCCGGGCGAGGAGGACACCACCCATGCCGCCGGAGACGAGTTTGAGGCCGCCGATGCTGAAGACCGCCAGATCGCCGAAGGTGCCCACGCGGCGTCCCCGGTAGGTGGAGCCGTGGGCGTGCGAGCAGTCCTCGATCAGGGGCAGCCCGTGTTCCCGGGCCAGTGTGACGATCTCGTCCATGGCGCAGGGGCGGCCGAACAGGTGGGTGACGACGATCGCTCGGGTGCGGGGGCCGATCTTCTCCCGCAGGGTGTGGGCCGTCACGTTCCCCCAGGGGTCGCCGCTGTCGCAGAGCACGGGGACGGCGCCCAGCAGGAACAGCGGGGAGGCCGTGGCCAGGAAGGTCAGGTCGGGGACCAGCACCTCGTCGCCGGGCCCCACGCCCAGGGCGTGGTAGGCGGCGAGCAGGGCGCTGGTGCCGGAGTTCAGGGCCAGGGCGTGGCGCCCGGCATGCAGCCGTGAGAACCCCTCCTCCAGGGCCGAGAGCTCCGGACCGTGCCGGTAGTCGAAGGTGCGCCCCCGGCGCACCAGCTCGGTGACGCGTCGGATCTCCGGTTCCGCGTAGATCGGCCATTCCGGGGGGTGTTCCAGATGTCTCATTCGCCAACCTCCGTACTCGCCTGGGTGTGGGCGGCCGTTCGGGCCGCCTGGACGTGTCCCCGCGCCGCCGGTGTGCCGCGGCCTGGGTCGGTGAGCCATACCGGTGCCGTGTCCGCGAGTCCGTCCAGGAGGGAGAAGTGGTCACCGGGCACCCGTTGGACGTTCGGTCCCCCGGGGTTCGAAGACGCCCACCCGCGCGCGGCCCAGGTTGCGGTCGCCTCGTCGTGGACGTGCGGCAGGACCAGCGTGGTGGGGATCGCCAACGCTTCGGGGCGGTGCCGCAGGGACGCCCCCAGCAGGGCCGACCAGAAACCGGCCAGGTCGGCGCGCGCGCCCGGGGGCAGCGCGGCGAAGCCGTCGGGGTCGACGCCGAGGGAGCGCAGTGCGGCACCGTGGAACCCCCGGTCGACCGGGACCCCGGTGGCGAGCCCGGTCAGGAGGGCCGCCACCTCCCGGTCCTCCTCGGTCTCCCCGGCGGGGGGAGGCGTGTCGAGGAGGACCAGGTGTTCGGGGGCGCGCCCCTGGCGGACCAGTTCGGCGGCGACCGCCTGGGCGAGCGCGCCCCCCAGGGACCAGCCCATGAGGACGAGGCTCCGCCCGGGCAACTCCTCGGTCAGGAGCGCGGCGTAGCGGGCGGCCAGTGGCCGCAGCCCCGTGACCGGGTCGGGCAGGGGGACGGTCCGACCCCGGACGTCGGCACGCAGCCCCACCACCTCGCCGGTGCGGGCGAGGCTCTGGGCCAGTCGCCGGTAGCACAGGAGGCTGCCGCCGACGGGGTGGACCAGGACGGTGACCGGTCCCCCGGCTCCCACTGTCCCGCCCATCGGCACGACCACCCGGGTGTCGTCGTCGGCCCTGGCCAGGGAGCGCGCCTGGGAGGCCACCGTCGGCTCGGTGAGGACCAGGTCTGCCTGGACGGGGCGGCCCGTGCGCTCCTCCAGCGCCGCGGCAAGCCGCACGGCCAGCAGGGAGTGGCCGCCCAGGTCGAAGAAGTCGTCGAAGATCCCGACCCCTTCCAGCCCCAGCACGTCGCACCAGGCCCGGGCGATCGTGCGTTCGCGGTCGTCTCTGGGCGCGTCGGCCGCCGGCCCGGCGGGCCGGTGCGGCGGTTCCGGAAGCCGGGCGGTGTCGATCTTGCCCGAGGGGGTGAGCGGGAAGCGGTCCACGACGACGAGGTCGGTCGGGAGCATGTGCCGGGGAAGGCGGCGCGCCAGGGCCGAGCGCAGGGCGGAGGGTTCGGTGTCGGCCATCGCGTAGGCGCGGATGTCGGTGCCGTTCGGGGCCCGGTGCGCGACCGCCACCGCCGCCCGTACGCCGGGGAGTCCGGCCAGTGCCTCCTCCACCTCCGCGAGTTCGATGCGGCGCCCTCTGATCTGGACCTGCCGATCCAGGCGTCCGCGGAACTCCAGACTCCCGTCGGAGCGCAGGCGCCCCTGGTCGCCGGTCCGGTACAGTCGGCCGCCCGGGGTGAAGGGGTCGGGGAGGAAGCGCGCGGCGGTGAGCCCCGGGGCGTGGGCGTAGCCTCGGCCGACCCGGGGTCCGCCGAGGTAGACCTCTCCGACGGCGCCCGCGGGGAGCGGGCGCAGGTGCTCGTCGAGAACGTGCACGGTGGTGTTGGGATGGGGAACGCCCACGGTGACCGCGCGGGTACGCGCGACGTCGGCGGTGGTGGCGTCGATCGTGCACTCGGTCGGGCCGTAGCAGTTCAGCGCTCGGACGCCGGGGTGCCCTCGCAGCCGGTCCCAGACCTCGGGCGGGCAGGGCTCCCCGCCGAACAGCAGGGTGTGCGGTGCCCTCGGGGTGTCGAGAACCCCCGTGTCCAGAAGCAGGGGGAGCAGGGCCGGAGGCTGGTCCAGGACGTCCACACGCGGCCCGTTCCGGAGGGCGTCGGCCAGGCGTCGGGGGTCCGTGCGCGACGGCCCGTCGAGGACGACCAGGGTGTGGCCCAACGCCAGGGACACGAGCTGGTTCACGAAGACGTCGAAGACGGCGGCCGCCCCGAGCGCCACGTTCAGGGGCCGCCCGGCGGCGTCACCCAGCAGGGGCGCCAGACCGTTGACCGTGTGCTCAGCCAGATGGTCGTGCTGGATCATCACCCCCTTGGGGGTGCCCGTGGATCCGGACGTGTGGATGACGTAGGCGAGCTGCGAGGGCCGTACCGGCCGTGGTGGGAGGCTCGGCGGGGGCCCGTCCGCGCTGGTCGGCGCGAACCCGTCCGACGGGGCGTACTCGACGACGGGGGCGGGGTGGTCGCCCAGGGGGCGATGTCCTGGAGGGACGATGACCGCGCACACGTCGAGCCGGTCGGCCATACCGCGCGATCTCTCCAGGGGGTCGTCCGGTGCGAAGGGGACGAAGGCGGCACCCGACCACCAGCAGGCCAGGACCGCGGTCACGGCGTCGGCACCCGTCGGCAGCGCGACCGCCACCAGGCGCTCCGGACCCGCCCCGTGGGCACGCAGTCGGGCGGCGAGCGCTGCGGCCCGGACCGCGACGTCCGCGTAGGTCAGGGTGTGCCTCCCCTCGTGGATCGCGACGGTACCGGGGGTGTCGCGGGCTCGGCGGGCGATCATCTCGGGCACGGTGTCGCGGGGCGCGGGCCGCTCCTCCCCGCGGACGCGCACGTTCGCGTCCCGGTCCCGGGCGGGCAGCAGGGCGGAGACGGGGGTGTCCGGGGCCGCGGTGATCCGGTGCAGGAGGTCGACCTGCTCGACGGCCCAGCCCCGGACCGTTTCCTCCAGGTAACGGTCGGCGGCGTACTCGTAGGTCAACGCCGTGCCTTCGGGTCCCTCCGTGACGGTGACGGTGAGGTCGAAGAGGGCCTGGCCCTCCTGGGGGGCCATGGGATGCGCGGAGGCGCCGTGGAGGTCCAGGGCGTCTCCGCCGTCCGTGTCCGGGGCATCGGCCCGGGTGAACATCACGCGGAAGAGCGGATTGCGGGCGGGGTCGTGGGCCCCGCCGAGCGCGCGGACCACGGTTTCGAAGGGGACGTCCTGATGGCGCAGGGCCTCCCGAAGGGTCCGGGTGGTCCGGTCGACAAGCGCGGCGAAGGGCTGGTCGGTGGCCACGTGGGTCCGTAGGACGAGGGTGTTGACCAGGAATCCGATCAGGTCGCGGGTCTCGGGGCGGGTGCGCCCGGCAACCGGGGTCCCCACGCTCAGGTCGGTGCGCCCGGTGCGACGGATGAGGAAGACGTGGAAGGCGGCCAGGAGGACGGCGAACCGGGTGGTCCCGTGCGCACGGGCCAGGGCGTCCACTCCGGCGAGCACGTCCGGGGGGATCGTGGCCGTCTGGTATCCGGCCGGGCCTCCATCGCGCTCGGGGGGCTGGTCCCAGGGCGGGGAGGTGGGCCGGACGCCCTCCAGGGTCCGTGTCCAGTGGTCGAGGCCGTCCTCCGAGGCGGAGGGCAGGTCCGCGACCTGCAGGCGAGGCACGGGCGGGGCCGGTTCCCGCCCGGCCAGGAGCGTGTTGTAGAGGGAGCCGAGGTCGCGTTCGAGGACACCCAGGGACCACTCGTCGAACACGGCGTGGTGGAAGCACAGGGCGAGCACGTGGCCGTCGTCCCCCGACCAGAGGGCGGCCCGGAACAGCGGGCCGCCGCCCAGGTCGAAGGGTGCCTCGGCGAAGGCACGGATCCGCTCGGCCAACGGAACGAGGCCGGCGGGGGCGGTGTGCCGGGCGATCTCCACCTCCCGGGGGGCGCCCACCACCTGTTCCAGCCCGTCGTCGGTCTCGGCGAAGGTGGTGCGCAGGGCCTCGTGCCTGACGGTCAGCTCGCCGAGTGCCCGTTCCAGGACGCCCGTCCGCAGGTCCCCGCGGACGCGGTAGAGGACGGGGATGTTGTAGGCGCTCCCGCCAGGGTCCAGTCGCCACAGGAACCACTGGGAGCGCTGTCCGGCCGAGGCGGGGAACCGGCCTGTCCGGGGCTCGGGCGAGAGGCGGCCCGCCCGGGCACCACGTCCGGCGAACCGGTGGAGCAGGGCGCGGCGCTCACGCAGGGGCAGCCCCAGTACCTGGTCGATGATCTCTTGTCGCACACTCCACCACCTCGGTCGACGGGAACCCGCGGGTACGGGGGCGTGGGATTACCAGGGCCAGTCGCCGCCCATGGAGGTGGTCGCGGCGCTCTGGGCGGTCTCGGTGTTCCAAAGATCCGGGGAGACCGAGGCGGCGGTGATCCCCACCGCGCACAGGAGAACGAGGACGGAAATGAGGAAACGGCTCATGGGGGAACTCCAGAAACAGGGAAGGGGGTGGGGGGAAGCTTGTCGGGGATGCGGTCCGCCGATGCGTCTTCTTCAGCGCGGGGATCGGCTCCGGACCGGAAATCCCATGCTCACGACGGCGTCTCGGTCACCGGAATACGCCGTCCGGCCGTGCGCCATTCTGATGTTGTCGATGAGCAGGAGGTCTCCCGAACCGAGAACCAGGGTTCGGGAGTGTTCGCGATAGGTGTCGTTGATGAGCTCGACCCAGCCCGGGGGGATGGGCTCCCCGTCCCCGAAGCGGGTGTCCAGGGGGAGGTCGTCGAGCCCGTAGGTGGCGACCAGGATCTCCCTGATCTCCGCGTCCATGCTCTGGCTGTTGAGGAAGGCCGCCTGGTTGAACCAACTGCGGCGGCCGGTCAGCGGGTGCGTGATGGTCGCGTCCGCCCGCTGCCGGGTGCGCAGCCTCCCGTTCGGCCGCCAGGTGTGGTCGATGCCCTGTTCCTCCAGACGGCGGGTGACCACGTCCCGGTCCCGGTGTCCGTGGACCTCCTCCCAGCTGAGACCCGTGGGGCCGGAACCGAAGGAGCGCCTGAGCATCCACCCCCGCTCCTCGAAGCGGTCCACCAAGGCGGTGGGCAGGGCGTCGAGCACCGCCAGGCCGTCGGCCAGGAGTGTCGCCCCGCCCTCGGGAGCGGGGGCCAGGCACGCGATCGCGAGCACCCGGGGGAAGGTGGTGCGGTAGGTCTGCTCGTGATGGGGGCACAGGTCCTCGTACCGGGACCACTCCAGGGCCCCGTGGACCCCGGGAGCCCGCGGAGCCCTGCCCGCGAACGGTTCGCGCGGCGGGACGGTTTCCCCGAACAGGGCGCGGCACAGCGCGGACACGTCCTGTGCGTCCGTCGGGCCCAACCCCCGAACCAGCAGGGCGCCGTGGCGGGTGACGGCTCCCAACAGGTCGGCGCGGTTCCGCCCGATCCAGGACCGGGCGTCCTCGGAACCGTCGAACGAGAGTTCGGCGGGGCCGGTCCGCTCCACGGGTGGTACCTCCATCGGGGGGCTCCTTGGTGTTCAGACCGTGCGGCGGGCGAGGAACTTGGTGACTGAGTGGTGGTGCAGTTCGGGCACGTCGGCGTGGGAGGAGGCGATGTCCTCGTCCACCGTCGCGAGCACCTCCCACCCCTCCCCGTACAGCGCCAGGTAGTCGTCGTGTCCGATGACGCAGCGCGGCGGGTTGAGGTGGTGGTCGAACTCCTGGCGGCGGTCGTTGAACGAGCAGATCATGTGGAACCCGCCCGGCCTGGTCGCCCGCTGGAGAGCCGCGGTGAGGGTGGCGACCGCGTCCCGGTCGGGCATCCAGTGCAGGACGCTGTCGCACAGAACCACGTCGAACGCCTCGGGTTCGGGGGGCTCCGCCAGGAGGTCGGCATGGCTCCAGGTGATTCCCTCAACGTCGGGCCAGGCCCGGACGGCGTTGCGCAAAGCCAGTTCGGAGACGTCGGCGGCTAGGACCTCCGCCCCCTCCGAGGCGACTCTGACCGCGTTCCTGCCTTCGCCGCATCCGGCGTCCAGAACAGACTTACCGGAGAGGTCGAAACGGTCGACGAGTTCATCGAGGAGAGGTTCGCTCTCCTTTCCCCATAAGCACGGGGTGAGCGAGTAACCGCGGTCGCATCCGCCGTCCATGGGCACCTCCTTCGGTGGGTCGGGGGAACGGTGGTCGCCGTCCCTGGAGCGAGAATTTACTACAGTCAATTACTACTGTCACTAACTCCCGCTCAAAGTTTCTCGAAGAATCCCCACAGCATCCTCGACATCACCCCGGGTAATCCCTCCGTAGGTGACGGCACGCAGCCTGCCGTAGCCCAGTTCGCCGATCGACAGCCCCCTCTCCCTGGCCCCTATAACCACGTCTTTCCAGTTCATATCGTCATGAGTGACGCGGAAGAGGACGATGTTGCTCTGCACGGGAGCCGCCGGTTCCACCCCGTCCACGGTCTCCAGCCCACGGGCGAACAGAGCCGCGTTCTCGTGGTCGACAGTCAACCGTGACGTAACAGATGTCAACGCGAGGATCCCCGCTGCGGCCAACACCCCCGCCTGGCGCATGCCGCCGCCCAGCATCTTCCGGATACGGCGGGCCCGATCCACGAACGCCGCGTCGCCGGCCAGCATGGAGCCGACCGGCGCGGAGAGCCCCTTGGACAGGCAGAACTGCACCGAGTCCACCGGCGCCACCAGCTCCGTGACCGGGACCCCCAGGGCGGCGGCCGCGTTGAAGACCCGTGCGCCGTCGAGGTGTACGGGCACACCGTGTCCGGCGGCCAGGGCCGCGACCTCCTCCAGGTACGACACCGGCAGCACCGCCCCGCCCCGCCGGTTGTGCGTGTTCTCCAGGCACACCACGCCCGGAAGCGCGAACTGTGGATCGTCGCGGTCCACCGTCAGGGCCTCGTGCAGGCCCCCGGCGTCCAGCCGCCCGTCCTCCCTGGTGGCGACCGGCCGGTACACGAGCCCGCCGCAGACCGAGGCGCCCCCCGCTTCGTACACGTAGATGTCCGACTCGTCCCCCACGACCACGGAACCGCCCCTGGGCACGTGGGCCATGAGCGCCGCGAGGTTGGCCATGGTGCCGCTCGGCATGAAACAGGAGGCCTGCTTCCCCACCGACTCGGCTGTGAACTCCTCCAGGCGGCGGACCGTCGGGTCCTCGCCGTACACGTCGTCGCCCAACGGGGCGGCGGTCATGGCCTCCACCATCTCCGGTGTCGGCAGACTGAAGGTGTCGCTGCGCATCTCGATCACGTCCGGGTCCCTCCGTCGTCCTGTCCGTTCCGAGTGACCCGGACGGACGTCCGGGCCACGGCCTCGTCGAGGGCGTCCACGACGTCCCGCCTCCCGTTCCCGACCGCGATCACGTGGCCGAGCCGGTCGTAGGCGTCCTGGGGCGAGCGCACGCCCTCCCCGGGACGCGCCGTCACGGCGACCCGCCGGACGCCGGGGACGGCCCGCGCCGCGCCCACTCCCGTCACGGCGTCCAGCACGCCTTCGCGGTCGACGGTGAGGAACCGGATCCCCGCGGTACGCCCGATGTCGGGCTCCAGGTCGACCGGAAGTCCGGCGAACACCCTGACCTGCTGCTCCACCAGATCGACGCCGGTGGCCTCGCGGACCAGCTCAGGGATCATCCCCCCGGCCGGGCGCAGGTTGACCTCCACGATCGCCGGACCCCGTTCCGTCAGGCGCACCTCCGTGTGGGTCGCCCCCGTGGTCACCCCCGCCGCGTCGAGCACCCCGCGGACCTCGGCCTCGAGTTGCGCCCGGACCCGGTCGGCGACCGGTGCCGGGTGGACGTGCCTCGACTCGACGAAGTACGGCGCGCCGGTGAGCGTCTTCTCGGTGACGCCGACGAGTCGGTGCACACCGTCCACGGAGAACATCTCGACGCTGTACTCCATGCCTTCCAGGTACTCCTCGACCAGGAGCGCGCCCGGGCTCGGCTGCCCCCTACCGTTGCGGGTGCGCTCCAGGAGGCCGGGCGCGTGCGCCATGGCCTCCTCCTTCGAGCGGCACAGGCGGACACCGGACGAACCGGAGTCATCCACCGGTTTGAGCACGCAGGGCAGTCCGATCCCGGCCAAGGCGGGGGCGAGCTCGTCGGCACCCGTGACCAGGACCGACCGCACCGGGCGGACCGCGCCCTCGTTGGCGAGGAACCGCAGCGCCGCCTTGTCCCGGCAGGTGCGCACGGCCTCCACCGGGTTGCCCGGCAGCCCCAGGGAGGCGGCGAGCTGGGCGGCGGACCGCACGTAGAAGTCGCTGGTGGACATCACCCCCGCCAGCTCGGCCGGGCGGAACCGGCCCAGAACGGCAGCGCGCAGCGCCACTTCGTCGTTGGTGTCGCAGGTGATCACGTCGCACCCGGTCGGCCCGAGATCGCCGTAGCGTTCGGGCCGGCTCGTCACCAGGACCGGGCGCAGGCCGAGCGCCGTGGCCCGGCCCAGAGCGAGCACCCCGGTCCCGGAGGTGTTGGACTCGACGAAGACCAGAGTGCGCGCCAGGTTGGGAGCGGTGTCGTAGGACCAGGCGCGCACGGCCTCGCCCCGGACGGCGCGACGGGGCTCGCCTGTCGCGTAGGGGCTGGAGGTCAGGCCGTGCTCGGCCCAGTGGTCCTCGTCGTAGACCGTGTCCGCGTAACGGTCGCCCCGGTCGGGGAACACCCCGACCACCCGGGTCCCCTCCCCCGCCCGGCGCGCCGCCTCGCGCATCACCCGGTAGACCGACCCGGAGGTGTTTCCCGCGAACAACCCCTGTTCCCGGGCCAGTTCCAGGGTGGAGGTGAAGGCCTCGGCGTCGCTGAGCCAGTGCACCTCGTCGATCACGGACAGATCCAGGTTGGGCGGGTGCAGGCTGTTACCCAACCCGCTCTGGAGCCTGCGCGGGTGGTCGGGCTGTCCGAAGAGCACGCTGCCCACGCAGTCCACGCCGACGACCCGCAGGTCCGGGCAGGACCGTCGCAGCTCCCGCGCGGTCCCGCACAGGGATCCACCGCTGCCGACGGCGCCCACGAGCACGTCCACCGTCCCCAGGTCGGCAAGCAGCTCCCGGGCCAGTGTCCGGTAGGCTGCCGGGTTGTCGGGGTTGCTGTACTGACGCGGCCAGAACGCGCCGGGGTGGTCGTCCATGACCTCGGCCAGCCGCCGCAGACGGGCGCCCTGCCAGCCCCGGTCGTCCATCTCCTCGACCACGTGGACCACGCACCCCAAGGCGCGGAGCTTGGCCGCGGTGACGGCGTCGATCCGGGGGTCGGTCACGATGTGGACCGGGTGCCCCAGGGACCGACCGACCAGGGCCAGGCCCAGGGCCATCGTGCCCGACGAGCTCTCCACCACCGGGGCCCCCGGCGTGAGGTCGCCCCGCTCCCGGGCGGAGAGGATGATGTTGCGCGCCACCCGGTCCTTCATGGCGAAGAGGTTGAGCATCTCCAGCTTGGCGTAGGCCTGGCCGGGCAGGTCGAGCCTGACCAGGGGGGTGTGGCCGATCGCGTCGACCACGCTCGCGTGGATCATGGTTGACCCCCTTCTCCACCCCGGTGCGGGGGGAACGAGAGTGTTCGGTAGAGGGCGACCTCGCCGTCAAGGGCCCTGAGCCGACCGGCGACGTGCGTGAGCTTGTCGCGGTAGTCGGGGTCGGAGCGGTCCAGCAGGACACCGAGCGCGGTCCCGCTGTGGGCGTTCACCACACCGAGCGCCCCGGACTCGTCGCACACCCGGAGTACGCTGGAGAGCGCCCGTTTGGGGTTGACGTCCTGGTACATCACGGCGCTGCGGGTCGCGATCCGGCCCACGTCGGCCAGTTCACCGCTGGCCACGGCCGCCGAGAGCCGGGCGAGCAGGGCGGCGTACTCGTCCTCCTCGGCAGGGGTGAACGCCCGCCGGGTTCGGTTGAACGCCACGGTGTCCACGCTCCCGCCCTCGTCGAGACCGACCACGGTCGCCTCAGGCAGGGAGCCGAGCACCTTCGCCAGGCGGGCCCGGCGGTGGTGGTAGGCGACCACTGCGGGGTACATCACCCCGTCGGTCGGCTCGATCTCCCGCAGGATCCGGCCGACGAGATCCTCGGGCAGGTCCGCGCCCAGGGCGTGGGAGACCGCTCGCAGGGCCGCCACCAGGTCGGCGGAGGAGCTGGCCAGCCCCTTGCCCTCGGGAATCCCCGAGTCCACGGTGAGGCGGCCCGGGACCGCGGCTCCGAGAACGTCCATCAGGGACCGGGCCGCCGCCAGGGACTTGGTCTTGTGCGCGGGCACGACCTCCAGCCCGGAGGAGTCCGGGAGCACGTCGAACCGCGCGGTGGACCAGCGCGCGATGGGAAGGGTGACCAGGAAGTCACCCTCACCGGGCAGGGAACCCTGGAGGAGTTCGCCGAAGGTTCCGAAGGAGGCCCCCACTCCGCTGGTGACCGCCCGCGGTGCCAGGGTCGTGCTCATCGGACGCTCCCGGCTGCGGGAGCTGTCTCGAGCCCGAGGAGCCGGTCGACCTCCCGGGGCCCCCGGGTCCTGCGGACACGGCGCCCCTCCCACTCGGAGGACCGCACCGTCAGTTCGGCGGCCTGGTCGTGGAGCAGGGCGCGCACCGCGTCGGGATGGGCGGAACCGGAGGAGGACCGCAGACGCAGGTTGCGGTCCGCGTCGAAGGACTCCCGCAGCTCGTCGGCGGACAGTGCGACGTCGTACCCCTTCTCGGCGGCGACGGAACGTAGCACCTCGGCGTCCGGGGCGACCGGGTCCAGGCCCCGGCGCCCCGCCTCCACCACGTAGGCCCCGACCACGACCTGCGCGGTCCGCCAGGGCACCCCGTGGGACAGGGTGAGCCGGTTGGCGAGCGAGAACCCGCCAAGGTGGTCGCGTTCGCAGGCACGGCGCATGGGGTCGGCCCGGAACTCGATCCGGGACAGCACCGTCTCCAGCAGACCGGTCGCCGACCGGAGCGCCTCGAAGAGGTCGGGAAGGTGGGTGCCCGCCTCCTTACCCACCTCGACCGAGTTGGCGAAGTGGGTGTTGCGCTGGCCCAGCACGAAGTCGACGTGGAAGGCGGCCAGGTGTGCGGTCCGGCCGCGGATCCGCTCCAGCACCGGGAAGTTCTTCTTCTGCGGCATGGACGCGGAGATCCCGGACAGCTCGTCGGGCAGGTCCACGAACCCGTACGCCTGACCGCCCCAGGCCATCAGGTCGGTGACGAAGCGACTGAGGACCGTGCCGAGGCAGGACAGCTCCGCCCCGACCTCCAGCACCCAGCGGCGGGAGGCGACGGAGCACAGGGCGTGGGGCTGGGGGCGGGCGCAGCCGGTCAGGGCCGCCATGCGCTCGCGGTCCCAGGCGAGTTCCTGGCCGGACATGGCGCCGGCCCCCAGCGGGGAGGCGTCCATGTCGTCGTAGACCTGCGCCAGCCGGTTCAGGGAGCGCAGGAGCTGGTCGCCCAGGGCCATGAGGTGGAACCCGGGGCTGATCACCTGGGCGGCCTGGAGGTGGGTGTACCCGGGCATGGGCAGCTCCACGAGGTCGGGGACGCGCTCGTGCAGGGTCGCGATGGTCCGGACGAGGGACTCGGCGCCCCGGGCGACGGCCTCGCGCCCGTAGAGGAGCTGCGCGGTCGCCTGGAGGTCGTTCCTGCTCCGGTCCACATGCCATGAGGGAGGCGGACCCGAGCCGTCCCGGGACACCGCCCGCTCCACCGCGAAGGAGATGTCCGACATGCTCTCGTGGGCGAGCCCCCTCACCCCGGACTCGGAGAGCCCGTGCAGGACCCGCCCGATCCGGGACGCCTGTTCGTCGTCCAACAGGCCCAGACGGGTGTACTCCAGCAGCAGGACCTTCTCCAGCAGAACGTAGAAACGCAGGTAGTGGGCGGCTTCGAAGGCGAACTGCGGCTCCAGGACCTCACGCCGCACCACCTCAGCGGGGGTGGCGGCGACCCGGCCGGTGAGCGTGTCCGGCCCCGTGTCGAGATGCGTCGTCGGGGTCATCCGTCCTCACCGTCCCAGAGCAGCGAGATGATCGCGGAGGCGATCTCCTCCGGGCGGACACGGAAATGGTGCGCGCCAGCGGTCAGTCCCAGCGGCGCGACGGTGTCGGCCAGTCGCTTCCATTCGGTGAGGGCGGCGGTGTTCACCCCTTCTCCCCGGTCGTCCCGCGGCACCAGCACGGTGACGGGGGACGTCACCGGCGGACCGGAGGCGCCGTCGAGGGAGTCCAACAGGTACCGGAGCGCCTCGGACTCGTCGTGGCGGTAGGCGGCGCCCAGCAGGCGGACGCGCTCCGCACGGTCCGCACCGAGCTCCACGTACCCGAGGTCGGCGCTCAGGCGGTCGAGGATCTCGTCGTCGTCGGCACCGGCGACGTCCAGCAGCCGTTCACGCAGCTCGCCGGGGCCACTCGACGGCGCCCACCCGGACAGCAGGACATGGCGGGGGGCGGTACCCCGAGCCTGGAGCAGGGCCGCGGTGGCCAGGGCCGCGACCGCACCCGCGCCGTGACCGTAGAGCACGACCGGCCCCCGGACCAGGCGGTCCAGCTCCCGCACCGTGCGGCGAGCCAACTCCTCCAGGGAAGCCAGGTCCTGCCCGCCCCGTCTGAGGTCGTGACCGGGCGGTTCGACCCCGTGGACGGCCAGCCCCGCGTCCTCCAGGGCGCGGGCGAGCGGGCGGAAGTTGACCGCGTTGCCCGCCGCCGGCGGCAGGCAGACCAAGGTGGCCACGGCCCCTGCCCGACCCGTGCTCAGGCGGTGGAGCACCCGGTCGTCCGTCCCGCCGCCCGCGTCCAGGTGAGCGGCCATGTCCGCCAGCACGGGGGAACCGACGACGTCGGTCAAGGAGATGCGGCGCTCCAGACGCACCACCAGGCGGACCGCCTCCAGCGAGCTGCCGCCCAGCCGGAAGAAGTCGCTGTCGCGTCCGATCCGCTCGGGGGCGACGCCCAGGACTTCGGCCCAGGCGTCGGCCAGCTGCCGCTCCACCGGTGTTCCGGGGGCCACGTGGGTGCCCGTCTCGTGCCCGAGCGCCCCGGCCAGGGCGGCCAGTGCCTTGCGGTCGGTCTTGCCGTTCTCGGTCAGCGGCAGGGGATCGAGCCGGTGGAAGTGGCTGGGGACCATGTACCGGGGCAGCACGGCCCCCAGGAAGCCCTCCAGGTCCGGGATCGGCAGGAGTTCGTCGGAGGCGTAGAAGGCCGCCAGGTTCTTGGTGCGCTCCCCGGTGTGCTCCACCACCACGGCGGCGTCGCGTACACCGGGCATCCGGCGCAGCCGCTCCTCGATCTCGCCGATCTCGACACGGAAGCCCCGGATCTTGACCTGCTGGTCGCGGCGGCCCAAGAACTCCAAGTGCCCGTCAGCCGACCAGCGCCCGTAGTCACCGGTCAGGTAGAGGCGCTGACCGGGCAGGTAGGGGTCCTCCACGAAGACCGTGCGCGTGCGCTCGGGGTCGTTGACGTATCCGCGTCCGACCGCCACGCCGGAGAAGGCGATCTGCCCGGGCGCGCCCAGCGGCACCAGGGCCAGGTCCTCGTCGAGCACGTAGACCCTGACGTTGTGGACGGGGCGGCCGATCGGGACGGAGGCGGAGGCCGGGACACCGCGCATGATCTCGTGCGTGGTGTCGTCGGAGGCCTCGGTGGCCCCGTAGGCGTTGACGAGGGGCACGTCCGTGCGGGCGAACCAGCGCCCGACCAGTTCCTTGGAGATGGCCTCCCCGGTGACGGAGACGTACCGGACGGCCCCGAGTCCGCCGCCGCGGTGCTCCAGGTGGGTGAGCAGGGCGTCGAGGTAGCTGGGCACGAGCTGGAGGACGGTGGCCCCGCCCTCCTCGAGCGCCGCCGCGAAGTCCGCCACGTCCATGATCCGCTCCTGCCCGACCAGGAGGGAGCGCCCGCCGACCATGAGGGGCGCGGCGAACTGCCACAAGGAGATGTCGAAGCACTGGGAGGCGCTCTGGACGACCACCGAGGTGCGGTCGATCTCCAGGTCGCGGATCTTCGCGAGCAGGTGGTTGACCATGCCCGCGTGTTCGCACATCACACCCTTGGGGCTGCCCGTGGAACCCGACGTGAAGTAGAGGTAGGCGAGCTGGTCGGGCCGGACGGCGAGCCCGGGCGAGTCGGGTCGGGCACACGCGGCGGCCTCGTCCAGGCGCAGGACCACGGGCACGGGGAGGTCGCCCTCCTCGGTGGTCAGAGCGTGACGGGCACCGCTGATCTCCAGGATGCGCCCGATGCGCTCCGCCGGGAAGCCCGGGTCGATGGGGAGGTAGGCGCCTCCGGCCTTGAACACGCCGAGGGCGGCGGCCACCCATTCCAGGGTCCGGGGGGTGATGACCGCGACGATGTCCTCCCTGGCGAGCCCGGCCGCCAGCAGGGTGTGGGCCACGCTGTTGGCCCGGTGGTCGAGTTCGCGGTAGGTCCAGGTACGCCCCTCATGGCACAGGGCGGGAGCGTCGGGGGTGGCTCGGGCCCGTTCCTCGAAGAGTTCGTGGAAACCGAGTTCGGGCAGGTCCAAGCGCTCTCCGGCCTGGCCGTGCAGGTGCAGGGCCAGTTCGGCGTCGGAGATCAGGGCCGCGGCACCGGCGGGGGCCTCCGGTGCGGTGGTGAGGGCGTCGAGCGCGGCCAGGTGGTACCCGGCGACCCGGTCGGCGTAATCGGTGTCGTACAGGTCGGTGCGGTGGGTCAGCGACAGGGTGGCGCCGTCAGGATCCAGGGCGACCCACAGCGGTGGCCCGTCGACGTCCTCCCCCCGCGGGACGTGCGGCCCGCGGTCGCGGGCGGCCGTGAGGTGCCGGTCGGCCTCGCGGGCCAGGGAACCCCAGGCGGCGTCGGCGACGTCGAGGCGGCAGGGCGGCAGGCCGCGCGCACCGACCACGACCGTCCGCTCCCCGGTCAGCGCGGACACGACCCGGGCCTGCGCCGCCAGGAGCAGGGCCCGGGGTGAGACCCCCAGGTCGTCCGCGGTCGCCGTCAATCGCTCGGGCAACCCGTCGGGCAGGGGCAGGGACCGCAGGCAGATCGCCCGCTGCGCCGTGCACCCGGACCGGCGCCAGGGCGGCGGCGCGGTGAAGGGGGCGTCGGCCGCCCCCACGGCGGGTACGGGCGGAGCGTTGCCCCCGGGCGGTGCCGCGTCCACCGTCCGTCCGGTCTTCCCCATGTCGAACTCCCTGTCGTCTGTGGTGGAGGTTGCTAGTACAGGGCCGCGACGACGGCTGCGATCCTGGCGGCATCGAGACCGGTGAAGGGGTGTCCCCCCTCGTCCGGGACGATCATGGCGCTCCCCCCTGCGCGGGAGTGCCATGCGTCGGTGACGGCGGCGTCGTCGGATCCGGTCCGGACCCGGTCGACGACCAGTCCGTGGCCGGGTTCCCCCGCCGGGTCGGGGCTCGGCGGGCCCGGCCGTACGAGCAGCAGGCGCGGTCGGTGGCTCCACGCCCGCTCGAGCTCCAGGGCCAGGGCCAGGGCGTAGGGGGCTTCCTCCCCGGCGGCGGCGATGACGGGGGCCGCCGGCACGCGGAGCGCGGCCAGGGCGGCGGCCGCCTCCGGCACCGGGGCACGGGTGTCCAGGTACAGGACCGGGCGGTCCGGTTCCAGCCCGGGCACCACCGCGTCCCAGATCTCGGCCGCGGTGGCGATCACCAGAGGGGG
Source organism: Nocardiopsis sp. KDC1DS13DA1 (assembly GCF_055632325.1). Classification (NCBI taxonomy): domain Bacteria; kingdom Bacillati; phylum Actinomycetota; class Actinomycetes; order Streptosporangiales; family Nocardiopsidaceae; genus Nocardiopsis; species Nocardiopsis sp. KDC1DS13DA1. The sequence continues at coordinate 133,047 of NZ_JBVMUY010000047.1, forward strand.
CAATGTGCCGTCACGGCGGTCCGGATGGAGCCGGCAGAGGTCGGGGCGCGGTGCCGCCACGGTCCACCGGGCCAGGGCCGCGGCCAGGGCGGGGGCCGTTCCCGCCGCGCGCACCGTCGCCGGTGCGACCTCGACGCCGAGGTCGAGACTCAGCCTGGCCGCGGCGACGAGCGTGGCGCGGTGGTCGCCGGAGGAGGTGTCGGGGTCGTCCGGGGCCCACCCGGACGCCTCCAGGGCGGCCAGGACCCGGGCCTCGTCCGGGCTCGGCTCCGGCCTCCCGGCACGGGCGCCGCGCGGACGCAGTGCCTCGACACGGACCCGGTCCACCTTGCCGTTGGGGGTCACAGGCAGCCGGGGCAGGACGCCGTAACGGGCGGGGGCCATGGCTCGGGGCAGGCGGGCCTCCGTGTGGCGGCGCAGGTCCGCGGCGAGCCTCCGGCGGGCCTCGGGCGGGAGCGAGCGGTCTCGGAGTTCCACGAAGGCGACAAGCTGTTTGCCGCCGTCCTGCGGCACGGCGACCACGACCGCCCCAGCCACGTCCGGGTGGCCGGTGAGCACGTGCTCGACCTCGCCCGGTTCGACACGATGGCCGCGGATCTTGACCTGGCGGTCGTTGCGGCCGTGAAGTTCGAGCGAGCCGTCCGGCAGCGCGCGGGCGAGGTCGCCGGTGCGGTAAAGGCGGGCGCCCGGGACATCGGGGTCGGGGACGAACCGATCGGCCGTGACGCCGGGGCGTCCGACGTATCCGCGGGAGAGGCAGTGGCCGCCGATGAAGACCTCCCCGACGACACCGGGCGGGACGGGACGCATCCGGCGGTCCAGGACGCGCACCCGGGCGCCGTCGATCGCCGTTCCGATGGGGAGGACCGCGCTTCGCCGCCCCGGGTCGAGGATCTGGGAGACCGCGTACATGGTGGTCTCGGTCGGCCCGTACAGGTGCCACACCCGGTCGGTGACCGCAGCCAGGCGGGCGCCCAGCCGGGCACTGACCACGTCGCCCCCGCACAGGGCGACCAGCCCCGGGTCACCCTCCCAGCCCGCGAGGAGGAGCATCTCCCACAGGGCGGGGGTGGCGTGCAGGAAGCGCGGTCTCCAGCGGCACAGCAGCGCGGCCGCCTCCTCGCCCGAGCGGGCCCCTCCTGCCGGGGCCAGGACGGTCGATCCACCGCTGACCAGGGGCAGGAACATCTCCAGGAGCATGATGTCGAAGCCGACGGTGGTCACCGCCAGGAACCGGTCCCCGGGTACGGGCGCCAGCGCGCGCCGGGTCGCCTCCAAACAGTTGGCCAGGGCACCGTGACCGACCATCACCCCCTTGGGTCGGCCCGTGGATCCGGAGGTGTACAGCACGTAGGCGAGTCGGTCCGGGTGCGGAGGCGGTGGCTCGGCGGGCGGGGCGCCCCCACCGGCCTCGATCACCTCGGAGAGGGTGAGGACGCGTGCTCGGGTACCGGGCGGCGGTGCCGCGCCGTCGGAGGTCAGCAGCAGCCGGGCTCCACTGTCGGTGAGAGCGTGGGTGATCCGTTCCCGGGGGTGGTCGGGGTCCAGGGGGACGCAGCAGCCTCCGGCGCGCAGGACGCCGAGCATGGCGGCGGGCAGTTCGGGGGTCCGGTCCAGGTACAGCGCCACCCGGGTCTCGGGGCCGCAGCCCATGACCGCCAGCCCGGCGGCGATCCGTGCGCTCAGGGCGTCGGTCTCGGCATAGGTGAGGGTGCGGTCCCCCTGCTGGAGGGCGGGCTCGTCGGGGAACCGCGCTGCGGTGCGGGCGAAGAGTTCGGCCAGTGGGGGCGGGGGAGAGTCCGCGGTGGCGTCGGTCCGCACCCGGTCCAGGTCGTCGTCGGTCAGGACCGGCAGGTCCTCCGGCCGGGTGCCCGGGTCCGCCAGGGCGCCGGTCAGGAGCACCTCGTAGCGTTCGGCCAGTCGTACAGCGAGATCGTCGGGGAAGACGTCGCGGTCGTAGGACCATTCCAGGGCGTACCCGCCCTCGTGGCGCACGGACGTCAGCCCGAGTTCCGCGTCGCCCGTTCCGGAGACGGGGCGGCGCGAGCACCGGAGCCCGTCGGCGGTGGCGGTACGCTCCTCCAGCGCACCGTAGGCGTAGGCCGGGACCCCGGGGGCGGCGGGGCGGGCCGCCGGTCCGGATGCCCGGAGCGGCACCGCGGCGGCCTCCGCGCGCACCAGGTCCTCGAAGGAGGGATGGGCGGTCACCGGGTTGCGGGTGGCGACCGGTCGGGTGCGGGCCACCCGCCCGGGACCGTCGGCCCCGGGCGGGTGCCAGAGGGTCGGGTCGTCGTCCCCGGTGTGGCGCCACAACAGGACGCGCAGGGCTCCGGTCAGGACGGCGTCGGTTCCGGTGCCGGTGCGCTGGGCGAACGCGGTCAGTGCCGCGGTGAGCCCCGGGTCCACGGGGCGGCGCGACAGTCCGTCAGGGCATCGTCGCGGAGCCGTCGCGGCGCCGGGGAAGGCGGTGCCGCGATCGATGTCCGGTACCGTCTTCCCCGCTCTCGCGGTGGTCCGCAGGGGTACCGCGACCGGCTGCCGCAGCGGGTCGCCACCCGGAATCAGTTCCCCGGCGAGGGCGGCCAGGTCCCAGGTGTCGCACACCGACCGGTGCGCCGTGAGCAGCAGTACGTGGTGGAGAGCGCCCCGGCTCACGAGGAGGACGTGGACCGAGGTGGCGCCGTCGGGCGGCAGTGGGGACCGTGCCCCGTTCTCCACCAGCCGGCCCAGCTCCTCCGTGTCGGCGGCCGAGACGGAGGCGAACCGGATCCGGGCGTCCGGCCGGGTTCGGCGCACCACGGCGGCACCGTCGAGCACGTGGCGGTCGGCGAGTTCGGGATGGTGGCCGATCATCTCCGCGGCGCGCAGGCACAGGAGGTCCGCGTCGAGGGGACCCTGGACGCCGACCGCGAAGGAGGCCGTGCGCAGTCGGGGGTCGGGGGAGGCCATCGCCGCGATCCACTGTTCCTCGCGGGTGTCCGGCCCGGTCGGGAGGGAGGACGAAGCCGTGCGGATGTCCGCGTGGGTCATGGTCTGCTCTCCTCGTGCTCGTCGACCAGGTCGCGGATGAGGGCGGAGAGCCGCGCCACCCCCTCGTCGATCTCCTCCAGCGACAGGTAACTGCACGAGAGGCGTATCGATCGGGCCGCGGCGGGGTCCGCCTCCCCGACCCGGAAGTAGCGCATGGGGGTCCAGATCACTCCGTATCGCTCGGCCGAGCGGGCCAGCAGGGCGTCGTCGGCGGGTACCGGAAGCCCCAGGGCCAAGAAGAATCCGCCGTCGGGCCGGTTCCAGGAGACCCCGGCCCGGGTGCGCCACGGTTGGGGCAGATGGCGGTCGAGGGCTCCGCGCAGGTGTCGCATCGCCTTGCCGTAGTGGTCGGCCAAGGGGAGGGTCGCCTCCTCCAACCGGTCCCCGGCCTCCGCGAGCCATCCGCCGATCACCGCCTGGGCGATGGCGGGGGTGTTCACCGTGACCATGCTCTTGACCCGGGCCAGATCGTCGGCGAGCAGGTGGACACCGCCGTCGTCGTCGAGCACACGCTGGTCGGCGACGGCGTAGCCGACCCGGGCTCCGGGGAACGCCGTCTTGGCGAAGGAGCCGACCTGGATGACGTGCTCCCCCGTGTCCAGGGCCTTGAGACTGGGAGGGCGCTCACCCGGGGTGAGCAGTCGGTAGGGACTGTCCTCGATGAGCAGGAGTCCCGATTCCCGGGCCGCGGCCAGGAGTTCCTCGCGCTGTTCCCGGGACATCGTGGCCCCTGTGGGGTTGGCGGCGTCGGGCACGACGTAACAGGCACGGGGGACGCGCCCGTTGGCCCGTTCCCGGGCGGCGGCGCGGCGGAGGTCGTCTGCGTCCAGGGAGCCGTGACGTTCCCGGATCCCGACGACGGTCAGGTCGAGCAGCCGCGCGGCACCGGTGATCCCGACGTAGCAGTGCTCGGGGACGAACAGCACGTGCCGCCGGTCGGGGAAGAGGGCGCGCAGGACGAGGAAGACCGCCTCCTGGCAGCCCACGGTGACGACGACGGACTCCGGGGGCGCCGTCACCCCTTCGTCTCGGGCCAGCATCGCGCTGATCCGTTCACGGATCATCCCGGCGGTGGGTCCGTACTGGAACAGGCGGGTACGCACGGCGGCCTCATCGCACCCCTTCTCCCGAAGGCCGTCGATGAAGGCACGCAGGTGGTCGAAGAGCCTTTCTGTGTCGAAGAAGTCCTCGTGGGGGCGGCCGGGACCGAACGAGATCGCGTCCGGGTAACGCTGGGTGATCTCGTTGAGGAAGTTCATGGTGTCGAGCAGGGGGTCGGTGACGCTCCCGTGGAGGTCGCCCGCGGCCAGGGTCACCCGGCCGTCGGAGCCGCGCGGTGGAGCAGACGCGTGCGGCGGGAGGTCGCGCGCCCGGGCCCGCCCGGTGAGGAGCATGGCGTCCTCGAACTCCGCGGCCAACAGGTCCAGAACCGTCGAGACCCCCTCCTCTCCCCCGGTGGCGAGCCCGTGCAGGACGGGGCGGCCGAGGAAGACCGCCTCGGCCCCACGGGTCAGCGCCGCCATGATGTCGCGGCCCCGGCGCACCCCGCCGTCCAGGAACACGGCCAGGTCCCCGCCGACCGCGTCCGCGACTTCGGGGAGGGCGTCCAGGCCGGTGCGGACCCCGTCGAGTTGGCGTCCGCCGTGGTTGGAGACCAGCACGGCGTCAGCCCCGTGGTCGCGGGCCAGGCGGGCGTCCCGCTGGCTGAGGACGCCCTTGACCACGAGGGGCAGCGGCACACGGGCTTTGAGGCGTTCCAGGAACGACCAGTCCAGGCCCGCGTGCATCCCGGTGACACTGTGCCGAGCGGGGTCCGCGTACCCGTCCCCCGCGCCGGGCAGGTTGACAGGAGTGCACCCCGGGGGCAGGCGGAATCCGTTGCGCAGGTCACGTAGCCGTCGGCCCAGCCGGGGAGTGTCCGCGGTCAGCACCAGCGCACCGAAACCGAGTGCGGCCGCGCGCTCGGCGACCTCGAACGTCACCTCCGGGTCGGACAGGACGTACAGCTGAAGCCACAACGGGGCCCGGGTGAGTCCGGCGAGCTCCTCCAGGCGTCGGCCCGAGAACATGCCGACGACCACGGGGAGTCCGCGGTCCCCTGCGGCCCGGACGGTGGCGGCCTCCCCCTCCGGGTGCACCATGGTGTGGTAGGCCATCGGGGCGACCCCGACCGGAGCGGTCCACTGCTGTCCGAACACCTCCACCGAGGGGTCCGGATCGATGACCCCGGTGAGGACGGACGGTGCCATCCGTACCCGGGAGAACGCCTCGGTGTTCTCCCTCAGGGTGCTCTCCTCGCCCGCCCCGCCCTCGATGAAGTCCCAGACGCCCCGGGGCAGGGCAACGGCGGCCCGGTCACGGACCTCGGCCAGGGTGAGCGGTGCGCCCGCGCGTGTGCTCGGTTCTCCGTGTGCGACTCCCATGGCGTCCCTCAGAACTCCTTGGCCCGCTCGACCGCCTCGTACAGGGCACGGATGTTCGCGCTGCCGAAGCCCCGCGCGTCGTTGCGCTGGATGAGCTCGTAGAAGAGGCTGTCGCGGGGGTGCGGCGAGCGGGTGAAGATCTGCAACAGGTAGCCCCACTCGTCCTGGTCCGCAAGGACCCGGGTGGCTCGCAGGCCGTCGATGTGGCCGGCCAGCCCCGGGAGACGCTCGCTCAGGGCGTCGTAGTAGGTGTCCGGAGTGTTCAGGAACTCCCCGCCCCGTTCGCGCGCCCCCTCCACCGTCGAGACGATGTCGTCGACGAGGAAGGCGACGTGCTGCACGCCGCTGCCGGCGTTGCGGTCCAGGAACCGGTCGATCTGCCCCGGCTTGCGGTCGGTGTCCGGCTCGATCATGGTGAACGTGATCCGGCCGGAGGGGTCGCGGACCACAATGGAGTCCATGGCCTGCTCGCCCACGCTGATGTACTCGGAGGAGTAGTACTCCAGGCCGAAGGCCCTCCCGTACGTGTCCACGGTGTCGTGAAGGGTGCCCGCCTCCAGACAGACGGCCAGGTGGTCGATCCCGCGGACGTCCGGGGAGGGGCTCCCGCTGGAGGGCGCGGGCCGCCACGGATAGGCGGGGAGCGTGACTCCGGCCGGCACCAGGCTGTGGACCAGGCCCCCGAAGCCCGCCACGGCGGGCCGGGGGCGGTCCCGCCCGTCGCCCCCCGGCTCGGTCAGCGACCGCAGGCCCGCCTCGACGGCGCGGCCGTGCGCGGCCCGAACGTCGGCCGCGGTGAAGGCGACGTCGGCCACACCGTCGCCGTGGACGGCGAGGTGATCGGCGACCGGCCCGGCTCCGTCGACGGGCGTGGTGATGACGAGGTGGACGTCAGCGGTCCGCAGGGCCGTGGCCCGGCGGTCGGCGAGTCCGGTCTCGGGTCCGGCCACGGCTTCGGTGGCGAACCCGAACACCGACGTGAAGTAGTCGACGGCTGCCGGCCCGTCGTCCACATAGATCTCCAGATAGGGCATGTCCTCGACCGTCATGGGCCTTCTTCCTTCCGTGGAGTCGTCCTGAGGGAGGGGGCCAAACTGGTTGTCAATAAATTAACTCAAGTCAATTTTTTTATGACAGAAGTCATCATGCGACATGGTGCAATCCTTCGTCAACCCTGTTCTATGTGCAGGCGTGCCTCTTTTTTCGGAGATCCGACCGGGGAACGCGTGAGGGGCCGGTCGGGGTGGGCCCACCCCGACCGGCCCCTCACCGAACCCCTCAGAGCGCGCCGACGGTCGCGGCTCCCTCGGCCCGCAGCAGGTCCGCGAGGTCGGCCGGAGTCCGGTGCCTGCGCAGGGCACGCAGACTGACCCGGTGGCCGAGTCCCGTGCTGATCAGCTCGGTCAACCGCGTCGCCGCCAGGGAGTCCCCGCCCAGGTGGAAGAAGTCGTCACTGATCCCAACCCGTTCCACGTCGAGGACCTTCGAGAAGATCCCCACGAGCTCGCGCTCCAGTGCGTCCCGAGGCGCCTCATAGGCGTCCGCCTCCCACGAGACCTCCGGCAGCGCGGCCCGGTCCACCTTTCCGTTGACCGTGGTGGGCAGGGCGTCGAGCAGGTTGTAGGCGGACGGGAGCAGATGCGACGGCAGCCGGTCCTCGGCGTGGACGCGCACCTGGTCGGTCCCGGTCCCGTCGGCCACCAGATGCGCCGCCAGGCGCAGCCCCCCGGAGGGGTGGGAGACCGGCACCACGACCGCCGACCGCACCCCGGGGCACTCCAGCAGGACGGCCTCGACCTCGCCCGGGTGGACGCGAAACCCCCGCACCTTGACCTCGTGGTCGACCCGGCCCCGGTGGTGCAGACGCCCCTGGGCGTCGAAGCAGGCCAGGTCGCCGCTGCGGTACAGACGCGACCCCGGCGGGCCGCAGGGGTCGGGCACGAAGCGCTCCGCCGTGAGCCCCGGAGCGCCCAGGTACCCCCGGGCCAGTTCCGGGCCACCGACGTAGAGCTCACCCACCGCACCCGGCGGAACCGGGCGCATCCGTGCGTCCAGCAACCGGAGGCGGGCCCCGGGCCAGGGGCGCCCCACCGGCGGCGGCCCGTCCCGGTCCCCGGGTCCGGCCGTGGCACTGGTCAGGCGATCCTCCCAGGGCACCAGGCAGCTACTCACCCCGTTGGCCTCCGAGGAACCGTAGGAGACAGCGACCTCGAAGGGCAGGCCCCGGTCGGCCCAGCGGCGCACCTTGTCGCTGCCCACTGTGAGCAGCCGCAGAGAGGCGCGCCCCGGCCAGGGCAGCGTGTACAGGTCCTCCGCGAGCGGCATGCTCACGTAGGCCGTGGTGACGCGCTCGGCGAGGATCCAGTCGCGCAACGCCCGCGGAGAGGCGACCACGTCCGGTTCGGCGGGGTGGACACTGGCTCCGGAGGCCAGGTACGGCCACAGTTCACCGACCGACACCGACGCGCCGGGCGGGGCGAGCCAGGCCGCCCGGTCCTGCTCCGTGATCCGGTGCCCCTCCCGGTGCGTGCGCACCGAGTGGGCCACGGACCGGTGCAGGACCGCGACGCGTTTGGGCTCCCCGGTCGAACCGGACGTGTGGACCACGTACGCCACCGCGTCGGGGTGCAGGCGGACCCCGAGGTCGCCGTCGGGCAGCGCGGCGACCTCCGCGGGCTCCCGGTCCACCGCCAGGACGCAGGTCGTCCCGCAGTCGGGCGGCGGTCCCAGCCGGTCCAGCGTCAGCAGGACCCGGGGGCGGGCGGTGGCGATGGTGCGCTCCACCCGGGCGCGGGGGTGCCCCGGGTCGAGCAGGACCGCCGCCGCCCCGGACTTGAAGACGGCCAGGAAGGCGACCAACATCTCCACCGACCGCTCCATCAGGAGGGCCACGGTGCGCTCCGGTGCGGCGCCCCGCTCTCTCAGGGCTCGGGCCAGCCGATTGGCCCGCGCGTTGAGTTCCCCGTAGGTGAGGAGGTCACCTTGGCGTTGGACGGCGAGGGCGTCCGGAGCCGTCCGGGCCCGCCGCTCGAACAGTTCGTGGACGAGGGTCCCCCCGGGAAAGCGGTCGGGGGTTCCGGACCACCGCTCCAGCAGCTCCAGCTGATCCGGTGGAAGCACCGGGAGTTCCCCGATCCGGGTGTCGGGTGCGGCCGCCGCCTCCCCGAGCAGGTGGAGGTAGCGGTCGGCCAGCGCCCGACCGCCGCCGTCGGGCCCGTCCGGGGACAGGCCCTCCCACCGGATGCGCAGACCGCCGCGGAAGGGCTCCGCCGTCAAGGTGAGATCGTCCGTCCGCGGTCCGGGGCCGCTGGCAGCCGAGCAGCGCAGGTCGGGGCCGAGCATGCCCTGCTCCCCCACCGCGCGTACCAGCGCGGAGAAGGCGGTGACGGCGGGAACCGGGCCGAACTCGCGGTACCCTTCGTCCGTGCCCGAGCGGATCCGGAAGGACTCCGGGGCCCGGGCGCCGCCGCGCGACATCAGGGCCAGGAACCCTGCGGCCAGTACCTCGGCCCGGCTCGCGCCCAGCCTCCCGGCCGTGGCGGTGACCTTCGATTCCAGCTCGCCCGGCAGAACGTCACACGCGCGCATGGACGGCACCTCCTTCACGGGACGCGGAGGGGACCGGCCACCGCTCCGTCCCGGGCAGCGCGGCGACCTCCCGCTCGACCAGCTCCAGGACCGCTCGGGAGGCGGAGTCGACGAAGAAGTGCCCGCCGGGCAGGACGCTCAGCCGGAATCCCCCCGCCGTCTCCCGCCCCCAGGCCAGCATCCGCTCCGGGGAGGCGTAGGCGTCCTCGGACCCGGCCAGCGCGTGGACGGGTGTGTCCAGGGGCGGCGCCTCCTCGTAGGGCCAGGTGGCCACCGCCGTCAGGTCGGCGCGGACCGTGGGCAGGAGCAGGGACAGCAGGTCCGGCTGGTCCAGCACCTCCGGCGGGGTCCCGCCCAGATCACGCAGGTAGTCGACCAGGTCCCCGTCGGTGCCGTCCCACCCGCTCACCGGCGTGCGGAGGCACGGCCCGGGGCTGGCCGCGACCACCAGGGAGGCCGGCACGGGTGCGCCGCGCCCGCGCAGCAGGCGGGAGAGCACCCAGCCGAGTCTGGCACCCATGCTGTACCCGAAGAACAGGTAGGGCACGTCGAGGTGGGGGGTGAGCAGGTCCGCCAGGTCATCCGCGAGGGGGCCCATACTGTCGTAGGGGCGCTCCGCACGGCGGTTCTCCCGGCCGGGGAGCTGGACGGCGACCACCTCCACGGTATCGGGAAGGCGCTCGGACCAGCGACGGTACATCGACGCGCCGCCCCCCGCGTAGTGGAGGCAGAAGAGCCGTGTCCGGGCCTCCGGCCGGGAGCCCAGCCCTCGGAACCAGCGCCGGGCGTCGGACGCCTCTCGCTCAGACAAGATGCCTCCCCAGAGCCGCGCCCATGCGGTCCGTGATCAGGTCCCGCAGGGCCCGGGGACAGCGCAGGAACGCGCCGTGGTCCCCATCCAACAGGTGGTAGGAGACCTCCGCGCAGTCCGACCAGCCCTCGTCGAGCCCTCCGGCCGGGACCACGTCGTCGTCGGTCCAGCCGACCAGGGTGACCGGAACCGGGACCGGGGGCGTGCCGTCGTAGCGGTAGCCCCGCTGGACCCTGAGGTCGTCGAGCATGGTCTCGGCGGCCAGTTCGGCGAGCTCGGCGGGCAGGGGCCTGCCCATCCGCTCCGCGAGGGCGCCGACCTCCCGGACCATGTCCGTCCCTTCGAGGTCGATGAAGTTCAGCGCCCCGTACAGGCCCCGATGCGGGGCGCCCCAGGAGGAGGCGAACACCTCGACCGGCAGCGGCAGCCCCAACTGCCGGAGCCGGAAGACCGTCTCCAGCATGTAGGGAAAGGCCCCGCAGTGCCCGAGAAAGGCGTACGGGCGGTCCAGGTGCGGGAGCAGTGCCTCGACGAGCTGGTCGGCGAAGTCCGCGTGGGTGGGCGGGTTCTCCTCCGCGATCCGGTTCTCGCGGCCGGGGGGCTGGAGGGCGCAGAAGCCCCCCTCACCCAGCAGTGCGGGCCAGTCCCGGTAGGAGGAGGCGCCGACCCCGGCGTAGGGGAAACCGAACAGCACGTGGTCGCCGTTTTCCGGGACGCCGCGCAGGAACCAGCGGGACGAGGCGCGTTCAGAGGAGGCCATCGGCCACCTCCCCGGTCACGGGGCAGCTCGCCCCCGGCACGGCGGTCATGACCGGTTCCGCGCGTCGCGCCGCGGGCGCGGCGGCGGCCAGGACCGGCGGCCGGGGAGCCGAGGCGGTGTGCAGGCGCAACGGCAGGCGGGTGATCCCGTTGATGAAGTTGGAGTACAGGTGCTCCACGGGACCGGTCCGCTCGATCCGGTCGGTGCCCGTCAGGACCTCCTCCAGCATCAGGCGGACGACGAGGCGGGCGCCGGGGGCGCCGTTACAGTAGTGGATGCCGTTGCCGAAGCCCACGTGGGGGTTGGGCGAACGGGTGGGGTCGAAGACGTAGGGCTGGTCGAAGACGGACTCGTCCCGGTTGGCCGAGGCCACCCAGGCGCAGACCAGCTCGCCCTCCCCCAGGTCGGTCCCGGCCAGGCGCACCGGGACGTTGGTGCGGCGCACGAGGTGGTTGGTGGGCGTGGCCCAGCGGACGCCCTCCTCCACCGCCTGGGCCGGGGTGGCCCGCCCCTCCCGGAGCGTGTTCCACGCCTCGGGGTTGTCCGCCAGCGCCAGGAGCAGGTGGCTCGCCACGTGGGGGGTGGTCGTGTTGGCACCCATCACGAAGCTGTAGCAGTTCAGGATCACTTCCTCCTGGGTGAGCCTGCGGCCCTCGACCTCGACGGAGAGCAGGGCCGAGATGACGTCCTCCCGGGGCCTGGTCCTGCGCTCGCGCACCAGGTCGTGGAAGAGGGCGAACAGCTCGAAGTGTGCGGCCTTGAGGGTCGCCTCCTCGGACTCCGACAGGTAACCGGGGTCCTCGGGCGCCACCCCAGCCATGGCCCAACGGGCCACGTCGTGCCACAGCTCCTCCGGAACCCCGATGACGTCGCCCACGACCGCCATGGGGAGCCGGTGCATCAGCGGGGCGAGGTCGTCGGTGCCCTCGGACCGGCACTCGCGAAGGATCTCGCGGACCCGCTCGCGCACGAGGTCGGTGCTCCTGGTCATCGCCGGCGTGGACAGCAGGCGCATGGTCGGCACCCGGATCGCGGTGTGCCGGGGTCGGTCCATCAGATTGATGGTCTTCCCCCCGGCCCGGTCCCCGCCCAGGACCGCGAGGATGGTGCCGTGCTCGGAGCCGAAGGTGCGGTGGTCCTTGATCACCCGCAGGACGTCCTCATAGCGGGTGACCGACCAGAACCTGGCCCCGTCGGGGCCGGTCTGCTCCCACATCGGAGACTCCTTCCGCAGCGTCCGCCAGGACGGGTGCTGGGAGGAGGAACGAAAGCGCTCGGGATCGAAGAGGTCGATCTGGTCGTGCGGAACCCCGGTGAGGGACTCCTCCGGTCCGGTGTTTCTCATGACGCCTTCCCCAGGTCGCCGGAGACCTGCATGTGGTTCATGCCGTTGATCCAGTTGGAGAGGAGGTGGACGGGCTCGGCCACCAGCTCCATGCGCTCGTAGCGCCGGGTCAGCAGGGTGAAGAGGGCGGTCAGCGCCGCCCGCGACACGTGGGAGCCGATGCAGTAGTGCGGGCCCGCACCGAAGCCGAGGTGGGCGTGGGCCGGGCGTTCGGGGCGGAACTCGTAGGGGTCGTCCCACACCTTCTCGTCGCGGTTGGCGGAGCCGACCCAGGCGCACACCCAGTCCCCCTCCGCCAGGTGCACACCGGCGATCTCCGTGTCCGCGGTGACCCGCCGCACCAGGTGGTGGGTGGGCGATGTCCAGCGGGTGCCCTCGTCGACCAGACCCGGGACGAGACCGGGGTCGGCCCGCACCGCGTCCCACAGGTCGGGGCGCTCGATCAGCGTCATCAGGGTGTGCGCGGCCACGTGCGGTGTGGTGGCGTGGGCCCCCATCACCAGGCTGTAGCAGTTGAGCGCCACCTGCTGGTCGGTCAGCGGCCGGCCGTCGAGCAGTAGGGTGGTGAGGCTGGTCATGACGTCCTCGCCCGGCTGTCCGCGCCGGTACCGGATCACCTCGCCGAACAGGTCGAACAGTTCGAGGTGCGCCCGGCGGGAGATCGCGGCGACCGAGGCCCCCCCGTTGAGCTCGGGGTCGTCGGGTGCGATGCTGACAGCCGACCAGTGGGCGATCTCCGCGCGCAACTCGGGGGGCACACCCATCATCGGGGCGAGCATCGCCATGGGCATCCGATGCATCAGCGCCGCGAAGTCGGCCTCCCCCTCCTCCAGCAGCGGTCGCACGAGCCGTTCGATCTCGGCCTCCATCTCCGGCCCGCAGGCACGGATGACCGAGCGGCTCAGTCTGCGCAGGACGGGGCCGCGCAGCTGCCGGTGCGTGGAGTGGTCGGAGACGGTGACGGCCTGGCCGCCCGCGGTGTCCCCCACCCCGACCGAGGCGAGGATGGTGCCGTGCTCGGAGGTGAAGGTCCTGGGGTCCTTGAGGACGCGGTCGCAGTCCTCGAAGCGGGTGAGGGACCAGAAACCGGTACCGTTGGGCGCCTTCTGCCACCAGACCGGGGCCTCCTCCCGCAGCGTCCGCCAGACGGCGTGCCGGCACTCGCGCCGGAAGGTCCGCGGGTCGTAGAGGTCGATCTCGTCGACGGGTACCCGTTCGTCGGGTCCGGGGACCGTGATCCTCACGCGATCGCCTCGTTCAGGGCGGGGCACTCGGACACCGGGGAGTCGTCGCGAACCGCAGCCAGTGCGGCCGGGGTGGAGTCGGCGAAGAACTCGCGCGCGCTCACGTTCAGGCCCTCTGCGCGCAGATGCTCCAGTACCCGGACGCTGCTGAGCGAATCGCCGCCGATCTCGAAGAAGTCGTCGTGGCGGCCGACCTCGTCCAGGCCCAGGACGTCGGCGACGGTCCGGGCGACGAGCCGCTCGGTGTCGGTACGGGACGCGACGTAGTCCTGGGCCAGGCCGAGTTCGGACCGCGAGGTCCAGGGGGCCGGCAGGGACCCGCGGTCCACCTTGCCGTTGGGGTCCAGGGGCAGCCGGTCCAGGACCAGGTAGTTGTGCGGCGCCATGTGGGCGGGCAGCCGGTCGGCGACCCACTCCCGCAGCCCGGGCACCGTCGGTTCGACGGCCCCGGACGGGGCGACGTAGGCGGCGATGCGCTTGTCCCCCCGGGCGTGGACGGCGACGGCCACGGCGGCCGAGCCGACGTCGGGGTGCGCGGCCAGGGCGATCTCGATCTCGGCGGGCTCGATCCGGAACCCCCGGACCTTGACCTGGCGGTCGACGCGGCCCAGGAAGTCGAATTCCCCGTCGGGGAGGCGCCTGCCCCGGTCACCGGTGCGGTACATGCGCGCGCCGGGATCCGAGGAGTACGGGTCGGGAAGGAACACCCCGGCGGTGGTGGCTGGGCGGTCGTGGTAGCCGTGGGCCAGCCCCTCGCCGCTGATGTAGATCTCGCCCCCGGTGCCGACGGGGACCTCGCGGAGGTCACCGTCCAGGATCCGGAGCGTCGTGTTCCGCAGGGCGCTGCCGAGCGGGACCCGGGGCTGCTCCCGCCCGGGGTCGACGGCGTGCAGCGACGCGAACACCGTGGTCTCCGTCGGTCCGTAGGCGGCGTAGAGGCGGCCACCCACGGACGACGCCGCGGTCCGCACGTGGCGGGGGGAGAGCACGTCGCCGCCGGTGATGAGTACGCCGACACCGGCCAGGGCGTCGGGGTCCCGGTCGACCAGCAGGTGGAAGAGCCCCGTGGTGAGGAACATCCAGTCCGGGCGGCGCTCGCGCAGGCCGCGGCCGAGCGATTCGATCGAGACTCCGCGGTCGGCCAGGACCGCGACCGTACCACCCGCGGTGAGGGCCGCCCAGAGTTCGAAGGTCGAGGCGTCGAAGGAGGTGGGAGCGAGGTGGGCGACGGTCTGCCCCCGGCCGACCGCGAGGCGGGGGTCGGAGGACAGCAGTCCCACCACAGCGGCGTGGTCGACGACCACGCCTTTGGGCCTGCCGGTGGAACCCGAGGTGTAGATGACGTACGCGGGGTCCAAGGGGGAGACGGGGACGCCGAGGTCGTCCCCGGGGTGGTCCGCCAGCTCGGGGGCGTTCACCCCGACGGCGGAGACGGAGGGATCGTACGCCTCACCGGTCTCGTTGACGACCAGGTCGGAGCGGCTGTCCCCGATCATGAACTTTCGGCGTTCCCGGGGGTAGCCGGGGTCGATGGGGACGTAGGCGGCGCCGGTCTTGAGGGCCGCGAGGGCGGCGACGACGAAGTCCTCGGTGTCTGCCAGGGCGACCGCCACTCGGGAGCCCCGGGAGGCGCCCCGGGCGCGCAGCTCCCGGGCCAGGCGGTTGGCCCGCGTGTTGAGGTCCCGGTAGCCGACCGAGACATCGGTGCCGACGATGGCCACCGCCTCCGGGGAGAAGGCGGCCTCATGCTCGACGAACTGATGGATGACCTGGTGTTCGGACAAGATCATGACCTTCCGGAGCGCATCGGTGCCGGATGGGTGGGAGCAGGCCGATGGGCGGCCCCACCAACTCGACAAAGCTCTCAACTTTAGTTATATTGTAGATAACTGCAGTTATATTGATACAGGGCGGCGTCTCGCGTCAACCACCCCAACCGGTTTGATTTGGAATCCTCCGAACCTTGGTCGAGGCGCTCCCGTGGAAAGGGTGAGTACCATCGACGACATGACCGGCGGCGCGGGGTCCGGATCGGCGGGATGGCCGTGTCCCGAGTGCGGGCGGGTCTTCTCCCGACGCAACCAACGGCACGTCTGCGGGTCCTGGACGGTCGAACAGCACGTGGAGGGCGGCCCCGAGTGGGTGGTCCCCCTCTTCCACCTGTTCTGCGAGCGACTGAAGACGATCGGGGAGTTCGAGTACGCCCCCGTGCGCGCCCAGGTGGGCTTCCGCGGTCCGCGCCGGATCTTCGCCGCCGTGCGGCTGACCGGGAAGGGGCTGGGCGGCTACCTCGACCTGCCCCGCCGTGTCGAGAGCGCGCTGTTCACGCACGTGTCGCCGTACACCAAACGGCTCCTCGTCCACCACTTCACCCTCACCTCGGAGGAGCAGTTCACGGAGGAGCTGGACGGCTACCTGCGGGAGGCCCACGGCGTGGGCCTGGGCACCCACCTCACCTGAGGAACCCGGGAGTCCCGTCCCGGGCGACGGGGCGGCCCGCCGTCCGGGACACGACGCGTCAGGAACCGGAAGGACCTGCGTCCGGTGGTGCCACCGGACGCTCGACGCCAGGGCGGCGTGGGTCGAGGGGGTGCCGCCCGGGCCCGGGCGCGCACCGTGACGCGGAGGCGCTCACGGCCCGGCTCCGTGGCCACCGCAGGGGGGCGTTCGACGGGAACTGCGCGGCGTCCGCGCTCCTCGCGTGGACGCCGTGGCGGCCGACGCTGTCCACGCGGAACAGGCCGTCGAATCGGCCCTCCTCCGGAGACTTCGCGCACTCCGTCCAGTACCGCACGTCCGTGTAGCGCGTGCCCCGGTCGGCCGGGTGCCGGCACAGGCCCGCCGGCAGGTGCTCGGGGACCTGGAAGCCGAACGCGAACAGCCGCGTCCTCCGGTCTGTCATCATGCGCTCCGATGCGCGTTCACCCCACGAACGGAGCGATCGCCCAATGAACACCGTGCACCTCACCCAGTGACTGCCGACCGGGTCCCGGCGGGTGCACGACGCCACCGGCCGCCCGCCCCACCGGCGGTGCTGGACTCCGAGGACCGGAGCGCCGTGTCCGTCGACAGGAGAATCTCCCACCAACGTGCCGACGGGGTTTCGGTCCGCCTCGCACCCTGACAGAGGGGGTCCCCTCCGCCCGCTCCACCACGACTGCGCCGACGAGAACGTCACGTGCGAGGACTTCGACGCGGACGGACGGACCGGTGTGCTGCTCCGGTACGGGCCGCCCTCCGCCGTCACCGTGCGGGTGGCGGCCGATCCGGAGGCACGGACCTGCGTGGACATCCATGGCCAGAACGCGCTCACCGGTCTGCCCCGGGGGAGGTGTTCCTCCGGCTGGCCGGTGGCCTCGCGCCGGTCGGGCGTTACCGACCGCCGGACGCGGCGGTGTCGACCGGTTGCCTGAGGATGGTGCGCAGCTTCTCCGGGGCGACCCTGCGGAAGTCGCTGAGGTAGATCTCGTGGTGCTTGCCGACCATGCGCAGCCCGTGGCCTGGAATGTACTCGCGGTGCATCCGCTCGAGCACGTCCGCCTCGTCGTCGAACGAACCGACGTGCAACGTCTGCACGCAACGCCCCTCGGACAGCGTCTCCATGCGGACGTCGCCCAGGCGCGCGGGCCTGTTCCGCTCCCCGGCCCGGTCCACGGCGGCGGCGAACATGTCCTGGTCGATCCAGTCCGGGACCATGATCATCAGCGTCCAGTCCCATCGCGACTTGTCGCGCGCCGAGGTGAAGGCGTCCATGTCCTGGGCCCACCACAGGCCCTCCAGCGGCATGACGACGTAGTCGCGCCCGAGGTCCTGCCTGCTGGCGAACTTGAGCTTGTAGGCCACCGGGTAGAGCGCCCCGACCGCTTCGGCGAAGGGTGCGCTGCCCGGGTCCCCGTGGCCGTCGACCATGAGGTACCGCAGATCAGGTACCTGCGCGATCCGGAACCGGCCCGGTTCGGCGTGGTAGGCGTCGAGGGTCTTCTTGAAGTCAGTCTTGCTGTTCATGGGGGACCTGGGCTCGGTCGGCGAGCCACGACCTTTCCGCCTCCAGGAGGCTCAGCGAGTACGAGAACACCTCACGCGCCGCCAGCGCGGAGGGAGCCTGCACCCGTTCGGCCTCCCGCACCGCGGCGATGCGCTCCTCCACCCGTGCCAGTCTGGCGCGCAGCGCCCCGGTGTACTCCCGCTCGGAGAGCAGCGGCAGGTTGGCGACGCCCACCAGCAGCGGGTGGGGCACCGGCCGCACCTCCTGGATGAGGGCGAGCGCGCCGCGGCTCGCGGCCCGCCTTCCGGAGTCGGTGGGATGGAACACGCGGCGGGACTTCGCCGCCGCGGGGGCCTCCGGGACGTGGACCAGCCCCCGCTTCTCCAACTTGGTGAGCAGGTAGTAGATCGAGGAGAACCCGATGTCCGTCCACTGGCGGATCCCTCGGTGCTCGATGACCTGTTCCAGGTCGTAGCCGTGCTGGGGGCGTTCGATGACCAGCCCCAGCACGGTCAGTTCGGCGGGTGTCAGCTCCACGCATGCATTCTAGCACTAGAATACAGAAGCGCGGTTCTCCGGGACCCACGCCCGGCAGTCGGCCTCGGCCGTGTTCGGGGACCGGTCCCCGAACACGGCCGAGGCCGGTGGGGACGTGGTCACGTCCCCACCGGCCTCGGCTCTCGTACCGCCGTCTAGACGGGCTGGCCCGCCCTGCGCTTCTCGACGCGCTCGGCACGCAGGCGTCGTGCCTCGTCGGCGTCCAGCACCGGCGCCGCGGTCAGCAACTGACGCGT